>JBGSYY010000571.1:0-2650 GCA_041750675.1 Isosphaeraceae bacterium | reverse complement strand
GAAGTGCGCGGAGAGGTACTGATGCCGATCGCAGCGTTCGCGCGCTTGAACGACGAGCGTCGCGCGCAGGGCCTCGAGGTGTTCGCGAACCCGCGCAACTCGACGGCCGGCTCGCTCAAGCTGCTCGACCCGAGGCAGTGTGCGCAGCGGCGTTTGAAATTCGTCGCGCACGGACTGGGGGAAATCGCCGGTCTGGAGCGGGAAACCTATAGCGGACTCCTGGAGGACTTTCGGCGCTGGGGTCTACCGGTGACGCCGCATGTGTCGATTTACGATTCGATCGAAGGAGTGATCGCGCACGCGGCGCGCTGGGAAGAAGAGCGGAATGGTTTGCCGTATCAGACCGATGGACTGGTCATCAAGGTCGACGATCTGCGGCAGCGGCAACGGCTGGGCACGCGATCGAAAAGCCCGCGCTGGCTGATCGCGTACAAATACGCGGCTGAGCAAGCGGTCACGCGGATTCTCGATATCACGGTGCAGGTGGGCAAGACCGGCAAGCTGACTCCGGTGGCCGAGCTGGAGCCGGTGCAACTGGCGGGCACGACGGTGCGCCGCGCGACGTTGCACAATGCCGACGAGATCGCCCGGAAGGATGTGCGGATCGGCGATGCGGTGGTTGTACAGAAGGCCGGCGAGATCATTCCCCAGGTAGTGCGCGTCGAGACGTCCGGCCGCACCGGGGCCGAGCGGGTCTATGACTTTCCGACAAGATGCCCAAGTTGCGGCGCGGCGGTGGAGCGTTCGGAGGGAGAGGTCGATTATCGATGTACGAACGCGCCCTCGGAATGCCCGGCGCAGCTCAAGGAGTGGATCCGTTATTATGCCGGTCGAGACGCGATGGACATCGAGGGCCTGGGCGAGAAGCTGATCGATCAGCTCGTCGATCAGGGGATGGTGCGGCAGATCGCGGACCTTTATCGGCTCGATCCCGATTCGCTGGCGGCGCTGGTGCTTTCGACGACGATCCGCGACGATGGCTACGAAGTTGTCCGCACGTTCGGCAAGAAGAACACCGAGAACGTGGTGGCGGGGCTGGAGGCGAGCAAGTCGCGCCCGCTCGATCGCTTTTTGACCGGGCTGGCGATTCGCCATGTGGGCACGCGCGCGGCTGAAGTGCTCGCGGAGCGGTTTGGGACGCTGGAGGCGGTCCGGTCGGCGACGCTCGACGAGCTGGCGGCGGTGCCGGGGCTGGGGCCGGTGGTATCGGAGAGTGTGCATTCGTATTTGCACAATCCGAAGCACGGCCGGCAGATCGACGCATTGCTGGATGCCGGAGTGAAGCCGCGTCCGGTTGTCGCCTCGACGCGGACCGGGCTGCCGCTATCGGGCAAGACGATCGTGATCACGGGCACGCTGCCGACGCTGAGCCGCGGGGAGGCCGAAGCCCTCATCAAGCAGGCGGGAGGCAAGGTGACGGGATCGGTTTCGAAATCGACGAGCTATTTGCTGGTGGGCGAGGAACCGGGGAGCAAGCTGGAGAAGGCGCGGGGGCTGGGGATTGAGATCCTCGATGAGGCGAGATTGCGAGCGCTTTTGAATCGGGCCGAGGTCGAATGATGCCAACGATCCTGGTTTCCGACCATGAGACCATGAGCCGCAGAGGAGACGGGAAGCTCGCTAGCGTCCCCTTCTCGGTTTGGGGTATGCTCTTTCGATCACATCAAGCGAATCGCTCGCGTGGGCGGGCGTTCACACAGCGAACTCGAGATCAGGTGCCGCTTTGAGCCAGCCTTCCTTGGAATCCACGACGCCCGAGGTGGACCTGAAGAACCGCTTCCTGGCGGGGTTTCTGGCGTGGCTGGTGCCGGGTCTGGGGCACTGGTATCAGGGGCGTCGCGGCAAGGCGGTCCTGTACTTTGTGTGCATCCTGGGGCTGTTCTTGCTGGGGCTGGTGCTGGGTGAGGCGAAGAACGTCTACTGGCGCTGGGCCAGCCCGATGAGCGATCCCGAGAAGTTTCGGTTCGACTATCTGGCCCAGTTCTGGGTCGGGTTGGCCGCGTTGCCGGGGTTGATTCAGGCGACACTGGCGCACTTCGGGATGCCGCCGATTCTGGGCGGGTTTCTGGCGGAGCCGCCGATGGAGGTGGTGTCGGGGCTTTATCCGCGTTTAGGTCGGATGCTTGAAGTGGGATGGGTTTATACGGTCGTCGCCGGTTTGCTGAATATCCTGGCGATTTACGACGCGATGGACGGACCTGCCCATCATGAGGAGGTCGTCGAGATTGCCTCCACCGCACCGACGAGCGAAGTGAAGCGACCCACCACGGCGGGAGGCCGAGCATGAACCTGGCCGGCCTGGGGATTTACTGGTTTTTCCTACCGCTCGCGCTGGCTGTGAGCCTGGTTTACGCGGCGTCGCGGCACGAGGATTGGCGACGGATCGGCCAGCACGCGTTGCGGCTGTTCGCCACGATTTTGACGCTGATGATCGTGATGACGATTGTTCTGCTGCTGATCAACACGCAGGTTTGACGACGCGGCGACCGCGGGCGTTCAGGTGGTATGGTCGTCGTAGTGGTCGATGAGCAGGTCGTCGAACCGAGCGGGCTCGCTGGTCGACGGGTTGCGGTGTGGTGGCTCGGGGGGGCGGGCGGTGTCGAGCCGGACGGGCGGGGTTGCCGAGCTTGCAGGCTTCTCGCCCGAGGGC
>JBGSYY010000570.1:0-3925 GCA_041750675.1 Isosphaeraceae bacterium | reverse complement strand
GCGGCGAGAGCCTCATCCGCCGCGTCGTCGCCGAGGCCGCCATGCCCGTCCTCAAACACTACGCCGGCAACTGCCACGTTTACGTCGACGCCTCCGCCGACCCCGAGTCAGTGCTGCCGATCGTGCTCAACGCCAAGGTTCAACGTCCCGGCGTTTGCAACGCCGCCGAAACCCTGCTCGTCCACCGCGACATCGCCCCCTCCTTCCTCCCCCATGCCGCCGAATCACTTCAAAACGCCGGCGTCGAACTTCGCGGCGACGAGATCGCGTGCCGAATCTTCCCCGGTATGTCCCCCGCAACTCCCGCCGACTGGAATACCGAATACCTCGACCTGATTCTCGCCGTCGCCGTGGTCGACTCACTCGACGCCGCGATCGAACACATCACACGTCACGGATCCGGTCACACCGAGGCCATCCTCACCCGCGACCTCGCCTCCGCCCGCCGCTTCACCGCCGAGGTGGATAGCTCCTGCGTCGTCGTCAACGCCAGCACCCGATTCAACGACGGCTGCGAACTCGGCCTTGGCGCCGAGATCGGCATCTCCACCGACAAGTTCCACGCCCGAGGCCCCTGCGGCCTGCGCGAACTAACCACCACGAAGTGGATCGTCCACGGCGACGGGCAGATCCGAAGCTAGCACTCAGAAACGACTGCCCGAGAGGCAAAAGCGGCCTCTCCCAGTCATACGCATCCCAGGTAACGATCGCAGGTCGATCGCGCGGTGCCCCCCTCGAACGTGTCATCCCCGCGAAGGCGGGGATCCAGGGTCGAAGGCTTTTCGCCCCTCACCTCATCCCCCGAACCAATCCTGGGACCTCCATCATCCAGGCGAGAGCAGGGGGGGCCGCGAAGTAGACTCATACGCATCCCAGGTAACGATCGCAGGTCGATCGCGCGGTGCCCCCCTCGAACGTGTCATCCCCGCGAAGGCGGGGATCCAGGGTCGAAGGCTTTTCGCCCCTCACCTCATCCCGCGAACTAATCCTCGGTCCCGTATCACACCGCCCGCCCGCCCGCAGTCGAATCCGGGACGCACTGCAATCCCGAATCCCCAAATGGGGCCTCACTCAAGCCCGCTCCTGACTCCCCCGTTGCCCCACTTCGCGAACCCCATCAAAGGCCAATAAAAGCTGACGATACCCAGCCCGCTCGGGTCCAGTCATTTCTCCGGTGGTGTCCTCAAACACCTTCGGATCCAGTCCGTGCTTCCGCAATCGTTCGCCCAAGACCCGCCGTGTCATCCGCGCATGCTCCGCACATGCGGGCACTCGCCCCCGATACCAGCCCAGCAATCGCTCCAAATACGCACGCTCCACTCGGCTCATCAACGAAGCTAGTAACGGCTTGAGCTTCTGTCCCACGTCAATCGGATCTTCAGGATCCACCACCAAACCTGCGACTGCCCCAAACCCCGCTGGCAACTCCTCACGCCGAATCACACTCTCACGCGCCAGCCCAATCGCATACTCAAGCACCTCCTCCAGTTCCCGCACGTTCCCCGGCCAGTCATGCGCCGTCAGCAGTCGCAACGCCTCCACCGAAATTCGCTCCACCGGCGGCACACTATGACCTCGCCTCTCCTTCAAGATGCACTCCGCCAGCCGCCCAATCTCATTTCGCCTCTCCCGAAGCGGCGGCAGTGCGATCCGCAACGACGACATTCGCGCCAGCAGCTCCCCGCAAAATTGCCGCGAATGCACGAGCGGCTCAAGCGCTACCGAGTTGGTCGCGATCAACCGAAATCGATTTTCGCTCGACACCGACCCCAGCTCATCCAGGCGGCGCGACAACTCCACCTGCACCCCACGCGGCAACGCCGAAATCTCCTCCAGAATCAGCGTGCCGCCACGCGCCCGATCCACGGCCCCCGCTCTCGACTCGCTCCCCTTGCCCGCATGACCTCGACCCTCCCCCCGAAACAGCAGCGTCTCCACCACCGAGTCCGGGCGACCTTCCACCCGAAACTCAACCATCGGACCAGCCCCGGCACTCCGGCCATGGATCCACCGCGCCAGCCGCGATTTCCCCGTCCCCGTCTCTCCCTCGATCAACACCGATCGATTTGACCGCGTCGCCACATCGATCAAAATCCCCAGCGCCCGCCCGCATCGGTCCTCCGAGCGAATCCACCCCAACTCGCCCCACTCCGCCTGCCCGCTCGATCCACTCGACCGACCGCCACGCCTCGCCTCCACCCGCCTCAACACCCGTGACAGTGCTCCAACCAGCCGCACTATGTCGCTTGTCCCACGGCCGATCACATCGTCCGCCCCCGCCTCCAGTAACCACGCGGCCCCAATCTCATCACCCGCACCCAGCCTCACCATCAACCCCACTTCGATCGAATCTCCGCGAACCGACATCACCGCGCCCCGACATCCTCCGTCGCACCCCGCATGATCCAGCACGACAAGATCCGGACCCCCTCCCGAGCACGACGACCCAACGATCAGCCCCTCGATCGTAGGCCGGTGCTCAAGTCGCCCCCCCAGGCACTCCACCGCCTCCTTCAGCCGATCACCCTCGGCCTCGTCGCCGACCCGGACAACATGCGGCGTCCTCATCAAGGAATCCCTCTCCTCTCCGAAGCGGCCCAATTCAACCCACCATTGCAAAAAGCCGAAACGAGCCGAAAACCATCCCTCAGCAACCCCGTTTATATCAAAACCCTCTCGGCTCGTCTCCCATCATCGGGCCGCTCTCGCGCAAACCCCTCACTTGATCGGTCCCGTCTCCGTTCCTTTCGACTCCCCGGCTCTCTCACGCGCCGGCGGTCGAAGCAAATCCGCCGCCCTGGCCGCACTCCCAGGTCGATTTTCTCCGGTCTCGTTCTCGCCCGATTCTCCTCCATCCACCAGCTCCGCTCCCATCTTCAATCGCGTCGGTGCCGAGAACGGCAACACACTCGTCCGTCGACCCCCACTCAACTCCGCCTCAATCGGCCCCAGATTACCCAGGTCGCTAATCGTCCTCACGTCCCGTTCCTCATCCGCACGACCTTCATGCCTGACAATCTCCAGCGTCACCTCCCGCGCCGGGTCCGCATCGTTGTCATAAAGCACCGCAATCTCGACCCGATACTTCCCTGAGAACCCCCGCGGACACGTATACAGGCTCTCCGCCCGCTTGCCTCGTCCACTCGCGACAATCGCCCCGCCGAACACCGTCCTCGGCGACGACATACTCGCAACCGCCCCCAACGGCTCCGTCACCTTCAACTCCAGCCCGGCGTCTCCCTTCCACGTCAACCTCACCACGAGATCCCGATTCCAGGCCGCCTCCAACCGCGCGATCAGCGCACGCGCTGCCTCTCCTTCACCCTCAACCTCAAGCTCCTTCGCAAACGCTTCCACACGCCGACGCACGCCCTGCCGCCACGCCTCATCCGTTCCCGGCCAGCCCAACGCCAGCATCCGTTCGCTCGCCTTCGCCAACAATTCCCCATCCTTCGTCCGCTCCGCAAGCAGCAGCATCATCAATAAAGGCTCCGCCCGGTGCGGCGCCTTCTCATACGCCGTCTCCAGCAGCTCGCTCGCCCGTACCGGAGCCACACCCGGCCTCGGTATCGCAATCTCAGGAAAATCGCGCAGCAGCATCACGTCCGCCACCTCGATCAACGTGAACGGGTCCCCCTGCGACCTCGCCAGGTATCCCGCCCATCCCACCGCCGTCTTCGCCGCTTCCTGGCCTCTCCCGTTGAGCTCATAGGCCGTCGCAAGCAACAAATACATCCAAGGCTCCGCCTTCTTCGACTGAAACTTCAAGTACGCCAGCAGCGCTTGCTCGACTTCCGGAAAACGCTTCAACTCCCGAAGAAACTTCACATCCACCCAGAGCTGCGCCGCCGTCACATCCTTCGTTCGATAATGGGCCTCATAATCGATCAACTCCCCGTCGGGTAATGAAGGCAAGCTCGGCGCC
>JBGSYY010000569.1:0-5653 GCA_041750675.1 Isosphaeraceae bacterium | reverse complement strand
GACGCCCAGCTCCGTCCGGGCGATCAGGCTGAGGCGGCCGACCGCGTACATCCGCACGGTCGCCGCGTCGATCAGATTCTGCTGCACAAGACCGTCGACATACCCGCGATCGGCCGAGAGGAAGACATCCACCGGCGCGCCGTTCTCGATCTGCCGCGCGAGTTGACCCGCGGAGCCGTAAACCGCCTCGATCCGCACGCCCCGCGCCGCTTCAAAATCCTTGATGATGAGGGGCAAGGCGTTGGCCAGGTCGCTGGCCGCGGCAACGCGGATCAACGGCGTCGTGGAGGGCGGTGCGTCGATACTCCCCCCACAACCGGCCGTCGCGATGAACCACAATGCCCATGCCGTGAGGACCCGACCACGGTTGCCCCGACCGCCGTCGATCGTGTATGACGAATCGCCGGAAGGCCGCGCGTGGTGTCGTTGATCACGCGGGCCGGGCGACCTGACGAGTGACCGATGAAGATCGATCAATTTCTGGAACATCACGGCATCACCCTCGACCCCTTCAGTGAAGAAGATGCGCAGACCGACACGGTTTTCAAACGTGGGTGTCTGCGCACCATCCATCATCCGGCATGGACCAAGTTTTTCGGAAGCCCCGACGACCCCTCGACGGCGATCGTCTTCGGTGAAAAAGGCAGCGGCAAGACCGCGCTTCGGCTTCAGGTCATCGCAGAGATCGAGAAACATAACCAGGAACATCCGGACGCGCGCGTGTTCGTCGTTTCGTACGACGACTTCAATCCGCCGCTCGACCACCTGAAGGCGGCCACCGCCGCGCGGAACGCCGAGGAGGTGCTCAAGAGCGTGCGGCTTTCCGATCACATGGATTCGATTCTCTCGCTGGCCGTGACCAAGCTGATCGATCAGATCAAGGTTGAGAAAACGCCACTCCGCGGATTGCCGCCGGAAGTGCGGCGTGACGCCCTGTTGCTGGCGGCCCTGTACGATCAATCGACGGGCGAGCCGCTCGACCGCCGCTGGGCCTGGCTGCGGCGTTCGACGGGATTTCGCCCGGCCTGGCGTCGGATCGATTGGTGGATCGCGGGCCTTGGGCTGCTGGCGTTTGTGCTGGTTCTGGCGTTGATGCCGGGGGCGCGTGATTGGGGCTGGTTGCGCTGGCTCTTGCTGGGTCTGGCTGGGGCGTTTGCCCCGATGGCCGTTCGCTGGGTGCGGTGTGAGTGGCGCGCGCGGCAGGTTCGCGGCGCGTTGCGTGTGTTGAATCGCGATCCGGCGGCGGTGCGTCGCGCGTTGGTCTGGTTCAACCCCGATGAACTGGTGGGCCAGCCGCTGCCTGATGAGCGACGGGGCGGTGTTGAGGAGCGCTACGAGCTGCTCCGTAAGCTACAGGGCCTGCTTGCCGCGCTGGGCTACGCGGGAATTGTCGTGATCATCGACCGTGTGGACGAGCCGCAATTGATTGAAGGCGATCCGCGGCGGATGCGCGCCCTGGTATGGCCGTTGCTCGATCACAAGTTTCTCAGGCACCCGGGGCTGGGCGTGAAGCTGCTGCTGCCGATCGAGATGGCCTATTATCTGGAGAAGGAGGACAAGGCGTTTTACGATCGCGCGCGGCCCGACAAGCTGAACATGATCAAGCCGCTGCGCTGGAGCGGCGCGTCGCTTTACGACCTCGCCAGCGACCGCCTTCGTGTCTGCGCCGGCCGCCCCCCCGACGACTCCAATCCGCCCCGCCTCCGCCAGTTCCTCGATGAAGCCATCTCGGACGACACGATCACCGACAGCCTCAACCAGCTCCGCACCCCGCGCCAGCTTTTCAAGTTCTTGAATCGCCTGATTCAGGAGCACTGCCACCGCCACACCGAGGACAAACCGCGCTGGACCATCGACGCGGATACGTTTCGCTCGGTTTACCAGGCTCATCTGCGTGATCTGGAGGCCTTTGATCGGGGCTTCGGGCATGGATAGTTTGCGCCGGCGAGCGGTGGGCGTCCGCAGATTGTGCGGGGCCCCTTAGAATCATGGGCACGGCCAGTGCGCCGAGCGCACGCCAGGCCGTCCGACCCGATCCCCTCGATCTAGCCTGCCTGGAGTTCTCCTCGATTACCGGGTAAACTTCCATACACCTACACGAGAGGGGCCCTCATGGCGAGTGTCCGACCCACGTCGACGATCATCCCCGGCGAGCCGCTGACTCTCGATCAGTTCCTCCGGCTCCCCGAGATCGACGAGAAGCCGTATCTCGAATTCATCAACGGCCATGTGGAGCCGAAAGTGTCTCCTCGCGCCAAGCACAGTCGGATTCAGTCCAAGCTGCTTTCGTTCCTGGACAGCTTCGCACACTCTCAGCGGCTCGGACTCGCCTTTCCTGAGCTGCGTTGCACGTTCGCCGGTCGTTCGATCGTTCCCGATGTGGTCTTCCTGACCCGGGATCAGATTGTTCTGGACGCGCACGGCGAACCGATTGACGAGATCCGAGTCGCCCCCGCCTTGCACATCGAGATCCTGTCTCCAGGCCAAAGTCCTCAGGGGCCGCGCGAGCGGCTGAGCTTCACCACCCATCACGGTGGCCGGATCGGCTGGTTGATCGATCCGAATCGCCGCGAGGTGCAGGCGTTCCTGCCCGGGCAGGAGCCGTTCGTCGTTCCCGCGTCCATCGGGCTGCCCGTCGCCGAAGTTCTCCCCGGCCTATCGCTAACTCCCGCCAACATCTTCGACTGGCTCAAGCTGGACCTCGACGGATGACGATGACGAGCGATCCGATCACCCCAGCCCGCCTGGTGCTGCGGTTCGACTCCGGCACGATCGTCGTCGAAGGCCCGGGGCCGGACGAGAGCCTCGACCTCCCCGGCCTCGCCTTTGATCCCCGCACCGGGGTCCATCGGGCGGAGGCAATCTGGTATCGCACGATCGTCGAGGAGATCCTCCGGCGCAAGATTCCCTATACCGACGAGGCCCGAACTTACAAATCGACGACCTGGCCGATCCGCATCGATAAGGCCGCGTTTCCGCACCAGCAGGAATCGCTGGACGCCTGGTGGCAGGGCGGCGGGCGGGGCGTTGTCGTGCTGCCCACGGGCACCGGTAAGACGCATCTGGCGAACCTGGCCATCGAAAAGGCCGGGCGGCCCACGCTGGTCATCACGCCGACCATCGACCTGATGAACCAATGGTACGACGAGCTGTCGCTGTGCTTCGAGACCGAGATCGGGATGCTGGGAGGCGGGTCGAACGAGATTCATCCGTTGACCGTCACAACGTATGATTCGGCATATATGCATATGGAGCGAATCGGCTGCCGGTTCGGGTTGGTCGTTTTTGACGAGTGCCACCATCTCCCCGGGCAAACGTATTCGCTGGCCGCGCGTTGCGCCATCGCGCCGTTTAGGCTCGGTCTAACGGCGACGCCCGAGCGGGCCGACAATGCCCACATGAAGCTCGATCAGCTTGTCGGGCCGATCGTTTATCGGCGTGAGATCCGCCAGCTTGCGGGCCGTTTTCTGGCGGACTACACGGTTGAAGCGCTTTATGTGAACCTGACCGAGGAAGAGCGGTTTCGGTACGAGAGCAGTCGCGAAATTTACCGCAACTTTCTGCGTGATAATGGCATCGACATGCGGCAGAAGGATGCCTGGGCCAAGTTTCTGTCGCTGGCGTTTCGCTCGTCCGACGGCCGCATGGCGTACCAGGCGTATCGCGACCAGCGCGAGCTGGCCCTGGCCGCGCCGGCGAAGCTGGCCTTGCTGGGCCGCATCCTGGACATGCATCATGGCGATCGGATGATCATCTTTACACACGATAACGCGACTGTTTACGAGATCGCCCGCCGCTTTCTGGTGCCGGTGATCACCCACCAGACGAAGGCGAAGGAGCGCCGCGACGTGCTCCAGAAGTTCAACTCGGGCGAGTATCCGATTGTGGCCACCTCGCGCGTGCTGAATGAGGGTGTGAATGTGCCCGAGGCGAACGTGGCGGTGATCCTGTCGGGCTCGGGCTCGGTGCGTGAGCATGTTCAGCGGCTGGGCCGCATTCTGCGGAAGAAGGGCGACAAGCAGGCCACGCTTTATGAGGTTGTCACCCGCGGCACGGTGGAGGAATTCACCTCCAACCGCCGCAGGCAACATAGCGCGTATGGCGGCCTGATATGACGGGAGGTTGACGTCCGTGATAGCCAAATGTAGCATTCCATTGCAGAGTTCCACAACAAGGGCGGACCTCCACTGGAGCTTGTAATGCCCACGCTCAATCAGTTTCTGGCTGACACCCAGGGTGCGAAATTTCGCAACGAGATCGGTCGCTGGCCCGTCAACTTTGATGCCATCCTGCAGAGCCTGGACGACCCCGCCGCTCAGGCGGCGATGCTGGCCGCCTCACGGCGTAAACGGCCGGCGTTGGCCGGCGTCGTGCGTGGCATCGAACAGCGGTCCGACGTGGCCGCCTATCTGGCCGGCACCAATTCCCACGCAACAATTCGATTCCGCCAGGCGGTCGGGGTTGCCGTGCGCATCGCCATGGAATCCTTGAGGTGGAAGACCTCCGGTCGCAAGGGTTCGCTGGGCAGGCGGGTCGCGGTTGCCGCTGGTACCACGGCGCCGGGCGCGTACGTCAATAGCCCCGCCAACCCGTCTCGGTATTTCTCGAAGGCCGAGATTTACGAGGAGAGGACTACTGCTCCGAGCGCCCAGTTCCCGACGAACGCCACGACTCCGACTCCGATGGAGCCTTCCCCGACAACACCCACGGCCCCCGGCCTCGCACCCGAGGACCAACGACGCCGCTCGGAACGGCTCCGCGCCGGCTTGGAACAGATTGCACGCATCGGCACTCCCGAGGAGCAGGCGGAAACCCTCGAGTACCTGATGAACGCCCTGGCAGAGACTCGTCGCGCCGAGGGCCGCATTCTCTGATGCCAAGCCGCCTGATCGTCCTTGATTCCGGGCCGCTCGGACTGCTCTGTAATCCGAAGAAGACGAAGGTCGCCGAAGCGGCGCAACGTTGGCTTCAATCGGTGTACGACATGGGCGTTCGGGTTGTCGTTCCCGAAATCGCCGATTACGAAATTCGCCGCGAACTGATTCGCGGCGGTCGTTCGCTTTCCGTCCTACGCCTCAATCGACTTAAGGAATTGCTCGAATATGCCCCATTGACGACGGCCGTCATGCATCAGGCCGCCGCCTTCTGGGCAGAAGCCCGCAACACCGGCCGGCCAACCGCCCCCGATCCGGCTCTAGACACCGACGCCATCCTCGCTGCCCAGGCCCTCGCGGTCGCCCAGCCGGATGACGACCTTGTCGTCGCCACCCTCAATGTCGGCCACGTCTCGCGCTATGTCCCCGCGCGGGTGTGGCACGAAATCTCCTGAACACGCGGCGATCCCATGCTCACCGGCAACCTCGTCCTCACCCGCAACCAGAAGCAGCGGATCGTCCCGCGCTACGTCGACCCCGCCAGCGAGGCCTGGCGTGAGGTCGCCGCGCGGCTTATCAACATATTCGCTTTGAATATCAATGGCACGCGCGGCGAGATCGAGGAGGAAGTCGAGGAGTTCGCACGGGCGGAGTCGGGTGGGGCGGCGTTGGTGTTTCGCGGCCTGGCCAAGGTGCTTGAGGATCGAGCGGAGTTCGAGGTCGTCGCCGACGTACCTCCCGAGTCGCTGCGTGAGAAGGTATTTACCGCCGCGGCCGAG
>JBGSYY010000568.1:0-8619 GCA_041750675.1 Isosphaeraceae bacterium | reverse complement strand
TTCACCGGCGTCCTGCTCGCACTCGCCGCCCTCACCCGACCCAGCACCTTGCCCGGAGCCTGTCTCGCCCTACTCGCCGCCGGTCTGACAACACCTGGATCGCCCGTGCACCGACTCCATCGCACCGCAATCGTCGGCCTTGGCCTGCTCCTCACGCTCGCACCCTGGGCGATCCGCAACGCCATCGTCCTCGGCGAACCTGTCTTCACCACCACCCACGGCGGCTACACCCTCTATCTCGCCAATAATCCCGAATACTACGCCGACGTCCTCCACGGCCCACCCCACGCCACCTGGTCCGGCCCCAATCAGCATCGCTTTTTCGTCAATGCCAACCGAGCCGCCGCCGGCCTCCCCGAACCCGCCGCCGACCGCCTGCTGCGCGATCAAGCCCTTCGCTTCATCGCCGACAATCCCCTCGATTTCCTCCGCGCCTCACTCTCCCGCCTCGCCCGCTTCTGGGCTTTGGCCCCCGCACCCTCCGTTTACGGCACCCCGCTCCGCCTCCTCACCGCCGCCTGGACCATCCCATTCTGGCTCCTTGCCTTCCGCGGCCTAGTAAAACGCGACTCTCTCACCTGGCCGCTCATTCTACCAATCACCATGATTCTCGGACTCACCCTCGTCCACGCCGCCTACTGGACCGACCTCCGCATGCGCGCCCCAATCGTCCCCGCCCTCGCCTTGCTCGCTGCCCGGGGCCTGTCACGGCGCCGGAAACACCCCGTATCCTCAAGGGGAGCGTCCGGGATGCTAGAATAACTCGCCAGCCTCGTCACTTTCGCCTTTCCATTAAGCACACACTCTTTACGGCCGAGCCGAGGAGCGTCCATCTCGATGCCCGAGATCGATACCGAAACCCTCGCCGACCGCGCCGTCTTGCTCGACCTCGTCACCTCCACCCAGATGAGCGAGGCCCGCGAGGAGGCCGACGACGGCTCCGTTCAGGCGCTCGCGAAAGCCTTGGTCCGCAAAGGGGCTCTCACGAGCTGGCAGCGCGACAAGCTCCTCAAGGGCGAGGTCAACGGCTTCTTCTTTGGCCACTACAAGGTTCTCTTCCACATCGCCGAGGGCACCTTCGCCCGCGTCTACCGAGGAGTCCACACCGCCTCCAACAACCCCGTCGCCATCAAGGTCCTCCGCCGTCGCTTCACCACCGATGCCGCCGCCGTCGCCCGCTTCGCCCAGGAGGCCGAGGCCGGCATGCGACTCGTCCACCCCAATATCGTCCGCATCCTCGAATACGGCGAGGTCGATCGCAACCAGTTCATGAGCATGGAATACGTCGAAGGCTCCAACCTCCGCGACTTCCTCCGCATCCGCGGCCAGATCAACTTCGTCGATGCAGCGCCCATCATCCTCGGACTCGCCCGCGGCCTGAAATACTCGCATGAGCATCAAATCACTCACCGCGACATCAAGGGCACCAACATCCTCATCTCGAATAGCCGCGAGTCCAAGCTCGTCGACTTCGGTCTCGCCACCGTCGGCGACGACCGCATCACCGAATTCGCCCACACCCGAACCGTCGACTATTCGGCACTCGAACGCACCTGCGGCAGCCCCAAGGGCGACCCTCGCTCCGATATCTATTTCCTTGGCTGCGTCTTCTACCAGATGCTCACCGGCGTGCTGCCGCTCCCCGAGGTCGAAGCCGCCGACCCGCTCGCCAAGATGCTCAAACGCAGCTTCAGCGCCATCAAACCCCTCGCCGACCTCCGCAACGCGCCCCCCATCGGCCTCTGCCGCATCATCGAAAAAATGATGCAGATGAAGCTCGAAAAACGCTACCAGAACATGGCCGAGGTCCTCACCGATCTCGAAACCTTCTACGGTGATGAAGCCGCACCCGAGGCACGCGAAAAAGCCGCCGTCACCGACGAGGACCTGCTCGAAGCCGCCTTCATCCGCCGCACGAGCCTCACCAAGAGCATCCTCTGCGTCGAAGCCCAGGACGCGATTCAGGAAGCCTTCAAGAAAGCCCTCTCCAAAATGGGCTACCGCGTCATCCTCGTCCGCGACCCCGAGCGCGCCGCCGAACGCTACCGCGAAGCACCGGCCAGCGCCGTCGTCTTCGACGCCGACGGTCTCGGCGACGAGGCCCTTGATGCCTTCCTCAACATGCACGAAACAGCCCACGAAAAGGGCGACCCACTCTCGGCCCTCGTCATCCTCGGCCCCAAACAGGCCGACCTCGCCGCCTCACTCCCCACCGACGACCGCCTCGTCGTCCTCCACAAACCAATCCGCATGAAGGAAGTTCAGGACGCCATCCACTCCCTCGTCCCCGCCTTCTAACGGCGCCTCATACGCATTCCAGCGAAAGATCGAGGCCCGATCGTCTTAACAACCCGAACGAGTCATCCCCGCGAAGGCGGGGACCCAGGGCGCACGGCTTCGCCACTCACCTCGTCCCGCGAATTAATCCTGGCACAGAGAAAAACACGGACTGGCTCCGTCCGCCTTCGAGAAACCGGGGACCGGCTCCGCCCAACTTCGGCGGTGCCTGTCCCCCTTTTCCGAACCGAATCCTTCAAGGCCGGCTCGCCACCTCAACCGCCTCCTCCAACCCCACGCCCGCCACCCGATACTCTGGCCCCCCCTCATCAGATTTTGTCGGCATAAGATACGTCACACGCCCATCACCCCCGAATGCCGCCGGGCTTCCCACGCAACCGGTCGCCACCTCGCGCGATAATCCCTTCACTTCGATTGGGCGGCTTGACGCCGGCGAAAATACCACCTCCGTCAACCGCAACGACCAGTCCGAAACACCACGACCCTTGGAAAGATACGCCAATTGTGGCGACCCACTCCGATCGCGTCCCAACACCGGATACCGTTCGCAGAGTTCCTCGCTCTCGGTGGTCCGAGTCAACCGACCCGCACCCACGACTCGCGTTGCCTTCGCATCCATCCGTAACCACCAGATCTCCGATTGCCCGAACTCCGTTCCCCGCCCGCCCTGCTCGCGGCGCACCGATGCCAGGTAAAGCCCCTCACAGCCCGTCCCCACCGGCCGAGTCAAATCGCTAATCGCTCCCGGCACTTCCACATCCCACATAAGCACGGTCGGCTCGACGTCGCAGCCATCGGACGATCGCGGGTCCGTGGAACCCGTAAACGCGAACCGGCACAACTGACCCACTCCCGAGGCGAACACGATTTCATCCCCGGTCGCGTCTACCCAGCAAGGCGGTCCACCCGGCAGCGTCTCGGTCGGCACCCGATTCAAAATCTCACCATCCGGGTAACGCACCCGAGCCAGGCCGAACGCAACTCGAACGCGGTCGTTGCCCTCGCCCGATGAGGAAAGCCACAAGCCCGCCACCTCGGCATGGCCCCATCCATCCTCCCAGGGCGACAAACCCGCCGCCTCCAGAGTCTCACCCTCAGGCATCCGCATCGACGTTAGGCATCGCAAGTCCCCATCCAGAAACAGCACCTCCTGCCGTCCCTCCCCAGAATCACATACCAACGACGACGGAGATGAACCTCTCAGCCGACGCCGTTCCAGTTCCGGACCCATCCAACGACCCATCGCCACCGACAAACCCACCAATAGAAACGTCCCATAAATCGGCCATCGAATCAGTTTGGAAATCCAGGAGCCCATTTCTTCCTCGCCCTTGCTGGGCCGGTACCGCGAACGACCTCAACGCCTGAGGTCTAAACATTCCCCTTCGCGGCGTGCGCCACGATCGGTAACCGGTTCGATCTCTCCACCCAAGCAACCACGATGCCGCGCCTCGACGCAGTTGCCTCCTAATTCGCGCGCAGCAGCGTATCTCAGGATTCTCACCGGAGTTGGGCCAAACCCTTTTGAAATGGCCAACCATCGCGAATCCAGGTTCCCTGCCGAGTATCAGTGCGTGGTAGCCTCGTCTTTCAGCAGCACGCGCCGCGTTCTTGAATCAACGCTCCTCTTGCACCTAGAATGCGGCATCTCATTCGGTTTTCGCCGCCGTTCTCGATCGGCTCTCCTGGCCGACCGTTCAGCGTTCCTCGTTTGACGACGCCGCGTTCAGCGCCGCCACGACCCGGCGGGAACAGGGCGGTCCCCCGTTCGTTCGTGTCGCTCCGTCTTGACTCATCCCGCGCCACCCCCCGCGACAGAGGCATCATCCCCGCATGTCCACCTCCGCCGATCGCATCACCCAGCTGCTCGACGAGTTTCGAAACACCCGCGATCTCATGCTCGGCGAACTGGGCAAGTCGATCGTCGGCCAGCAAGACGTCATCGAGCTGATCTTCGCCGCCATCTTCACCCGCGGCCATTGCCTGCTCGTCGGCGTCCCCGGCCTGGCCAAAACCCTGCTCGTCAGCTCCATGGCCCGAATCCTCGACGTCGGCTTCAAGCGCATCCAGTTCACCCCCGACCTCATGCCTTCCGACATCACCGGCACCAACGTCCTTGAGGAGCCGGAATCCGGCCGTCGCGAATTTCGCTTCGTCCCCGGTCCCATCTTCTCCAACATCGTCCTCGCCGACGAAATCAACCGAACCCCACCCAAGACTCAGGCCGCTTTGCTCCAGGCCATGCAGGAGCGCGAAGTCACCGTCGGCCAGGAAACCCTCCGCGTTCCCGACCCCTTCTTCGTCATCGCCACCCAGAACCCCATCGAGCAGGAGGGGACCTATCCCCTCCCCGAAGCCCAGCTCGACCGCTTCATGTTCGACATCCGCGTCGGCTACCCCTCGCTCGACGAGGAAGAAAAAATCCTCTCCAACACCACCAAGGGCGAATCCCCCGAGCTTCGCAAGGTCCTCTCCGCCAAGGCCATTATCAACCTCCAGAAGCTCGTCACCTCCGTCCAGATCACCGACTATCCCGTCAAATACGTCGCCCGTCTGGTCCGCTCCACCCGCCCCAACGACACCGAGACCCCCCCCTTCATCAAGGAGCTGATCGACTGGGGCGCAGGCCCCCGCGCCGGCCAGTCACTCATCCTCGGCGCCAAGGCCATGGCCGCCATGGACGGCCGCTTCAGCGTCTCCTACGACGACATCCGCAAGGTCGCCGTCCCCGTCCTCCGCCACCGCATCAGCACCAACTTCCAGGCCCAGGCCGAAGGCCAGACCCCCGAAACCATCATCAAGCGCCTCCTCGAAACCATCCCCGAACCGACCATCCCCAAATACGGCCGAAGCTGAGCCCCATCACCCACGTGGATTCAAGGGGCCTGGACCGCTGCGGAGAGCTCGACAATTCTCCGCCGCAAACTGCACCGTGACGTTGCGATCGCCGAGCAGTCCCGAAAATCGCGCGACAAGGGAACCGCCAAATACCACCAGATGTTGATTGGAGGGATTGCAGAAGACGCCATGCGAAAAGTCGCCGCTACCAAAGACGACATACTCCGCCCAGGGCGTAACGCACACCGGAAATGGCTCGAAATGAGATGTGAGCTTCAATTCACGTGGCAAGAACTTCCACTCGCCATGATTCACATCAATCGCATAACAAACTTCCGATGCAAAGGATTCCAGAAAAAACCCATACAACGCGCGGCGAAGTTCAAACTCGGTCCCCGCACCCGGAAGGCGCAGGTCGAAACCCATCGAACCTACGGGTGGGTCGATCAACTGTTTGCCTTGGAGAGAAAAACCCAGGCGACGAACGAACTCGTCATAGGGTGTAGGAGGTGTTCCTTCCTCGGCCAACTGCCATCCCGCGATCGCCAGAATGTCGACGCTCACGTACACTTCTCCATCCAGTCTCCCGCGACCGGCAGTGACAGGTCGTCCCGGGTCAAGCGTAGTCGGGCTGTTGGAACTCCGTCGCGACCCTAGCTCGCCTTCCCGCCTTCCGAAAGCCTAGTCTGGGCTGTCGTCCCGCGAACAATCGCCCCGCCTCGAGCGTCGAGACTTCCAAGGGGTAAAACCTCAGCCATGCCCACCACCTCCGAAAAATACCTCAAGCCCGAAGTCATCCGCCAGGTCTCCCGGCTCGACCTTCGCGCCCGATTCATCGTCGAAGGATTCCTCACCGGCCTCCACGCCAGCCCCTTCCACGGCTTCTCCGTCGAGTTCTCCGAACACCGCAAATACTCCGCCGGCGACAATATCTCCGACATCGACTGGAACGTTTACGCCAAAACCGACCGCTTCTACATCAAGAAGTTCGAGGCCGAAACCAACCTCACCGGCTACCTGCTCATGGATCTGAGCGCCTCCATGGGCTACACCTACCGCCAGGACCTCACCAAGTTCGAATACGGCATCAGCCTCGCCGCCGCGCTCGCCTACCTGATGATCCACCAGCAAGACCCCGTCGGTCTCATCGCCTTCGACGAAAAAATCCGCCAAAGCCTCGGCCCACGCAGCAAGCGATCCCAGATCGCCAACATCCTCTCCCTGCTCTCACGCCTCGCGCCCCGGGGCACAACCGACATCGCCCACTCGCTCAACCAGGTCGCCGGAATGCTCCGCCACCGCAGCCTGCTCATGATCTTCAGCGACCTCCTCGCCGACCCCGAACCCATCCGCAAGGCCTTGCACCGCCTCCGCCACGCCGGCCACGATGTCATCCTGTTCCACATCCTCGACGAGGCCGAGGCCACCTTTCCCTTCAGCGGCCTCTACGAGTTCGAAGACAACGAGTCCCGCGAAACCCTCCTCCTCGACGCCGAAGGCGTCAAGGCCGACTACCTTGAGGAAGTCGCCGAGTTCCAGAACGAATATCGCAAGGACTGCTCCCGCGCCCGCATCGACTACGTTCCCCTCCACACCGGGATGCCCTTCGACAAGGCCCTCATGAGCTACCTCCTCAGCCGTCAAGCCCGCGCCTGAATCGTGGACATATCCTAAAACCCTTACACTCGGTTCGACTCCCGCATGGGCTCCCTCTTCATCAACGCCGGTCTCGCCGCGGGGATCGCCCTGGCCGCCATCCCCGTCATCCTCCACCTCTTCATGCGCCAGACTCCCAAGCGCGTCGTCTTCCCCGCCTTGCGACTGCTTCGCAACCGCCAGCAACGCACCACCCGCCGCCTCCGCGTCAAAAACTGGCTCCTCCTGCTCGCCCGCGTCGCCCTCATCGCCCTCATGGCACTCGCCCTCGCCCGACCCCGCTTCAACGCCAAGGTCGCCGCCGGCGACGCCAACGTCCAGTCCGCCATGGCCCTCGTCTTCGATACCAGTCTCTCCATGGCCTACGCCGAGCAAGACCAATCCCGCCTCGACGAGGCCAAGCTCCGCGCCACCGAACTCCTCCAGCGCACCCATCCCTCCAGCGACATCTACGTCATCAACTCCGGCCGCCCCGCCGAGCCATCCCGCCTCTCCCCGGCCGCCGCCCGAGGCCTGATCAACTCACTGGAGATCGAGCCTGCCAACCAGCCCCTCAACCAGTCGGTCGCCCTCGCCGCTCGCACCGTCGCCGACGCCAATCAGCCCCGCCGTGAAGTCTTCGTCTTCACCGACCTCGCCCGCTCCGCCTGGTCCTCGAGCGATTCCATCGACCTCGGCCCCAAAAAACCCGAAATCGCCCCGGGCGACAACAAGGACTCAGGCCCCTCCGTCGGCGTCTACCTGCTGAACGTCGGGCCTCCCGCCAACGCCCGCGTCGACGCCGCCATCACCCGCGTCGAGCCAACCAACGCCCTCGTCGGCCAGGACGAACCGCTCCCCATCCGCGCCTGGGTCCGCGCCACCGGCAAGCCCGCTCGACGCGTTCTCGAATACTACGTCGACGGCCAGAAGCGCGACCAAAAACTCGTCGACGTCCCCGCCAACACCGAGGTCGAAGCCCCCACCTTCTCCCCGCGCTTCGGTCCCGGCCAGCACCGCGTCGAACTGCGACTCACCGGCGAGGCCGATCCGCTCCCCGCCAACGACGCCTATTTCCTTACCTTCGACGTCCGCCCCGCCGTCAAGGTCCTCATCCTCGCCGACCGCGCTCTCGACGCCCAGTACGTCGCCAACGCCATCGACCCCGAAGTCCTCCGCACTCGCGACGACGCCCCGCGCCCCTATCAGGTCGAAACCCTCCTCACCACTCAGCTCGATATCGACCAGCTCCGCCGCCGATTGCCCGGCTACGCCAGCATCTTCCTGCTCAACGTCGAACGCCCCGCGCCCACCCTCTGGTCGGCCCTCAGTGATTACGTCAAGCAGGGCGGCGGCCTGGTCATCGGCGTCGGCGACCGCGTTGCCGCCGACCTCGACGCCTACAACACCTCGCCCGAAGCTCAGGCCCTCATGCCCGCCACCCTCGATCGTCCCCGCGTCCACAAGGATTTCACCTTCGGCCGCCTCGACATAACCTCCGGCCTCTTCCAACCCTACGCCACCGAACTCGCCACTGAACTTGCCCGGGTCCCCATCTACAAGACCCTCCCCGCAGCCGCCATTGCCGACGCCCGCACCCTGCTCGCCTACGAGGACGATTCGCCGGCCCTCCTCGAACGCACCGTCTCCGCCGACCCGAACAACCCCGACGCCCGCGCCGGCCGCGTCCTGCTCTGGACCACCGCCCTCACCCGAGTCCCCCAGGTCAACGCCAGTTGGAACGAGTTCCCCATCGCCGATTGGTCCTTCTTCTTCCTGATGAACCAGACCGTTCCCTACCTCAGCGGCCGCGCCGGTCTGACACTCGCCGTCGAGGCTGGCGAGATC
>JBGSYY010000567.1:0-9252 GCA_041750675.1 Isosphaeraceae bacterium | reverse complement strand
AAGGCGGGCGGCGTGGGCTTGCGGTTGTGGCGGCACTGGCGGCCGGGGCGGCTGTCATTGCGTTGGGGGTCGAACTGGCGCAACTGATCGTGTCGAGCCGCGAGACGGACATGACCTCGGTGGCCCTGGCGATGACTGGGGCGGGGATTGGGGCGGGCGTGGTGGTGGCGAATCGAGGGATTGGGGCGCGGCGTTGGATTGGGCCGGCGCTGGGATTGTGGCTGGCGGGCGTGGTGCTTGCGGCATGGACGCCACCCCAATTGCGGGCGGACGGAACCTGGCCGAGCGTGGGCATCGCCCAATTTATACCGTTCTGGGCGTATTACGAGCGGACGGGAATTCCGGCGCTGGCTGATTTGTTGACTCAGGCGCTGGCGTATGTGCCGCTGGGTGCGTTGCTGGCGGCGGGAACGCGGCGGGGGCGGCCTCTGGTGTGGGCGGTGGTGGTTGGGTTCGTGATCGCGCTGGTGCTTGAGGTCGGGCAGCTTTTCCTGGTGGATCGGACTGCCGAGATCACGGATGCGATCTCAGCGGCCGTGGGGGCGGCCGCTGGGACATGGCTGTGGGGTTGGGGCGTGCGGACGCTGGGGGAGCGGGCTGCAAGCGGACATGCGCGGTATGTGGATGGGGCGATGCAATGAAATGCGTCTGGGGCCGAGGAAGCGGGTTGATCCGCGCGACGCCATTCGCTGAGAGGTGGGCGATGCCCACCCTACCGGAGAGTGTGCTCACGGCTGGAGCAGGATGCGGCGGACGAGGGGGATGGGCAGTCCGCCCTGGAGGACGAAGGCGTCGTGGAAGTCGCGGAGGGTCGCGCCGGGGTGGGCCTTGAGGTATTCGGCCCGGAGCGCGAGGATGTCGAGCTTGCCGTAGGTGTAATAAAGATATGTGGGATTATAGGCACCGCGGCGGGCCTCCTCGTAGGCGTTGGCAGGTTCCTGGAATCCTTTTTCCTCGAACAACTTGGCGGCCTGCTCGACGGTCCAGCCCTGGGTATGGAGCTTGATGCCGGCGACGTAGCGACAATCGCGGAGGAGGGCTTCTTGGAGTTGGGCGAGCCGGATCTTGGGGTCACCGCCGCCGAAGCCCTGGTCGACCATCATCTGCTCGGTGTAGTGCGCCCAGCCTTCGGCGTTGGTGCCGCAGTAAAGGAGTTTGCGGACCTTGGTGGGGAACCGAGGGGCGTAGAGAAATTGGAGGTAGTGGCCGGGGTAGGCCTCGTGGACGTTGATCATGGCGACAACGGGGGCATTGAACAGGCGGAGATGTTCTTCCTTGTGCTGGGGGTCCCAGTCGGCCTCGACGGGGGTGACGTAATAAAACGCCTCGGTGGCCTTGGTTTCGTAGGGGCCGGGCGTGTCCATCGAGGCGAAGCCGCCCGAGCGGGCGTAAGGCGGGGTTTCCTCGATCCGGCAGCGGACCTCGGAGGGAACCGTCACAATGTCCTTTTCGATCAGGTAGGCACGCGCGGCTTCGACGCTGCGCTCCACGCTGGGGATGAGGTCGTCGGCGGTGGGGTGGGTGTCGGACAGGCTTTTCATCACCTCGGCGGGCGTGCGGTTGGGGTCAATCTTGCGGGCGGTGACGATGAAGTCGGTGAAATCCTTCTCAAGATTGCTTTCGCCCCGGGCGAGAACTTCGGCGAGCGAGGCATCAATCATCTCGTCATATTTAAGTTTCTTGGAGAAATTCTCGGCACCGATGGCGTAGACGCCGTTTGAGCGAGGTTTGAGGTCGGCTTCGAGCCACATGGCGAAGGATTCGAAGGCGCGGATGACTTCGCTGTTCGCTGCGTCGAACTCGGCCTTGAGCATGGCGTCGTCGCCGGCGGCGGCGTGTGCCCACTGGGGCACGGCGGTCTGGAAGAAGCCGAGCGAGCCTTTGGCCATGCGGATCGCCAGGTCGGTGAACTCCTTGGGTGGATTTTCGACATTGGCGCGGGCGGCGTCGAACAGGGCCGGGAGCTGTTTTTCGCGGGCGATGAGGGACCGGAGGCGGTCGGCGGGCGGGGCAAAGTCGCGCTTGATGAGGCCGTCGACGGCCTGGCCGGGCAGTCCGGCGTAAACCATCGGGTTGCGCCAGGTTTCGAGGGTTGCGAGATCGTGCAATTCCCCTTGAATTTGAGAGGCGAGGAACTCGGCGTCGAGGGCGTTGGCGGCGTTGAGCGTGGCGTGGTCGATGGCTTTGAGTGTGGCGCTCTGGTCGCGTAGCGTGGCGATACGGCCGTTGATGGCGTCGCGGGAGAGGTTGTCGAGTTGCGAGTCGTAGTCGTGCAGGCCGGCGGCGGTTCCCTCGGTGGGGTGGGCCGCGAATCGCTGGGCGAAGTAATCCTCGACGAGGGCCGAGAACTTGGCGTCGGAATCCGCAGAGGGACGGTTCACGCCGTTTGGCGCGGCAGTGACCAGATGGGTCAGGACCAGGATCAAGGCCAGCGAGAGAAAGCGAGGCATTGTGTGCCGCCCTCGTGAGTGCGTTGGATTGAAGTGGAGATCACCGAATGTAGGCCGGCGTTCCTGTTGGTCGTTCTCCGAGAGCAGCCAGGGTAATCCGTTTGGGTACTGTGATGGAAGGCGTGGATTTCTCACTGACGGAGCCAACTGGCGTTGGTAGGCTTTTCTCGATGTGCGGAATGCGGCGGATAGGCGGGATGGTCGCGAGGGGCGATTCGGCCGGGCGGCACGCAGTGAAAGATGACGGCGTGACTGATCCGATGACAAGGTGAAGAGAATCGCCTCGCGGCGCGGACGCCCGTTGATCGAACGAACTGCGCGTTGTTTATCAGGAAAGCGACCATGCCCCGCTCGCTACGCTTGGCCTTGATGGCAATCCTGTTGTGGGGATGGGTGCCGTCGGCGGTGAGGGCCGGCGAGTCTTACTATCTCCTTTTGTTCGGGTCGGAAGATCAGCCGAAACATCTTCGGAATTCGCACACCTGGGCGACGTTCGTCCGCGCTGTGGGTGAGGAAAGCGATCCGGCGGGGTATCAGCTATTTTCTCATACGATAAGCTGGTATCCGGAGTCGTTGCGGGTGCGTGTGTGGGCGGCGCGGCCCGAGCCGGGAATCAACCTGACACTTGAGCAAACGATGAGTATCGTGCTGGCGAATCACGAACATATACGGATGTGGGGACCGTTCCGAATCACGCCTCGGCTGTATAACCGGTCGGTCGCCATCTACAACGAGCTGAGTGCGGGAGGTGCCCAGTATCGAGCCATCAGTGCGTTGATGGACGTGTATGTGGCGGACTGCATTCACGCCGTGGCCGCGGTCGATCCCGATTTCGGTCGGCGTCATTATCCCTTGATCCGGATCGGGCAGCCGGCGACGCGTTATATGGCGCGTCAGGTGATGATGCGAAGCGAGGAGCGGGGCTTCGACCAGCGAGCACTCGACAATTCGTGGCTGATCCCGGCGCTGGGGCTGGACCGTTACCCGATTTGCGTGGTGCCGCCCGGCGCCATTGAGCCTGCGGGGTGCGGGCTGTGCCGGCATTCTGAGTGAGTGCGGCGGGGGACGTGGCGCTCTTGCGTCGGCCCGCAAGGGGAAGGATCATCTCCGGTAGGAGGATCAGGGGCACACCTACCGGAGATTCGCAGCCATGCGTCGATCGCTCGCGTTGATGATGTTGATTGCCGCGGGGACGACCGCCAATGTCGTTCGCGGCGAAGATGCCACGCCACTGTCGATCGGCAGCCCCGCGCCGGACTTCCGGCTGCCGGGCGTGGATGGTAAGACGCATACGTTGGCCGAGTACGCCGACGCCAAGGTGCTGGCCGTGCTGTTCACCTGCAACCACTGCCCCACCGCGCAAGCCTATGAGGAACGGGTGGCGAAGCTGCACGCCGACTATGGACCGAAGGGTGTGGCGCTGGTCGCCATCTCGCCCAACGACCCGCTGGCGGTGCGGCTGGATGAGCTGGGCTACACCGATCTGGGCGATTCGTTCGAGGATATGAAGATCCGGGCTCGCGATCATCATTATGCGTATCCGTATCTTTATGACGGTGAGACGCAGGCGACCTCGCGGGCGTATGGCGTGCTGGCGACGCCGCACATTTTCATTTTCGACGCCGAGCGAAAGCTGCGGTATCAAGGGCGGCTCGACGACCAGGAGGTGAAGCCGGTGACCAAGCGCGACGCCTTCGATGCGATTGACGCGCTGCTGGCTGGCAAGCCGGTTCCGGTGGAGACGACGCGAGTGTTTGGCTGCTCGACAAAATGGTCGGACAAGCGGGAGAACGCGAAGGAGACGCTGGCGGAGTGGAACGCCGAGCCGGTGGCGATGGAGCCGATCGACGTCGCGGCCGCCGCGAAGCTAGCGCGGAACGATACGGATCAACTGCTGGTGGTGAACCTGTGGGCGACGTGGTGCGGGCCGTGCGTGCAGGAATTGCCCGAGCTGGTCACGATCAACCGGATGTACCGGGGACGGCCGTTTCGCCTGGTGACGATCAGCCTGGACGAAGCGGATAAGAAGGACGAGGCGTTGCGGATTTTGACGGAGAACCATGTCTCGTCTCAGAACTACCTGTTCCAGGGCGATGACAAGGACGCATTGGCCGACGCGCTCGACAAGGGCTGGCCGGGTCCGATTCCGCACACGGTGGTGATCGCACCGGGCGGAAAGGTGATTTATCGCAAGAATGGGGCGTTTGAGCCGCTGGAGCTGAAGCGGGCGATCGTCGAGCATCTGGGCCGGACGTATTGAGTGCATAGTGCCGTGAATCGGCTCCGGGCATGGGAAGAGCGAATTGGAGAGGGTTTCGCTCGACGGGGCTTCCCGAACTCCAGGCTCTCTCGGCCCTGAGTGCCGTCGCAATTCGAATGAGCAGGCCCCGTCCGTCGATACCTTGAGTGGTGACGGGCGGGGCCTGATCAAATGGGGAATAGGGTTTTGTTATGCGGGTGTGGGTCTCATACAGACACCAGGATTTGTTCGCGGGATGGGTTGAGGGGCGATGCCGTGCGTCCTGGATCCCCGCCTTCGCGGGGATGATATGTTTGGGGGGCACTCTGCGATCGCCCCGCGATCGTTACCCTGGGATGTGGATCACTCCCGCTTCTTTTCGAGCTGCATGTTGAGGCCGAGGCCGCGGATTTCGTTGGTGAGGACGTCGAAGCTGGCGGGGGTGCCGGCTTCGAGGGTGTTCTCGCCCTTGACCATGCTTTCGTAGATCTTGGTGCGGCCCTCGACGTCGTCGCTCTTGACGGTGAGCAGCTCCTGGAGGACGTAGGCTGCGCCGTACGCTTCCAAGGCCCAGACTTCCATCTCGCCGAACCGCTGGCCGCCGAACCGGGCCTTGCCGCCCAGCGGCTGCTGGGTGATGAGGCTGTATGGACCGGTGGCGCGGGCGTGGATCTTGTCGTCGACGAGGTGGTGGAGCTTGAGCATGTAGATATAACCGACCGTGACTTTCTGGTCGAACGCCTGGCCGGTGCGTCCGTCGTAGAGGACGGCCTTGCCGTTGAGGGGCAGGCCGGCCTCGCGGAGGGCGTCGTGGATGATCGATTCGTCGGCGCCGTCGAAGACGGGGCAGACGGCCTGGAAGCCGAGTCGCGCGGCGGCCCAACCCAGGTGGGTTTCGAGGATCTGGCCGACGTTCATGCGGCTGGGCACGCCGAGCGGGTTCAGGAGGATCTCGACGGGGGTGCCGTCTTCGAGGAACGGCATGTCCTCTTCGGGCAGGATCTTGGAGATGACGCCCTTGTTGCCGTGGCGACCGGCCATTTTATCGCCGACGGAGATGATCCGCTTGGTGGCGATGTAGACCTTGACCATCTGGAGTACGCCGGAGGGCAGCTCGTCGCCGCGCTTCATGCTGTTGAGCAGTCGGTCGCGGTCGTCACGCAGGGTTTCCAGGCGGGGGCGGTACTGGGCGAGCAGGGCCTTGGCTTCCTCGGCGGCCTTGGGGCTGCGGATGTCGAGCGGAGCCTTGAAGAAGGCCTCGCTCTCGTCCGCCAGCTTGATGACGTCCTTTTCCTTGCCGAACGCCTTGCCGGTGTCGGGGCTGTTGATCGGGCCGCCGACGAGGGCCTCGACGGCCTCGACCAGGGTGCGGTACTCGTCGGCGATCTTGTGGGCCTCGGCGGTCTCGGCGTCTTTCAGTTCCTTGTCGAAGGCCTTCTTGTCGTCTTCGCTGAGGCTCATCCGGCGCGAGAAGCGCTGGGTGTTGATGACGATGCCCTCGACGCCGGAGGGGACTTCCAGGCTGTCGTTTTTCACATCTTCGCCGGCGCGGCCGAAGATGGCGTGGAGCAGTTTTTCCTCGGGGGTCAGCTCGCTCTTGGACTTGGGAGCGACCTTGCCGACGAGGATTTCGCCCGGCTTGACGTAGGTGCCGACGTGGACGATGCCGTTGTTGTCGAGGTTGCGCAGGGCCTTGTCGGAGACGTTGGGGATATCGCGGGTGAATTCCTCGCGGCCGAGCTTGGTCTCGCGGATCTCGATTTCGAATTCCTCGATATGGATCGAGGTGTAGACATCCTGTTTCACCAGCTTTTCGCTGATGATGATGGCGTCTTCGAAGTTGTAACCGTCCCAGGCCATGAAGGCGACGAGGACGTTGCGGCCCAGGGCCAGCTCACCTTTGTAGGTGGCCGCGCCGTCGGCCATGATGTCGCCCTTTTTGACCTTCTGGCCCAGAGTGACGATCGGCTTCTGGTTCAGGCAGGTGCGTTCGTTGAGGCCGACGTATTTGCGGAGTTTGTAGACGTTGGTCTGGTCGATGACGATGTGGTTGGCGTCGACGAGCGTGACGGTGCCGTCTTGCTCGGCCTTGACGACCATGCCGCTGTTGCGGGCGACGGCGTGCTCCAGGCCGGTGGCCACGATGGGCGGCTCGGCCACCAGTAGGGGAACGGCCTGGCGCTGCATGTTCGAGCCCATGAGCGCGCGGTTGGCGTCGTCGTGTTCCAGGAACGGGATCAGGCCGGCGGAGATGCCGACCATTTGCTTGGGGCTGATGTCGACATACTGGACCTGGTCGACGGGAACAACGACGAAGTCCGACTGATAGCGGGCGATGATGGTGGGGCCTTTGAGGATGCCCTGTTCGTCGCGTGGGGCGTCGGCGGGGGCGACGTAGAATTCGGCCTCCTCGTCGGCGCGAAGCAGTTTGACGTCGCGGCTGGCCTTGCCGTGGCTGACCTTGCGGTAGGGCGTGACGAGGAAGCCGTATTCATCGACGCCGCCGTAAATGCCCAGCGAGCTGATGAGGCCGATGTTCGTGCCTTCGGGGGTTTCGATCGGGCAGATTCGGCCGTAGTGGGAAATATGGACGTCGCGGACTTCGAAGCCCGCGCGTTTGCGGTTCAAGCCGCCGGGTCCGAGGGCCGAGAGCCGGCGCTCATGGGTGAGCTGAGCCAGGGGGTTGGTCTGGTCGACGACCTGCGAGAGCTCGCCGCGGCCGAAGAAGTATTCGATGGCCGCGCTGATCGACTTGGGATTGATGAGCGAGCGGGGCGACATTTCCTCGGCGTCGCGCATGGCCATGCGTTCCTGCACGGTGCGGCGAAGCTTGAGGAAGCCTTTGCGAAGTTCGTCGGCGGCGAGTTCGTCGATGGTGCGGAGGCGGCGATTGCCCAGGTGGTCGATGTCGTCGATGATCCCCTCGCCTTTGCGGAGGTCGAGGATGTAGCGGATCGCGTTGACGTAGTCGATGGCCTCGAGGGTCATGCGGTCTTCGGGCACGTCCTGGTTGAACTTGCGATTGATGCGGAACCGGCCGACCTTGCCCAGGCGGTAGCGGTTGGTGTCGAAGAACTTCTCGTTGAACAGCTCGCGAGCCTTCTCCAACTGGGGTGGGTTGCCGGGGCGAAGCCGCTGGTAGATGCGGAGCAGGGCGCTTTCGTGGTCGCTAGTGGGGTCGGCCTGGAGCGAGGCGAGGATGAGGGTGTCGCGGGCGTCCTTGACGACCTTAACGGTGCCGATGTTGTTGTCGGCGAGGATCTGGGCCATCGTCTTGGAGATGACGGTGCCGCTTTCGACAAGGACCTCGCCGGTTTCAGGGTCGACGAAGTCGCCGCAGGCGATCTTGGCTTCGAGCTGGGCGGCCGACTTGGGGTGGCCGGTCTTGACGTGCTCGGACTGGTAAAATTCCTCGAAGATCGCTTCGTCGGAGGAGTATTTCGGATCCATGGCGCGGAGCAGGGTCATGGCCGAGAACTTGCCGGACTGGTCGATGCGGACGTCGAGGGTTTCCTTCTTGTTGACCTGAAGTTCGATCCAGCTTCCGCGTTCGGGGATGACGCGGCAGGCGTGGAGTTTCTTGTCGCCGGATTCCACCTCGACGACGAAATCGACGCCCGGCGAGCGGTGGAGCTGGCTGACGACGACGCGTTCGGCGCCGTTGATGATGAACTCGCCGCCGCCGATCATGATCGGCATGTCGCCGAGGTAGACGGATTCCTCGACGGCGTCGCGCTCAGGCCGATGGAGGCGGAGCCAGACGTGGAGCGGTCGGCCGTAGCTGAGGCGGAGCTGGCGGCACTCGTCGGTGTCGTAGCGGGGTTTGCCCAGTTCGTATCGGAGGAATTCGAGGCGGAGGGTCTTGTCGTAGCTTTCGATGGGGAAGATTTCGCGGAAGACGGCTTCGAGGCCGGAGTCGGTACGGGCGTCGGGGGCGGCATCGGCCTGGAGGAACCGGGCGTAGCTTACGGTTTGGATCTCGGTCAGGTCGGGGATGGTCCATTCATCCTGGATGACACCGAAGTTGCGGGGCGGCAGCGGGGTGATCCGCCGCACGGTGCGTGCGAGCGCCTGGGCGGCCATATTGTTCGCGATCGGGGTCGAGCTTGGCATCGTTTACGCGCTCCTCGGGTGCGGGGACCGTCAAGGCGAGGGGTAGGGACGTGGGTGGCGGTCCGAATCGGCCGGGTCCGTGAGGCTCGGCGGCGTGGCGCGGGGCGATCGGATCGACCCCGGAGAACGGCGGAGCCTAGAAACTAAGCGGCCCGCGGGGCCGCAAACGGCGCCCGCGGATCGCTCAAAAGGCATTGGGGATAACGGCGGTTGACTGGCCGCCTGAGGGACGGGCTGGGGGCTTGCCGCTTCGGAAAGGAAGGGCGAGAACCGGGCGTGTCCGGTTGGGGGCCGTCGGCGATCGGGCTGGATTACTTGATGGAGACGGTGGCGCCGGCCGTTTCCAGTTCCTTCTTAAGTTTCTCGGCGTCGTCCTTGGAGATGCCCTGCTTGATGGCCTTGGGCGCGCTGTCGACGACGTCCTTGGCTTCCTTGAGGCCGAGGCCGGTG
>JBGSYY010000566.1:0-1908 GCA_041750675.1 Isosphaeraceae bacterium | reverse complement strand
ATCGCCTTACTGGATGCCTCCCGCGCCCCGGCCGCGTCGCCCGCGTCGCGCAGGACGATGCCCAGGTTGGTGTAGCTCCTGGCCAGCTCGTCCTGGTATTCGGGCACGCCCGGCTGCGCTGCCACCAGCGCCTCCCACAGCGTGATCGACTTGCCGAATGCCTCCCGCGCCCCGGCCGCGTCGCCCACGTCATGCAGGACGTTGCCCAGGTTGTTGTAGCTCCTGGCCAGCCCGTTCTGGTATAGGGGCACGCCCGGCTGCGCCGCCACCAGCGTGTCAAATCCCGTCACCGCCGCCTCATCCTGGCGGCGGGCTTCGTCGTGGCGCCCCAGATTATAGAGGATGCGAGCCAGGCTGAACTGACCCTCGGCAAGCAACACCCGCTCTCGGAGGCTGGCGTCGGGCTTCGCGGCCAGCTCCTTTGTGAGAGCCTCGTAGAACTGCAGCGGCTTGGCCAGCAATCGCTCGCGAAGGGCCTTGGGCACCTGTTCGCCCTTCAGCGCCTCCTCACTGAACCCGCTGAAATAGTCCTTGATCGCCTCCATCGCCCGGTCGAGCCGGGCATCGGCCAGGGTCTCGGCTTTCTGGGTCGCCGCGACTTGATTGCGCAGGTCAGCGTTCTTTCGATCCAATTCCCGATTCTTCCCCCCCACCACCGTCGCGAACCCAATTGCCCCCACCAGCCCCGCAACCATCATCGCCGCCGCCGTCGTCGTCAATGTCCGATGCTTCCGCATCCACCGCCGCGCTCGCTCGACGACCGGCTCCGGCATCGCCTGCACTGGGTCGTCGTTCAGCCATCGCTCGACCTCTTCGGCCACCGCCTTCGCCGACGCGTACCGATCCCCCGCCTTCACCGCCATCGCCATCCGGCAAATCGCGTCCAGCGCTTTGGGCACGTCGGGGTTCACCGAGCGCGGCGGCGCGATCTCACCCCGGATCACCTTCCGCAAAACCTCGCCCAAATCCTTACCTTCAACCGGCACCCGACCCGTCAGCAGATGATGCAACGTCGCCCCCAACGCATACACATCCGTCGCCGGACCCAGCTCGCTCAGCTTCCCCTCCGCCTGCTCCGGACTCATATACGCCGGCGTCCCCAGCGCACTGCCCGCAAGCGTCGGATCGTGGCTTCCGCCCGACGCCGGCACCAGCGTCCCCTCGGTCGATTCCTCGCCATCCACGTCCCGACGCCCAACCGCCTTGGCCAGCCCCCAGTCGACCACCAACGTCTCACCATACTTCCCCAGCATGATGTTGTCCGGCTTCAAATCCCGATGCAGCACCCCCCGACTGTGCGCATACGCGATCGCCTCGCAAACATCCACGAACCGCCCCAGTAGCTTGCGGAATTCAAGCGAATCAAACGCACCCGCTTTCCCCCCCTTCTTCCTCCCTCTCCCCCCGGGAGAGGGCCGGGGTGAGGGTCTTCCCGCCCCACCACTGTCCTCCGGCAAAGCCTCTTCTTCACCCGCGCCCTCACCCGGCCTTCGGCCGACCTCTCCCGGGGGGAGAGGTGAGGAAAGAGGCCCCTCGCCAGCGTGGAAGAGCGCGATCGCCTCCCGCAGGCTATCCCCCTCGACGAACCGCATCGCATAAAACGGCCGCCCATCGGGATACGTCCCCAGCCCATACACCGGCACGATCCCTGGATGCTCCAGGTTGCCGTTGATCTCGGCTTCCAGCACGAACCGCGAGCGCAAATTCGCGTCGTGAGCCTTGTCGTTGCGGATCTCCTTGAGCGCCACCCGACGCCCCAGCTCCTCGTCACGCGCCACATAAACCTGTCCCAGCCCGCCCCGTGCATGAGGCCGCAGCACGCGAAACCGCAGGTTGTCGAACACCGACGGCCCCACTTGCGTCACCGTGGCCGCCGCATCGACGGCCTGCACATTCACCAGGCTCGCC
>JBGSYY010000565.1:0-9939 GCA_041750675.1 Isosphaeraceae bacterium | reverse complement strand
GTCATGGATTTCGTCGAGCATCACAACGCGGATCCGAAGTCCTTGCAGTGGACCGCTCAGACTGACAAGATCCTCGAGAAGGTACGCCGCGCGCGGGCGGTCCTTGATAAGAACCCATCAGAGTGAAGCACTACACTAGGTCTCACAGTCTCATTAATCAAGTGTGTGGAACGAATCAATGACGTCCGCGATCTCAATCGAGAGTATCTCGAAAAGCTACCAGATCAATAAGGGTACAGGAGAGCCGCGCGGATATCGCACTCTTCGTGAGTCGGTTATGGGTGGGTTGTCTCGAGGCGCTACAAGTCTCAAATCGATTGGAAGAGATCGGCAAACAAGTGTCACTCGCTCCGGGGTCGAAGACTTCTGGTCTCTCAAGGATGTTTCCCTTCGGATCAATCAGGCTGAGGTGATCGGACTCATCGGCCGGAATGGGGCGGGTAAGTCGACGCTGCTCAAGATTCTCAGCCGAATCACGGAGCCGACCTCGGGACGAGTCGAGATTCGTGGTCGTGTTGGTAGCCTTCTCGAAGTAGGAACCGGGTTTCACACCGAACTCTCTGGTCGCGAAAACATTTACCTCAATGGTGCGATTTGTGGGATGAAGCGGCGAGAAATCGATCGCAAATTTGACGAGATCGTGGACTTTGCAGATATCGGACAATTTCTCGACACGCCGGTCAAGCGCTACTCCAGCGGTATGTTTGTTCGACTTGCGTTCGGTGTCGCCGCCCACATGGAGCCTGAGATTCTTCTCGTTGACGAAGTGTTAGCCGTCGGTGACGCGGCCTTCCAGAAGAAATGTCTGGGTAAGATGAACGAGGTGAGTCGTTCAGGACGTACGGTTGTTTTGGTCAGTCACAACATGGCGTCCATCCTCAACCTCTGCGATCGAGTTGCGTTGCTGGAACGCGGTCGGTTGGTCTTTGATGGACCCAGTAAGGAAGGGATTGAAAGATACGTCGATTCCGGACGGCAAGCTGGTGGTGATATCTCGCTGGTTGACCATTCCAACCGTCGCGTGAATTCTCGTCCGATACTGGGTCGAGTTCGCCTGCTCGATCAGGAGGGTCGCGTCACCGATCAAGTCGCGTGCGGCGAGCCCATTTCTATTGAGATTGAAACGCATCCCGAATGCACTCCGGGCGATTATCATTTCGCAGTAGGTTTTGACGATTCTCTGGGTTGCCGGCTCATGACCGCGGCGACCTACCTGAGCAACCAGGCTCCCACATTCAGGCGGGACATGGCATCGCTTCGTTGTGACCTGGATGAACTAGCTCTGACACCTGGTCGATATTGCCTTACGCTAAACGCCGGCCCACGCGAATGGGTCTGGACCGACGTAGTGGATCACGCCCTCTGGTTTGACGTCATACCGACCGATTTCTACGGCAACGGTCGCCTTCCGAATCCAGATTGGGGCCATACCCTAATTCGTTCGAGATGGAGCGAGTCCCAAGCTGACGCCTCTGGCGCATGATGAAACCCATGGATCACCAACTCCTCATATCCTCAGAGGTCGGCGGCGCAGCCGTGGTGGCGCTCCAATTGGCCGCGGAGTTGCGTGGGCGAAATCGCCAACAAACAGTGTGGGTACCTGGCCCGGGCGCGGCCGAGAGTCAGGCGCTAGGCCTCAAGCTATCCATAAAGCGATACCATTCCGATGCGCTCTTCGCTCCTGGTATCACTTCGTCGGCGCGATCCAATCTCAATCTCTCCTACAGGTTGAGGCGGCTTGGATGCGGGATCGCCCACGTTCACTCGCCCAATCTTTATGGTGCGATGAGTCCAGCTCTTCGACTGTCGGGCCTGAGCCGCGTAGTCCATGTCCATATCGCCGAAGACCCAATGGGGCTGCGTTGGGCCTTCAAGTCCGTGCCCGAGTTGATCATCACCTGCGCCCGCTCGCTCGTCGATTCGGTTCGAGAATCGTTGCCAGAGCGTTCGAGGCGAAACGCTCGCATCGAGGCCGTTCCCAATCCGGTGGACACAGACCGTTTCTTCCCCGCCGCTGATCGGCTTGCCGCGAAGAGACTCGTGGGTGCGCCACTGGATCGGCCACTCATAGTGATGCTCGCAAACCTGGCCCCGCACAAAGGACAGGAAACCGCGATCCGGGCCGTCACGGAGCTTGCCCGCAACGGTCAAAAGGTCTCCTGCTGGCTGGCCGGTGAGGAACGGCGCGGGGCAACTCAGTATACCGCTCGACTTCGAGACATGATCGCGTCTCTCGATCTAGAAGACAGCGTTGTGCTTCTCGGCTCGCGTTCCGATGCTCCTGATCTTCTCCGCGCGGCCGACGCGTTCCTGCTGCCCTCCACCCATGAGGGTCTGCCCCTGTCGATCCTCGAAGCCCAGGCCAGCGGCGTTCCGGTGCTGGCCGCCCCGACGGCGGGGATCCCCGAAGTGGTTCACGACGGGGAGACGGGCTTTCTGATCCCAGCGGAAAACTCTCTGGGTTATGCGAAGTGGCTCGAATTTCTGTTTCACAACCCCGCATCAACGGATCAGTTGACAAATTCCGCACTTCGACTTGTCCGATCACAGTATTCCCTGGGGCATTATGTCGATCGTATTTGCGAGCTCTATTGCTCCGTGCACAACCGACCGGCTCGCCAGGATGGTGCCAGGTCACTTTCATGAACAGCCAGGCGACTCGTCTCCAATCCGACCAGTCTCCTGGCCCTCCACTCCGCCAGCACGCTGGCTCTCAAGTCTGGAAACCCTGGAGCAGCCTCCGCGCTGCTGTTCGCAACGGCATTCTCAGGGGATTCGCGAGGCTTTTGGGGACCGACGAGGGTCGACTCCAGGTCCAACGAACGCTCCCTATTTCGCTGTTGGGCCGTACATTTGATTGCCTGCGGGGAGCCGACACAGAGCAACCTTATCCAGATCTGTTCGACCGGACCTCGACGAGCGATCATATCTTGTACAAGCCGCCTCCGATCATCATCACCGGCCGTTTCCGCAGTGGCTCGACTTTGCTCTGGAATCTGTTCCGAAATGTCGAGGGCTGCACCGCTTATTACGAGCCACTCAACGAACGCCGTTGGTTTGATCCTGGGCAGCGTGGCGACCGCGTCGATGGCACCCATCGCGGCGTGTCGGATTACTGGCGGGAGTACGACGGGCTGGTGCAACTTGGCCAGTTCTATCATGAGGATTGGATCCGACGTGATCTCTGGCTCTCCGAGCATGCTTGGGACTGGAACCTGAAACGCTACATTGATGCTCTGATCGCCCACGCGCCGGACCGCGCGGTCCTTCAATTCAACCGGGTCGACTTCCGGCTGCCCTGGCTTCGTCGCCATTACCCTCATGCCGCGTTTCTCCACATTTACCGCCATCCCCGCGACCAGTGGTGCTCGACCTTGATGGGCGATCTGAAGCGTGTGCCGCTCGATCTCAAAATGGCCGATTTCGAGCCGTTCGACCGGTTCTACCTTCGTACTTGGGTCACGGATCTGAAGTACCAGTTCCCGTTCCTCGACGAGCGATCGAGCGAACATCCCTACCGCCAGTTTTACTACCTCTGGAAGCTCTCCTATCTTTTCGGTCGAACGTATTGCGATCATTCGATCCAGTTCGAGCGCCTTGTGGAGTCGCCGGACGAGGAACTCGAAGCGATCATGAAGGCGGCTCGAATCGAGGATTATGACGTTGCTCGGCTCAAGCCGCTCATCGAGCGTCCGGCGCTGGGTCGCTGGCGTGAGTATGCGGAAGCTTCCTGGTTTGCTGATCACGAGGCGGCGTGCGAGGAAGTGCTGGCGACATTCTTGATCCGCCATCCCGACCAGCATCCCGCGATTCTCACGAACGCATCTCCATGAGTGCTGCTTAAGACATGTCGGCTCTCAATCGCGCGTTGCTTGTATCCGAGATATTTCCTCCACGCACGGGCGGTAGCGGCCGCTGGTTCTGGGAGGTTTATCGTCGCCTTCCGCATCAGGATTATTGGATCGCGGCCGGGGACGGTTCCGGCTCCGAACAATTTGATTGGACGCACGACCTGAATGTGGTCCGTCTCCCGCTATCCCAGCGGGAATGGGGAATCGCCCGACCTGGCGGACTTCGCGCCTACGCGGAGCGGATTCGCGACCTTCGTCGGCTGGTCAAGAAACACCACATCACGATGGTCCACTGCGGCCGTTGCCTGCCCGAAGGCGTCATGGCGCTTGGCCTGAAAGCGCTGACCGGTACACCCTACGGTTGCTATGTTCACGGTGAAGATGTTTCCACGGCACTTCACAGCCGCGAGCATACCTGGCTGGTCCGACGAGTTTTGAACGGATCGCGATTCCTGATTGCAAACAGCCGAAATACGGCGAACTTGCTGCACCGGGATTGGGGCGTGCCCATGTCTCGAATCTCTTTGCTACACCCGGGAGTCGATACAACCCGGTTCACGCCCACACCCCGCGAACGGGCGGTCCGCGACCGCCTCGGCTGGGGTGATCGACCAGTCATCCTGACCGTTGGCCGGCTTCAACTTCGCAAGGGCCACGATCAGTTGATCCGTGCCATGGTTCAAATTCGTGGTCGTGTACCCGACGCGCTCTACGCCATCGCCGGTGATGGTGAGGAACTCGAGCCTCTGAGGCGACTGGTCGCGAGCGAGGGATTGGAGGAACACGTCCAGTTTCTCGGTGAGATCGAAGACCAACGGCTGATCGAGTGCTACCAACAATGTGACGTTTTCGTCCTGCCCAATCGCACCGTCGGCCGAGACATCGAAGGTTTCGGCATGGTCCTGCTGGAAGCTCAGGCCTGCGGCCGCCCTGTGATCGCCGGAGATTCGGGCGGCACCGCGGAGACCATGCGAGTGTCGGAAACCGGCCTGATTGTCCCTTGTGACGGTCCCGACCAACTGGCCCATCAAGTCGCGGAACTTCTTGCCGATCCTGATCGCATGGAACGCATGGGCCAAGCCGGACGACGGCATGTCCTCGAGAGGTTCGACTGGGACGCGCTGGCGATCGATGCGGCCAAAATTTTCTCTGATGCGCGAAGTGGCGCACCCCTTCCGTCCACGTTAACACCGGTCGCATGAAGGGCTTTCTCAAATCCATGGCGAGGGGTCTGGCCCAGATCGCCGTGAGCCCAGCGCTGTTGCTCTACGTCGCTGCTTACCTCGCGTTCGGCGCTGGACGCGCGTTCCCAGGCTGGTCGCAAGTGATGAGCTTGCTTCCTGGATTCTCAGGTAGCTACCTGCGTCAGGCGTTTTATGGCAGGACGCTTCAAGGTCTGGGAAGTGGCGGAACGATCAGTTTCGGAACGATTTTTTCCGGTCCTTGTGTGGAAATCGGTCACAATGTGTATTTTGGTTTGTATTGCGTCGTGGGTGAGGTTATCATCGAAGACGACGTCATGCTTGCATCCAGTGTCTCCGTGATGAATGGGCGATACCAGCATGGGGTCGAGCGGGCGGATGTCTCGATTCGCGAACAAGAGGGGGATTGGCCTCGCATCCGGATCGGACGCGGCACGTGGATCGGTGAGCGTTCGGTGGTCATGGCTGATGTGGGCCGGCACTGCGTGATTGGTGCCGGCTCGGTAGTCACCCGACCCATCCCTGATTATTCCGTTGCCGTGGGGGTCCCGGCTCGTGTTATTCGCGATCGACGGTCTGACGCAGAGGCGCTAGATCGCAACGACGCAACGAATGCGTCCTCCGAATCCCATCAATAACACATTGTGTCTTCATCTTGATTCTAGGCGTCCGCAGGAGTTTCTCGAATGTCATTCCTTGATGATCTTGGGCGTGGTGCGCAGCGATATTCACGATCCGAACGGCGGCTTCATGTTCGTCGTAGAGCGCGTACATTGTTCCACCTCGAGACGCTTGAAGCGCGGACCCTGCTCGCCGTAAATCCGATCGTCGTCGAGAACCAGCTGCCCGGGACGCCGCCCAACCAGTGGGATACCCTGGGTTCGCCCAACATTGAAGGCTTCGCGACCAGTCTGAGTGTCGACCAGGGAGAGACCGTCAACTTCAAGATTCGCACGGCCGCCACGAATTACCGGCTCGATATCTACCGAATGGGCTATTACGCCGGCCTCGGCGCCCGTTTGGTTACGACCATCGAACCGTCGGCAGCCTTGCCCCAAGCGCAGCCCACGCCGGTTTACGATCCGACGACCGGGCTTGTGGACGCGGGCAACTGGTCCGTCTCGGCCTCATGGAATGTTCCCTCCGACGCCACCTCGGGCATTTATTTTGCCCACCTTGTCCGTGAAGACGGCGGCGTGGGCGACAACCATGTCTACTTCATCGTCCGCGACGACGACGGTGGTTCGGACGTGCTCTATCAGACTTCCGATACAACCTGGCAAGCCTACAACCAGTGGGGTGGGACGAGCCTCTACGGCGCGAATGGCAGCCTCGTCGATACCAGTCAACTCCCCGGGCGCGCCTACAAGGTCAGCTACAACCGGCCGTTCACAACACGCACCGACTCCCCCAACGCCGACTTCATTTCCGACATCGATTACCCCATGGTTCGTTGGCTGGAATCCAACGGCTACAACGTCAGCTACTTCACGAATCTCGACTCTGCCCGCATTGGTTCGGAAATCCAGGAACACAAAGTCTTCGTCTCCGTGGGACACGACGAGTACTGGTCGCGAGAACAGTTCGACAATGTGACGGCCGCCCGCGATGCCGGTGTCAACTTGATGTTCCTGAGCGGGAACGAGATTTACTGGAAGACGCGCTGGGAGACCGGAGCCGATCCCAACGGCGGTTCGTTCCAGACGATGGTTTCCTACAAGGAGTCGCTTGCCGACGCCAAGATCGATCCCAGCCCGACGTGGACCGGTCTCTGGCGTGACTCGAGATTCAGCCCACCCTCGGACGGCGGTCCGGCAGAGAATGCCCTCACCGGCCAGATTTTCACCGTGAATCGCGGCCCCGACCCAGTCGGCACGCCGTTCACCGTGCCGGCCGAATACGCGGGTCTTCGCTTCTGGCGCAACACTCGGGTTGCCGATCTCCAGCCGGGCCAGGTCGCCACAGTCGGCGATCGTGTCCTCGGCTACGAGTGGGACGAGGATCTGGACAACGGATACCGGCCCGCGGGGCTGATTCGGATGTCGGAGACGACACAGCAAGTCGCGCAAAAACTGGTTGACCTGGGCAAGACCGTCCAACCGGGTACCGCCACGCATAGCCTGACGCTCTATCGCGCCAGCAGCGGCGCCTTGGTCTTTGGTGCGGGGACCGTGCAGTGGGCGTGGGGTTTGGATGGCCAGCACGACATTGCGATCACAACGCCGGATCTCGCGATCCAGCAGGCGACGATCAACATCCTCGCCGATATGTTTGTCCAACCAAGTACGATCCAGCCCGGCTTGTTGTTGGCCTCCCCCTCGGTCGACTTGGTGGCGCCGACTTCGATCATCACATCCCTCGTCCAGGGTCAGATTGTGACCGTCGGTGTGCCGATTACAATCAGCGGCACGGCATCCGACGAAGGCGGCTCTCTCGGGGCTGTCGAGGTCTCGGTTGACGGCGGCCTCACCTGGCATCGTGCTTCCGGCCGTTCCAACTGGACCTATAGCTGGACACCTTCCCTTCCGGGTCCCGCACTCATACTCAGCCGGGCGGCGGATGACAGTGTGAATCTGGAAACCCCGGCGAGTGGCATCGCCGTGACGGTGGCTCTCGCGCCGACCAGCACCGTCGGCCTGGTTGCCGCTTACGATTTCGAGTTTGTCGGCGCTCCGCTTGAGGAGTATCTGCCCGATCGCTCCCCCGCAGGCAACGACGGCACGATCAGCGGGGCGATCCGGGTACCAGGTCTTTTCGGGTATGGATTGTACTTTGATGGAGTGAACGACCTCGTCACGATTCCCGATTCCAACTCGCTCGATCTCACAGAGGGATATACGCTGGAACTGTGGGTCAATCCTGCCTCGGTCAACGGCTTCAAGACCCTCATCATCAAGGAGGATTTCGGAGGACAAACCTACGCCCTTTATGCTTCAGACGACCTGTCCAACAAGGCACCCAACGGGGCGATTAACAACTCCGTAATTGTCGCGGGTCCAAACTCGCTGCCCCTGAACACCTGGAGCCACCTCTCGCTCACCTACGACAAGCAGATGCTCCGTCTCTACGTCAACGGGACTGAGGTCGGCAGCCGGGAAGCCACCAGTAGTCTGGCGAATACCAGCCGCGCCCTGCTCCTGGGAGGCAACACGGTCTTCGGCGGAAGCTACTTCTCAGGCGTCATGGACGATGTGGGTATTTATGATCGCGCTCTCAATCCTGGTGAGATTCATGCCGACATGGTCCGCTCGATCTCCGGTCTGGTTGATCTGACGGCCCCGACGATCCAGCTCACATCTCCCGCAAGCGGAGCCAGTGTCAACGGAATCGTGCCCATCACGACCCTCGCCAGCGACAACATACTCGTGAATCGGGTCGAGTACTTGCTCGATGGCGTGCGCTTCGGCCAGTCCAACACGGCCCCGTTCAATTACGCATGGGACACCACGGGCATTCCTTCAGGTTCGTACATCCTATCCGTCCGCGCCATCGACGCCGCAGGCAACGTCTCATCGCTTCAATCGGCCACGGTCTCGATCAATAACGCCGCTGATACCCAAGGTCCAGCCGTCAACATTCTGAACCCCGTGGCTAACGATCTGGTTCTCGGCCAGACGGTGCTCTGGGCGCATGCCGACGATCCAAGCGGCGTTTCCAGCGTTCAGTTCAGGGTCAATGGCACACTTATCGGCAGCGCGGATAGCATCGCTCCCTACCGCGTCCTTTGGGATACCAGCGGCCTTCCATCCGGCACCTACACGATCGTCGCCGAAGCCACCGATCGTGCAGGGAATCTGACGACCTCGACACCCACCGTCGTGACCCTTGATCTCACTCCGCCGGTTGTCATTGCAACATCGCCCGCCGCAGACGCTACGCAGGTCAGCACTTCGCCCACGCTGCGAGCTACCTTTGATGAAGCGATCGTGCCCGCCAACGCCGTCTTCATTCTCCGCGATTCCAACAATAACGTCATTGCGACGACGGCACCGGTCTACGACCCATCAACTAACACCCTCCAGGTGTTCGCGGTCGAGAGTCTCACAACAACGTCGACCTACACCGTGAGCCTGAGCGGAGCCGTCGATCGTTCGGGCAACGCGATGGCGCCGATCTCCTGGAGCTTCACGACGGGTGTAGTACTTTCGGGACTCTCGATCTGGAGTACGAGTACCGTCCCTGCAACGGTCTCGGCCAACGACTCGAGCGCTGTGGAGTTGGGCCTGAAGTTTCAGGCCACGACGGCGGGCGAGGTGACAGGGCTGCGGTTTTACAAGGGCGCGTTGAATACAGGGACGCACCTTGGCCGGCTCTGGACCTCGACAGGTACGCTGCTGGCTCAGGCGACGTTCGTGGGAGAAACTGCGAGTGGCTGGCAGCGTGTCGACTTTGCCACACCGGTCGCGATCTCGGCGGGGACGACGTACGTGGTGAGCTACTACGCACCGAACGGTGGATACGCGACTAACGTTTCATATTTTGCGTCGAGTGGCGTGACGAATGGTCCGTTGCGAGCGTTGAGCAACAGCGAGGGTGGCGGCAACGGCGTGTTCCTCTACGGCACGGGTGGTGGTTTCCCGAACCAGACATTCGGCTCGACGAACTACTGGGTGGACGTGGTGTATAGCGTTTCGCCGGACACGACGCCGCCGACGGTGTCTGGTTTGACGCCGGCGGAGGGGAGCACGACGGCGTTGGCGACGGCGAACGTGAGTGCGACGTTCAGCGAGGAGATTCAGTCGGGGACGTTGGTGTTCGAGCTTCGGACGTTGGGTGGTGCGCTGGTACCCGGCGTTGTGACGTACGACGGAGTGACGCGTGTGGCGACGCTGGACCCGAGTGCGGACCTGAGTGCGGGCGCGAGTTACACGGCGACGCTGAGCGGT
>JBGSYY010000564.1:0-25361 GCA_041750675.1 Isosphaeraceae bacterium | reverse complement strand
GTCATGGATTTCGTCGAGCATCACAACGCGGATCCGAAGTCCTTGCAGTGGACCGCTCAGACTGACAAGATCCTCGAGAAGGTACGCCGCGCGCGGGCGGTCCTTGATAAGAACCCATCAGAGTGAAGCACTACACTAGGTGCCGTCGGACAATGGTTCATTTTTTTGCCGCAAGCGATGCAGGTCCCGCTGGAGCTGAGCATTGGTGGGATCTTTCGCCAGCGCTGCGCGATACCAGCCGCGTGCGATGTCGTCTCGACCGATCGCCTCACAGGCGGCGGCCAGGCGCAGGGGAAGGGTTGGGTCGTCTCGTGTCTTCTCGGATCGGCATAGTTCGAGGAGTGAGGTGAGCGCCCGCTGCCGCTCCGCACGACCCGAGATGACATCCGCCTCCTGCTGGGCACCGGTTCGACGGAGAGCCAGAGCCAAGCCTTGCAGAGCTTCCTGACTGCTCGGCTCGAGCTGGATCGCGGTGCGGAAAGCGTCGATCGCCTCTTCAGGTTGATCCAGCCGGATGGCGAGTTGCCCACGAAGTCGTGCCAGACCTGCGTGATCGCGTGGCGCTTGCTCGAGATGGCTCGTCACGGCGGCGAGGTCGGAGCGATTCCAGGCGAGGCGGGCCCGAATCGCCAGGGCATCAGGGTCCGACTCGGAAAGGCCTGAGATTACTGAGTCGCTGGCGTCAAGCTGGCCGGAACGAAGTAGAACATCGGCGAGGGCGAGTCGCGAATATCGATCGTCGGGATCCGCGGCGACGTAGCGTTCCAGATCAGCCTGAACACCGGTGTTGATCCAGATGTCTTCGAGTGCCAGGGTCCAAACCAGCATGTCTTGAAAGGAGAGGTCGCCGCGGCGTGCGAGAATCTGAAATTGTGCGTCCAACTCGGTGCGTCGCGACTGCATACCATAGAGAAAAATCAATCCCCGGCGAGCGCTATCGAGCTCGGGATCCAGCTTCAGGGCGTTGAGAAACTCCTGCTCGGCGGGTTTCAGTCGATTCTGCTTGCGCTCGATCTGGCCGGTCAGCACCCTGGCTCGGGGCGCGACGGGATCAGAGTCGGGAATGGCGCTAAGCTGGCTCAACGCGTGCTCTTCGCGTTTTTGGGCGGAGGCAAGCTCCGCCAGGAGCATGCGATCCTCGGACGTGGGTTGGCGAATCGCGGCGAGTTGATCGAGCCGCTCTTGCGCCTCCGCCAGACGATGAGAGCGAAGTGCCAGGCGAGCCTGCAATTCGAGCCGCTGAGACTGGCTTGGATCGGACTGACGGCTCATCAGCCAGCCGGCGAAAACCGCCCCGGCGACTGCCGCCACGACCAATACTGTCAACGTGCGACGGGGGCCGGTGAGGCTCATGAGGGGAGGCGTCCGATCGTCGCGGAAGCGGCGGGAGCACGCGTTTGGAAACCATGCGACTGGCGAACAGATCATTATCCCCGGCGACGAGCCTTTCGGGAATCGGCCGGAGCCGAGAATCAGGTTGGACCGATCCCACTAAGGGCGGCCACCTGGATCCGTTCCGCGGCATGCCACTGTTCGTCGTCCCGCTCGATCCTGCGGTACAACGTGTCGCGCTCGATGGGAACTCGGCCCGCCTCGGCGATCAGGCGGTGGATCTCGGCGACGGAGATTTCCTGAGGCGTTTCGGCGCCCGCTTCGTGATAGATCGTCTCGTGGACGACAGTTCCGTCCAGATCGTCAGCGCCGAAGGAGAGAGCAAGCTGTGCTGTCTTGATGCCCAGCATCACCCAATAGGCCTTGATGTGCGGGAAGTTGTCGAGCATCAGGCGGCTGATGGCCATCATTTTGAGGTCCATAACCCCCGAGGGCTTGGCGATTTCGTCCATCCGCGAATTATCGGGATGAAAGGCCAGGGGTATGAATGTCTGGAACCCTCCGGTTTCATCCTGTAGTTCGCGGAGACGGATCAGGTGGTCGATGCGATGCAACGGCTTATCGATATGGCCGTAGAGCATCGTGGCGTTGGAAGCGAGTCCAAGGTTGTGGGCTGTGCGATGAACGTCGAGCCAGGCCTCAGTCGACGCCTTGGCTCCGCAAATTTGTTCACGAACTTCGGGATGAAAGATCTCGGCCCCGCCACCGGGAAGGCTACCTAATCCGGCGTCGATGAGCTGGGACAGAATCTCGCGAATCGAGCACCGAGCGATTTTGGAGAACCATTCAATTTCAACGGCCGTGTAGGCCTTAACGTGAATCTCGGGAGCGGCCTGCTTCACCCAGCGGACCACATCGACATACCAGGAGAATGGCAATTTGTGATGCAGGCCGCCGACGATATGCAACTCGGTTGCCCCACGATCCCGCGCCTGCGCGGCTCGATCGCGGATCTCTTGTTCGGAGAGGACATAGGCTCGTTCCTCACCGAGATCGGCTCGGAACGCACAAAAATCGCAGCGATAAACGCAAACGTTCGTGGGATTGATATGAGTATTGATATTGAAATACGTGTTTTTGCCGTTGTAGCGCTCACGGACGTGATTGGCGAGTTGAGCCAAGCCGAGCAGGTCGTTGCTTTGCTCGAGCGTCAGCCCGTCCTCAAGAGTGAGGCGAGTGCCGGCCCACACCTTGTCCTGGATTTGCCGAAGATCGACCATCACCGTCATGCCCCTCGTCCACAATTCACCGAGAAGTCGCTTGAGCAGAGCCGTGAGCGACCGTTTCAGTGATTTTAGTACGAATTGAATCCGTCATCAAGTTGCGGAGGCTGAACAAGATCAACCGGCGGTGGGATCGTCAGTCGACGGACGCGAAATCACGTTCATGGCGCATTGTGCTGAAGAGCTCGGGGTATTAGAGTAAGATTCTTCTCGATTTGCGGGCGTAATTCAGTGGTAGAATGCCAGCTTCCCAAGCTGGACGTCAGGGGTTCGAATCCCCTCGCCCGCTCTGCACGGAAAATCCGATGGGCGAAGACGTTGCAATCACCTATAGGCGGTCGGTGGTGCGGTCCGGAAGTCTCTGACCAGTAGGACCGGTACTACCTTGGACCCTTCTCGGACTCCGAGCGTAACCCGTGGTACTCCGAAGTACCGCCACTGCCCACCCAAGGATATGGCGATCGTTCGCGACCGTTCCGACCAATATGTGGGCCATTACGACAGTCCTGAGAGCGGCTCGCGAGACTCCTAAGGTCCAGGCGGTGTTGACTTAGATGTGGAGGCGTCCCTCCCGTACTTGCCGACACCCGTGGCTGCGGTGGTTCGGCTCCACGCGTCACCGATGTGGATTTTTGCCGCCCACTCGGTGAGCTGGACCATCTGTTCGGTTAGTTGTACGTCCCGTTGAGAGGCTCCGATCTTTTAGGACTTGCTTGTCGCTTTCTCGGTGTGCGAGTCGAGATCGTCCTGGATGTTGGCGAATAGGTCGTCGAACTTTTTGCGGAGCGCCTTGTCTTTCGTGTGGTTGGCTACCGCGACGTCCTACCTGCCGAGTTACTCCCGGTCGTCGAGCGTGAGCAGAATCGGGGTGCCCGTCGCCGCATTGCGGTCGGGATCGGCATGTTCCTTTTGGATTTAGATCGGATCCTCGAGGAAGGGCTTCCGCTGCGTCAGCGACTGCTTGATGCCGACTTTGGCTGTCGGATCGAGTGGGGGGGGCGCTTTTGCCATGATCGCCCTTCCTCGCAGCGGTTTGCCCAAGCAAACCCTGGATCGCTCTCATGCCTGCTGGGCCCCCGCATCGCCCCGAAGCGTCTTGAGAACGGAGAGGGCTTCAGCGACATGCCTGGCAGGCTGGAACTGGGATGAGAAGATGTGCCTGACGACGCCTTCCCGGTCGATCACATACGTCACCCGACCGGGGATCAGTCCGAATGACCTCGGGACTCCGTATTGTTCCCGCACCTTCCCGTCAATGTCGCTGACAAGGAGGAAGGGCAGGTGGAACCGATCTGCGAAGCGGCGGTGTGATTCGGGGGTATCTGAACTGATGCCGATCACTTCGGCACCGGCATCCCGGAATGCCTCGAAGCTGTCTCGAAAGGAGCACGCTTCAGCGGTACAGCCGGGGGTGTTGTCCTTCGGGTAGAAGAACAGCACGACTTCCCGTTTCCGGAAGTCGGACAGACTCACCGTTCCGCCGCCTGCCGCGGCAAGCGTGAAATCCGGGGCAAGTTGCCCCACCTTGACGGACTTGAACTCTGCCATGAAATTCCCTCAGAAGGGCGTGGAAATCCTGGTCACTGTGATCCCGAGACCGCAGCGACCTTGACCCAAGCAATCTCCAGCTTGAACGGTCCCGCCTTCTTGTCGGCCAGCATGAAACCCATCGAATTCACCTTGGATGCGTCCAGGGGACCGGCGTTCGGCACCTTGTTGCCGAAGGAGGTGGCGTAGCAGTCCTTGAGCGGGATGCGAACTTCGGTCCACTCGCCAGCCTCGGTCGGGATGGCGGCACGGTATGAATAGGCGATCTGGAGCGACGGCACGTACAGGTTCAGCAGGTACGCCCGGCCGTCACCCTTGAGCTTGATAATCAGCGTGTCGTCGGGCTTGAACCCGAGGTTCGTGCGGCGAGTCCGAACCGAGGCGAAGCCACCATTGTTTTCCAGGGAGAGTGTTCCGAAGAACTGCATCGTGCCTTCGTCGGTGATCTTGAGTCGCCCATCGGAAACACCGCCCATCACGCCGTCGTTAACGGGCTGCCACGCCTGGGCTGCGTCGGGCTTGCTGAAGTCGAAAAGGGTGCGATCAGGTTCATCTGACCCGCTGCTAGTCGTCAAGCCCATAATCAAGGGAGGCAGGATCAGCAGCGCTGAGAAAAAGTTCATGATGAGCAGTCCTGTTATGAGTTCGGCGGAGGATCGACGAACGTTCTTCAGAAAAGCGACGGTTCTTAGGAAATCCAGAAGTTCACAGTGGAAACCAACCCGACGATGAAGGACGCGTTGATCGCTGCGGGAGCCGACGATCTCAGGCGTCCTGCGCTCGAACTCCGCAGACCGGATGCCGGGCAGAACCCCATAGCCCGGGAAGTCCGACCATCGTGAGAGGTCGAGGATTTGCTGGGCGACCTGATCGGGAGGCACCGCAGGACTCGCTTTGCAGGAGAACCGGATTGGGCTCATGGGCGATCTCGACGAGATGGTCCGGGGTCGCTCGGGACTGATCTACCGCTTCGTGAATCATTATCATCGAGCAAGCGAGAGGAATCAGGTCGGCTCGTAGCGAGCCACACAAGAGTGTACCAAGGGGAGGGCACACCCATGCTCAGGACGATCCTGAACTCGACGATGATCGGGCTGTTGCTGCTAGGGATGGCATCCACCGTAAGGGCGTTCCAGGCCAACGATCTCCGGGAGAAGGCACAGGCGATGCAGAAGGAAGCCGACGCCCTGGCCGAAGGAGGACGGGCCGATGCCGCCGAGCGGCTCACCCGGGAGGCGACAGAACTCATTGAGGAGGCGGAGCGGCAGGAAGTACGAGCGAGGGAGAAAGCCCCTCGCCCCGAGATCGAACGAGAGATCGGGCACCTCAAGAGGCGGTTGCAGGATCTCATGGCCAACGAGCGACAACTCAAGGTGAAGGACGCACCAGAGCAGGAGAGAGCCGAGGTCCGTGAGCGGATCGCCGGGACGAAGCGGGAACTCGTCGCATTGCGGGAACGGAGCGGTGGCGAGAAGCCCCGGCCTGAGTTCGAGGCGCAAGCGCGAAAGATCGACCAAGTCGCCCGTCGCATCCACCATATCCGGGTCGCCGCCGAGAACCTCAAGGCGGCGGAAGCTCACGACCTGGCGATGCAACTGATGGAGAAGGCCGAGGTCATGGAGCGGGAGGTCCGGGAGGCCAAGGAGCGACTCGCCGGGGAGATGGAGCGTGACCCACGAGATGCTGAGATCCGGGAGCTGCGGCAACAGAACGAGCGGCTCCAGGCCGAGATCCGGGAGTTGCAGCATAACCTCGAACGGCGGTGACGCCGCTCCTGTCGGACGTGAGCGTTATGCGACTGCTCACGGCGCGGATCGACAAGCCCGAGGCGATGAACTTCGTCCTCGGGCAGACCCACTCCACTTCCGGGGGAACAAAACCCAGAGGTCGTGATCGGCATCTCGCCGTGGTCCAGTGTGTCCAGAAGGCGGGCGTCCTGGTCCAAATCTGCGTCGATGCGGGGAGGACCGAGTTTCACGGCGCGCCGACTCCGACCTGATGCGCTGTGGGGCCTGATGACCCGGAGCGGATCGATCCCCTCACCGGCCGTCTGAGGCTACTGTGAGGATGAACTCCTGGCACGCACGGCTCCCCGCTGCGACTTCAGGAACTCGAACACCGCCTTCGTCGGTTCATCGTCGGGCTGCCCGAGTTCCCGGTTGATCGTGGCGTGGGTCTTGCCCTCGGCGGGCATCACCTTCGCCGCAACGCCCGCCTCCCTGAGCCTCGCCGCCAGGGTGTCCGACTGCACCTTCGAGTCCCTGCGGCTGGCAACGTGCAGGATGAGGAACGGCGGGATGCCCCTGTCCCTGGCGACATGGGTGATCGGCGAGGCATCCCGCTGGGTCGCCTCATCCTCGGTGAAGACGGTCGTATACATCGTCTTTATGCGGGGCAGCACTGCCTGCCGCACCTGCCGGGGGATGTCGTAGCCCGCCCCGTCCAGCAGGATCACGCCCGCCACGTCGGACAACTTGAACCCAGCTTTCTCCAGGTATTGCTGGTCCGTGGCGACCAGAGCGGCGAGGTGCGCCCCGGCGCTGTGCCCCATCAGGAAGATCCGCCTCGTATCGCCGCCGTGATCCTTGGCGTGGTCGTGGACCCAGCGGATCGCCTGGGCAATGTCCCCGGCCTGCTCCTTGTACGTGGCGGCGGGATGGAGGCGGTAGTTCAGGCTCACCAGCACATAACCCTGCTCGTTGAACGCCTTCGGCTTCGACTGGACGAGCGCCTTGTCACCGTTTTGCCAGGCTCCCCCGTGAATCCAGATCACGACGGGATGCTCCTTGCCCCCAGCCGGGGTGTAGACATCCAGCCGAGTACGGACGCCGCCAGCTTCCGAGTAAGCGATGTCCTTGGCGACTTTCGGGCCGTCCTCAGCCCAGACCGGAACGGACGTCAGTGCGACGATCAATAACACGACAAGCGGGCTCATGGCTTTGGCATCTCCGTCAACAGCCGTAGAAACAGGCTCATGGCTTCGGCAACTCCGTGGACCTACTCATGGAACACCGGTTCAAGAGCTTGGTTTCGCGTCTTGAACGGTGTCCCGGATGGAGTCGCTTGAGACCGTCACGTCGTCCAGGTAAAGGATCGCCGGGTTCGGCCCGAAACTGTGGGCGCTGATGCCCACTTCGAGTTCGTCGTAGATCGTGCCCGCGAGCGGCAAGGTCTGTCCCCGACCCTCGACGATCGCCACGCCATCTTGCCAGAGTTCGACCAGACCATCCGGTTGATCGGAGAGCCGCAGATGTAACCGGACCTCCACCCACGTACCGACCGGGAATCGGATCTCACTTCCCTTCGCCTGTCGGTATGTGGGCTTGTCGGCCCACTTCAGTTCGAGCATGAGCTGACCGGGCGGGTCGAGCATGATCCGCATCCCCGGATGCGCATCGAGCCAGGTTGATTCCAGGTCCATCAGGGTAAACGGGAGGCTGGAGCCCTCGGGCACGAAGTACCAGGCCGAGAACCACACGTCGTCGCCCTTGACGAAGTGCAGCAGCGCGGTCGAGAGCGACGACTTGGCTGTGACCATCCCTCGGGACGGCGGCTCCGAGACGCATTTCAGCGACGAGGAGCCGGAATGGGCCTCTTCCTGGCTGATTTCGATGCGGTTGTCGAGGAAGTCGCCCTGACCGCCGAGGAGCCGCTGCCGCAATGCGTTGTATTCTGGGACGGAGGGTGCCCTGGGCGACTGGAGCGTGAAGTTCGTCCAGCCCCGCTGCGGCCCGATGAGGTCGCCCAATCCGGCAGCTTTCTCGAAGTCTTCGACGAAGAACCTCCGGGTAGGATACAGCTTGCCGGTCTCCGGGGCTCTTTTGTGAGGGACGCCATCGACGACAACGTAATCCTTGGTGAAGAAGTCCGGGTCGTAGAGGTTCTCGACGAAGGTGAGGCGCTCAGGGTCGGGACCGACCGTGTACACATCGCCCCGGAAGAGCTTGTAGGTGGTCCCCTCGTGATTGAGCGTCAGTTCGATCTCGGAGTCGGGCGGGGCCGGGATTGTCTTCTGACGGCTTCGCATCAGGATAGTCGTTACCCCGGCGACGAGGGCGACGATCAGGGCGGCGATGACCCAACCGAGCCGTCTTTTCGTGGAGCCCGCAGACCGACGTTCCATAACTACATCTCGCTCAGGGCTTCGTTGAACCGGGCTGATGATCGGTGCCGGCCGGTCTCACGATCTCCCCGTAGACATCCGGCCTTCTCTGCTGCAGATTGCGACTATTCTGCCGGGCCTTCCTCACCTGCTCCAGATCGATGGTGGCGGTGATGTAGCTCTCCTTCGGCTCGTTGCAGGCGGCGAGGATCTGGGCGGGCCACTGGCCGATCATCGTCCCCGACCCATAAGCCTGGTTCGTGGCAACCATCGCCACCTCGTCCTGGAACATCGCCGACTTCACGATGAAGTCCTCCACCGTCCCCCTCCGACCGTTGATCCAGACCAGGATCTCGGCCCCCCGGAGCGAGAGGATGCGGAACGACTCCGGGAACCAGCCGTCGTAGCAGGTCAGGATGCCGATCCGGCCGAAATCCAGGTTGAAGACCGGGAAGTCGTCCCCACGATTCATCTTCCACTCGGGATCGTTGCGCAGGATCCAGTTGATGTCCTTGCCCTGCGGGGGTTTCGACCAGGGTGGGTCGCCTTCGAACTGGTCCACGGCGGCGTGGACCTTGTGGTACTTGCCGGCGATCGTGCCCGACCGGTCGAACAGGAGGGCCGTGTTGGCGAACGACCCGTCGTCAAAGACCTCCCAGCAACCGACGACCACGTAGATCTTGCCCGCCGCTGCCGCCCTGGCGATCCGCTCCGTCTGCGGGCCTGGGACCGAGATCCGGCCCAGGAGATATTCCGGGAAGACGACGAGTTGCGCCCCGTCCTTGGACGCCCTCTCGATGAAGGGGACCATGGCCGCGCTCGGATCAAATCCGGGTCGTGGCAGGTCGGTCTTGTCGTAGCCGAGCATCTGGACCGCCGCCACCTTCACCTGGGAAGGCTTGGGAGGCTCATCGCCCCATGCGACCAGAGCGGGGAGCAGCAAGGACGTGAATACAGAGATCGGCATCGTCATCGGCATCCCCATTCGTGTTCCTCCCTCGCCCAGGATCCGATCCCGTCTCCCGTCAAGGTTCGATCCTACAACGGATCGTTACGGTTTGGACCCGGCTGGTCCCAGCCACCACATGGATCATGCCGTCCTTCGTCAAGAAGACCACCTCGCAGCGGCCGTCGCCGTCCACGTCTCCCGCCGCCACGCCGGGTCCGTGGTGACCGGGAAGCCCCTGGCTCTCGCTCTGTCCACCGACGACAAGATCGGTCTGCTTGATCCAGAGCTTGCGCCCGTCGTTGGAGTAGACGGCAAGATGTCCCGGTACGGTCACGAGATAGTCCAGCGCCCCATCGTCGTCCACGTCAGCCACGATCAGACCGCCCTCGGATTCCGTCGGGGCTGGGATCTCGAGCTTGAACACGAGGGGCTCAACCCCGGTCGTCTCGCTCGATCCGGCGTGAATCAGTGGGTTCAGAAGGCCCAGCGCACCGACGATCGCCACTTGCCTTAACATGAGCTACTCCCTTCTCAAGTGATGTTCGGACCTCGGGAGCGTGAACCCGTACTGCCTGACCTCTGGGTTCGCACCGCCGGCTCCCCTATCATGGGAAGGATACAGGTTCGCTCAGTAAAGGACACGCATCATGGAACGTCGTGACTTCCTCAAGGGTATGTCCGCCGCAGGGCTGCTCTCCCTGCTCGATCCGGCCTATCTGAAGGCAAGATCAGCCCTCCAGGCCGGAGAGACTCCCACCGAGCTTGTCCCGAAGCGTCCCTATGGCCGGGCCAACGACCTGATCTCGGTCATCGGTTTCGGCGGCATCGTCGTCATGAACGAGACACCCGAGGCCGCCGCCCGCCACGTCGCCGAGGCGGTCGATCGAGGCGTCAACTATTTCGACGTGGCCCCCACGTACGGCAACGCACAGGAGCGGCTCGGGCCTGCCCTGAAGCCGCACCGGGAGCGCTGCTTCCTCGCCTGCAAGACAACCGAGCGGGATGCGGCGGGGGCGCAGCGGGAACTGGAGGAGTCGTTGCGGCTCTTGCAGACCGACCACTTCGACCTGTACCAGCTTCATGCCATCACGACTCGGGAGGATGTCGAACGGGCCTTCGCACCGGGTGGAGCCATGGAGGTCTTCCTTAAGGCGAAGGACCAGGGCAAGGTCCGGTACATCGGCTTCTCCGCCCACAGCGAGGAGGCCGCTCATGCGGCGATGGACCGATACGACTTCGACTCGATCCTGTTCCCCCTGAGCATCGTGACCTGGATCAAGGAGGGTTTCGGACCCTCGGTCCATAAGCGGGCACAGGAGGGCAAGAAGGGCATCCTCGCCCTCAAGGCCATGGCCCACCAGAAGTGGATGATCAAGCAGGAAGAGCGGAAGTGGGACAAGGCGTGGTACGAGCCATTCGACACGATGGATCAAATCTCGCTCGGGCTGCGATTTACAAGTGGCCTCCCGGTCCACGCGATGATCCCGCCAGGGCACTGGGAACTCTTCAAGATGGCCGTGGAACTCGCCCAGGCAGGGGCGTTGACTCCACTCAACGAGGCCGAGCAAGACATCGTTACCGCCATCGCCAACGAGAGCGTGCCGATCTTCGAGCAGAAAGCCTGAGATTCAGGGCATGACCGGCATCGCAGTGACGATACGGGGACGATCAGACGATCATCCCTTGGTTCTCCAGCAGATTGATCATGCCTGCTCGGCTACGCGGTTGATCAGCGAAGAAGCAAGATCAGAGGCTGTGATTACGCCCACGAGGTTCTCTTCCGCGTCGATGACAAAAATGCGGTTTACGCCGTCTTCTGCAAATGCGGCGCGCACTTCGGCGATGGAGGCGTTTTCTTTTATGGTCACCGTGTTCGTGGTCATGACATCCGTAACGGGACGAGTTGCGAGGTCGGGCATGTGGGCCAGAGCCAGGGCAATGTCACGGTCGGTGACGGTTCCGACCAATTTTCCACCATTGGTGACAGGTACAAAACTACATCCCACGTCGTTCATCACCAGCACCACTTCCACGATGGTGCTGAAGGGGGAACACGTGCGTGGAGATGAAGTCATCACGTCCGCCGCCGTGGTCGACGCGGTTTCAGTTTCAACTGTTGCCTCAATTTCAGCCATGTTCGCCACCTCGAAGCCATGAGGGTCGCCGATGAGCCGCCTCCGGTTCCGATGAGGGACTTCCTCAACCCGGATATTAGCCTGGTTGGGACCGGTAGGAGTCGCATACGGCGTAATTTGTTGCAGTTGTCATGCCATCGGTCTGCAATCCGCAATCTGCAATCGCAATCGGATCTTTTTCTCGATCCCAAGGTACGCAAGTTGCATTGTGCCTCTTCGTCAAGAGCGACGGGCCTAACCATGCACCGTTGATTGGCCTGTGCCGGTTGCTCTTCTCGATGGATTCAGTAAGCACACGTTACGGAGGTCGCAAGATGGACGCATCAGTTCGTTCACAGTACCTGGGCAACGCCGGCAAAGGTCCCACAGAGGCCGAACCTGGGCTGCCGGAAACGCTGGCTCAGAATTCGTTGCAATTTATCGAGGACTATGCTCGGGAGCGACCGATTTCGCTGGCCCTGTGGGCCCTTGGAATCGGCTTTGTCCTAGGATGGAAATTGAAGCCCTGGTGAGCGGGAGATTAGCTCATTCTGGGGCGTGCGTTGCTCAGGTTTTGTGGTCCACTCGTGTGCTTCTTCGGGTTTGCGCTCGGCAAGCTCGGAGTGGAATCGAGTCGTGCATCGGATCAGCAAGTAGGGGGGGGCATCGTGACCATCTCTCCCGTCATGATTCAACCGGAGTCGATTTACGCTTCAGCAGTCTTCGCAAGTTTCTCGTGGGCGTTGAGATCGACCGGCCAATCCCGGGAATTTTGAGCCATGACTCCAAATAGCGCGCGAAGTTCGAGAGGACCGAGGATCGCCGGATCGTTCGGCAGGAGTGGGCAAATGATGCGGTCGTACGATCTTTCCTCGGCATTGAAACGGATGGGAGGTGACGAGCAGTTGATGCGCGAGATGATTCGTATCTTCCTCGAGGATTCGCCTGCGATGATCGATCAACTGAGTGCGGCTGTCGCAGCAGCGGATGTTGCGACGATCCACCGAATCTCGCACAGTCTACGTGGGCTGGTCTCCACCTATGATGCCCACGACGCCACGAGGAGTGCTCTGGCCTTGGAAAAGCTGGCAGGCGCTGGTGATATGGGGCAAGTTCAAGATCGATTGGATGAATTGCGGTCGCAAATGCAGGATCTGTCGACTGCGTTGATGTCGGTATTGTGACTGGGAATTCATGAGGTGATTTGCATCAGTCCGGCACGGTCGCTTCACTTCGAGCCTTGGGGCTCGCGCTGGGATCGTCGCTTTCGGAGCCTGCATCCTCCTCGATGAGGTTCACGTGTTGCTCAATGGAAAGGCCCAGTGATCGGATCTTGTTGCGCAGATTTCCCCGTGTGATTCCCAGGATCTTCGACGATTGCGATTGATTCCCTTTCGTGTGACGAAGCACGACGCCAATGACTTCCCGATCGAGTTGCTCGATGGTCTCCGCGTAAAGATTCTCTGTGCCAGCCTGGATTCGCTCCTGAAGAAACTCACTGGAGAGTAACGAATCGCGTCCGATTGACGTCGAGGCCCCTGGTAGGAAAACCGAAGTCCTGGAGCGATCCTGTAATTCTGGTGGGAGGAATTCGGGGATCAATACGGAGCCTGTCGCGCGGACGATGGCCAGCTTCAAGAAACTCTGCAACTCACGGATATTTCCCGGCCAGTCGTAATCGACGAGTCTCTCGAGCGTACCGGGCCCGAGTGATCGCACTTCCGATTTGAGCTCGCGTCGATATCGCTTCAAGAAGTGGTCGACAAGCGGCGGAATATCTTGCTTCCGTTCACGCAGGGCGGGCAACCGGATGACAACGCCATTCAAACGAAAGAGCAGGTCGGTACGGAACCGATTCTCGGCTGCCATCTCTTCAAGGTTGCGGTGGGTAGCGGCCACGATCCGCACATCGGTCGTGATGGATTGGTTGCCGCCAACCCGCTCAAACCGGTATTCCTGGAGCAGGCGGAGGATCTTCGGTTGCAAGAGTAGAGGCATATCGCCGATCTCATCGAGCAGGAACGTCCCGCCCTTGCACTGCTCGAATTTCCCGATGCGGAGCGACGTCGCCCCCGTGAATGAGCCTTTTTCATGACCGAAAAGCTCGCTCTCAAGCAATGCCTCGGGAATGGCTGCGCAGTTCAGCGCGATAAACGGCCCCTTGGATCGGTCGCCATGCTGGTAGATCGCGCGTGCGACAAGTTCCTTGCCTGTTCCGCTTTCACCCAGAATCAGCACCGGAATGTTTTGCGACGCGATGCGGCCGATCGTCTTATACACCTCAAGCATCTGCGGACTCTTGCCGATCAGCCGGTCGATCTTGGGCGAGGTCTCCTCGTCGTTGTCGAGGCTTACCGGGACGTTCATCAACCGACGAATCTCTAGGCCTTGCTGCACCAATTGCTGCAATCGGGCGACATCCAGCGGCTTGGTGATGTAGTCAAAGGCCCCCAGCCTCATCGCCTCGATGGCGGTGTCGCTATCATCGACGACCGTGATGAAGATGACGGGCAAGCGAGGGTCCAGCTTACGGATTCGCTCGAATAGCTCGAGCCCCGTGTTGTCCGGCAAAACGACATCCAGTATCACCAGATCGATCGATTCGCGCTCCAGGGTCGCGAAGCCCTCCGCAGCCGAGCTTGCGGTGTGAACCTTGTCCGTTTGATCTCTCAGGACCTTGCTCACAAGGTGCTGAACCGAGCGGTCGTCGTCGATTACCAAAACACTCGACATGAGCGGAGACTCCTCAACGATCCTTCGAACGCTCTGGTCCAAAAGACAAACCAGAAAACCTGGTGCCACGTCGAAGGCGACGTCTCAGTCTCAAGGGCTCCCCGGCTCTCTCGACTCGAAACGCCCATCAACAACGCCGCGGCTCCCCTTACAGAAAAGGACGTATTCGAGAGAGATCGCTCCCACAACATGGATCGAGCGCGTTGCGAGGACCTAAATCTGATCTTACACTGATCCATGTTCCGCCACCAACGAAAACCCTGGCGAAGATCGATCACGGAATACGATTTACATGATTTTCGCTCCATGAAAAAACGAGACCATGCCTCTGAACCCGCCCCGGGCCCGATACGTCCGCCGGTGCCGAGGACCGATGAGGGGCACTGGCTCGCCATTCGTCTGATCGCCGCCGTCCTCGTCACCGGGGCCTTCGCCCTTCTGGGCCCGGTGATGGTGCCACTGGCCTTCGCCATGGTGCTCGCCCTGGCATTGTCGCCCCTGGTCGACTGGCTTGAATCCCGCCACCTGCACCGGCCAGTTGCCTGCGTCCTGGTCATGCTCGGACTGAGCCTCCTGATCTTGGTCACCGCCGGTTTGGTGATCGGTCAGGTCGGTACGCTGGTTCAGAATCTTGATCAATACCTGAGTCGTCTCGGCGATCTGCTCGACAGGGTTCTCCAGTCAACCGGCCTGAGCCGTTTCATCGAGCAGCCCGAAGGCACGGCCGAGGATCCGGCGAGCGGTTGGAAGATCTCGCTCCAGAATGTCATCACCACGGGCTTGGGCTGGGCGATGAGCGGGTTTGGCGGTCTCACAGGTTTGCTCACGGGCGGCATAATCGCCCTCACCCTGTCCTTCTATCTGCTCCTGGGACGCGTTGCGTGGATGAGCCGGATGAGCGAGGTGATGCGCAACCTGGGGATGCGCCCCCGCGACCGAGAGCTGGAAGCCATTCGCACCGACATGGCTCAGTACTGGCGAGTCCTGTTCCTGCTCTGCCTCGTGTACGCCGTGCTCATGTCGGGAATGCTGATGTTGATCGGCGTGCCCAATGCCCTGGTCTGGGGATTGCTGACCGGGTTGCTGGAAGTCGTGCCGTTCTTCGGACCAGTGCTTGCGGCAGTGCTGCCGACACTTGCCGCATTAGGGTCGGGAGGGCCGGTCTGGCAACCAATCGCCGTGCTCAGCATTTACCTGGGTCTACAACTGGTCGAGAGCAACCTGATCGGACCCTGGCTTTTTGGCCATTCCGTCAACTTCGACCCCGTGCTGATCATCATCGCCATTCTTTTTTTCGGGTTGATCTGGGGACCCGCCGGGCTGCCCCTGGCAGTGCCCATGCTCATCGTGGTCCGGGGACTGATTTCGATCACCCCGGATACTCCGAGCCTCGACGCGCTGGTCGAAAACGATACGCGCGATCCGGAACTTCAGGCGGAGAGCTGAAGACTGGAGATCGGGCCTCTCGGCGTTGCTGTCCAGTTGGGGCAGCCCGGCACTGGCGGCTCAGCGGCGGTTCCACCCGCTTCGCAATGCGACCGTGCGGACCCAATTCCAGTTGCGGACGGCTTCCTCTCGACTGTACGGCAAGGTCAACTGCATCCTCTTGAGCCAGTAGAGGCAAGCGCCGACGATCAGACCACAGATCCCGACGACACCAGCCGCCACCACCACAAGTCCCAAACCGTGGGAAACGCCTGTGGCCTCGACAACAAGTTCTGCTAGCCCAAGCATCAAAACGGGAAGGGCGGACGCCGCCGTAACAAGTCCCGCTGCGAGAAGCGCGAGAGCCCTGCGAGACCGAGCAAAGGATTCCTGGGCCTCTTTGGTCACCAGCCGAGTTTGCAATTCGGCGAGCGTCAGCAAATTGGTGCCAAGATCCGCGACATTTCCGAGCATGCCGCCGTTCTCGCTCTGTTGGGAATTGCCGTTCATCGTCGTTTGACCACCCATCCCAAAAGAGCTCCCAATCCAAGTGCGATGCAAAGCATCGGAATCGGATGAGCCGACATCAGTCCGGACACTGTTTGAACAGCTCCCTGCGCTTGATCAAGTTTTCGAGTACTGGCTTTGCTCATGGCATCGGCGAAGATCAGTTCGCTGTCTCCAGAGTGCTTTGAGAAACGTGGGTCTTTTCCCCTCCCTGACACCGCTTTAAGAGGGTATCGTATTGTCATAAGAGCATTCTAAAGCCCGACATCTCGCCGCCGATTCGCCATGTCGGTCCAGGATGCTTGGGACGACGTTTGCCCATTTCCCGGCTCACGTTCGGTAGGTTGTGGTGACCCAACCAGCCCCTGTGCTATGTATCGCTCAAGCTCCTGGAAGGCGTAATTTCGGACCATGTTGAAAGCGAGCGGTTTGACGAAGTTGAACAGTCCGCCGATCAAGGAAGAACCCAGTCCCGCTTGCCGGGAAGGATGAGGCTCCGTAGGCAACACGCGCGAAACCCGCGATTCGGCATCTCGCTCTTCTCCAGCCGCTCGCGGTTCCTCTCGGCCCCTGGGCTTGGGAATCACAAAGTAGCCTGCGGTCATCGCCAGTGCGAACGAAATCCAGGGATGAGCACGAACCGGACCCGTCCAGTCGATCAAGGCTTGGGCATTCTCGACCGCACCCGTCACGTCCTCATGCAAGCTCAGCCGAAGCTGAGCCATCTCTCGTTGAATCCGTTCAATCTCATCCGAACCCGACGTGCTCGTGCGCGGCATTGACAGAAACTCGCAGAAGAGGGTGAGAATCCGACTTATGTCGATCCGACGCAAACAGACGAGATTGAGATTGCCGGAACTGCTGGATGAGACTCAACGACCTATCAAGGGAAGCCAAGGCAAGAGTCGCTCCTTGATACCGAAAGTTGCCCCGGCCACGGATCGCTTCCGTCCTAGCGCCGGGGCAACAGTCCAGCGAGATGCTCCGCCGTCGACTTCGGCACCGTGCGCAATGTCTGCGACAGCTCGCTCATGGCCGAACCCAGAGGATGGTCCGACCAGAAGCTCTCACGCTTCGGCGCGAGTAGAGAGCTGACCACCAGCCCCAAGCCGAAGCCGATTCCCAAGCCCGTCAATACGGCGGCTGTGGGATAATCCTTGACGAGTGCTTCGGGAGAAAATCCCGAGACGAATTGCTCGATCGTGGAAAGTGGCTCGCTCATGAGATTTCCCTCAGTCGGTGTTTCGCGAGTCTGTGGCGATTTTGGCTCTCTGGCTTCGACTCGATCGGCCCCGCCCCCAAGACGCTCAGTCGGACTCGACCGAATGGGCGAAGGTCCTCCGTTTCGTCGATTACCTTGCGCCATTTCTATTTGTCCTTGAGAAGTGGTTTCTAGAAGAGCAGCCATCCACCGATTTACTTAAATATCGGTGAGTGCAAACGACGTGCCGAGATCTCCCCAAAGCCGTCCCCGTTGCCGTCTTCCCGTAGGCCCGAATTGAGTCACGTGGAGAGCTTGGTCTGATGCGCGCTTGTCGTTCCACTTGACTCATTACCGAAGCGGTCAGTGCTTCTGGCACGCAGGTTGCTTGTTATTTCCTGCTGAAGCTCGGTGTGCCTTTCACCCCAAGCAACCAATCGCTATCCGATGCGATCTCCGGCAAGCGACACAGCCTTAGACTTCAGGAGGAACTTCGCGATGAATGCACAAGCGCTTCAAGGCCAATGGAATCAACTCCGTGGCAAGCTGAAGGAGCAGTGGGCCGATCTCACGGATGACGATATGAAAGGACTCAGCGGCAACATTGATCAACTGATTGGCCGTATTCAGGAACGAACCGGCGAGAGCCGCGAGAAGATTGAGAATACTCTTCACGAGATGAGTAGCAAGGCATCGTCCGTCGCCGGCCAGGCCACGGAGGCGGTGAGCCATGCCGTCAATGAGGCCGCCGGACAATTCCGGGGCGGATTCGATGAAGCCGCCGACCGCCTGGGCGAAGGCTATGAACAATCGCGCCGATTGATTCGAGACAACCCCGGTCAGGCCATGATGGCGGGCGTCGGCGTCGGCCTGGTGCTCGGACTGTTCGTTGGCATGGCCCTGAGAAATCGTTAACCCAAAACCAGCTTCACAACCTTCCCGTTCCCAATCTACACAAGGACTTACTCATGTTACGATACGCAATCACGTTTCTGATCATCGCCTTGATCGCCGCTGTTTTCGGCTTTGGCGGTGTTGCAGGAACCTCCGCCTGGATCGCCCAGGTGCTCTTCGTGGTCTTCCTGGTCATGTTCGTGATCAGTGCGTTGTTCGGCTACCGAGCACGCGGTACGACGATTTGAACTCCCTGGTTCGAAAACCACGTTTTATTGTCCACACGATCCTCGTCGAGAGAATCCTCAAGATTCTCTCGGCAAGGATTTTTTTGATGAGATGGCGTGCCTCTGTATCCTTGGTCCCAGAGATAGATCGAGGATCGTTCATGAGCAATCCATCGTGGTCAGGAAACGGCCATTTCATTGCCTGGTCGGGGAGCAGCCGTCTGGTTCTCCAGCTCGATCGAGTGAACGCCGATCCTCCGAGATTCGCTTAATGAGGCAGTCGTGACGGACCTTCGGGTATCCTGGCCCGAACTATGAGAAAATGATGGGGTGTGCCGTTCGCATCCAAGGCTCACGAAACCCGAGACCCAGGACAGAGGCCATGGCGACGCCTAACCAAAAGGGGAGAATGAGTCATACCATGAGAGGTTCCGAGATTCGCAAGATCGCGTTCGTCGGCGATTATCCGCCTCGAAAGTGCGGCATCGCCACATTCACGCACGACATGTATCGCTCGCTCACGCGAACGTATCCCGATCTCCAAAGTTTGGTGGTTCCTGTCAACGATCGACCCGAAGGCTACGACTACGCACCTGAGGTTCGCTTCGAAATCGCCATGGAGGACCTGGACAGTTACCTCCGCGCCGCCGACTTCCTCAACTTCGCGGACACCGAGGTCGTTTCGCTTCAGCACGAATACGGAATCTATGGTGGACCGGCGGGCCGTCATATCCTTCGTCTGGTCGAAGATTTGCGGATACCCGTCGTTCCCACGCTCCACACCGTCCTTGACCAGCCCAACCCTGATCAGCATCGCGTTCTCTGCCGACTTGCCGAACTCTCCGCGCGGCTCGTTGTGATGACCGAACGCGCCCGCACGTTTCTTCGCGACATCTATGGTGTACCTGAGTCGAAGGTCGACGTCATCGCCCACGGAATCCCCGATACGCCGTTCGTCGCCCCCGAGCCCTACAAAGAGCAATTCGGTGTCGAGGGTCGCAAGGTCGCTCTGACGTTCGGCCTCCTTTCGCCCAACAAGGGCATCGAGCACATGCTCCGCGCCGTTCCTCGAATCGTCGAACAATTTCCCGATTTTGCTTATATCGTCCTGGGCGCGACTCATCCCGACCTTGTTCGACAGCAAGGCGAACGCTATCGATTCGGCCTCGAACGCCTGGCGCGTAACCTCGGCATCGAAAAGCACGTTATCTTCTACAACCGATTCGTCGAGCTGGACGAGCTGACCGAATTCATTCACGCCGCCGATATTTACGTCACGCCGTATCTCAATCCGCGGCAGATCACGTCCGGAACGCTGGCCTACACGTTCGGTTGCGGCAAGGCGATCGTCTCGACCCCCTACTGGCACGCCGAGGATCTCCTGGCCAACGGGCGTGGCGTGCTCGTTCCCTTTGCGAATTCGGAGGCGCTCGCCGTCGAAATTAATGCGCTGCTCGCCGACGATCCGCGCCGCCAGGCCATGTGTCGCAATGCCTACGAACTGGGCAGAGAAATGATCTGGAGCCGCTCCGCCCAGCATTACATGAAAACCTTTCGATTGGCCCGAATCGGTCGCCAGGATCGACAGTTCAAGCCGCTGGCTGTGCGCACCTTGGCCGAACAGGGGACGGAGCTTCCCGTCTGGCGGCTCGACCACCTCGACAGTCTTTGCGATTCCACGGGGCTCTTCCAGCACGCCACGTACACCATCCCCAATTTCGTCGAGGGCTATTGCACGGACGACAACGCCCGCGCCTTGCTGCTCACCGCCTTGCTCGATGAGCTGGGCCTCGAAGGCCCGAAAATTCGACGCCTGACGAACACGACCGCGGCCTTCCTCCAGTCCGCCTTCAATGGCGAGACGCGACGATTTCACAACATGATGGGCTTCGACCGCCGATGGCTCGACGAGTTTGGCTCTGACGACAGCCACGGTCGCGCCATCTGGGCACTCGGCACCTGCGTCGGCCGCTCGCGACGCCCCGATCTGCCACCTTGGGCCGCCTGGTTCTTCGAATTGGCACTCACTCCCGTACCCGAGATGACCTCGCCTCGCGCCTGGGCGTTTAGCCTGCTGGGAATCCATGACTACTTCCACCGCTTCAGCGGCGATCGCCACGCCGGCCAAATCCGCGACACCCTCACCGCAAAGCTCCTCGATCTCTACGAGCAGACCGCGACCCGCGAGTGGCTTTGGTTCGAAAATATCCTGTCCTACGATAACGCCCGGCTCTCCCACGCGGTTCTCGCCAGTGCCCGTGATACCGGCGACGAGCACGCGCTCAAGATCGGACTCGAATCGCTCAACTGGTTGGTGGAAATTCAGCACGCCCCCCAAGGGCATTTCCGTGGCATCGGAAGCAATGGGTTCTATAAGAAGGGGGAAGAACCGGCATTGTTTGACCAGCAACCCCTTGAGGCGGCCGCCACCGTCGCGGCATGTCTCGAAGCTTTCCGCGCGACCAAGGAGACCCGCTGGATTCAGGAAGCCCGACTCGCCTTCGACTGGTTTCTCGGCCGAAACGACCTGGGGCTAGAGCTTTATGACCCAAGCACAGGCGGCTGTTATGACGGACTGAAGGAAGACCGAGTGAATCTCAACCAGGGTGCTGAGTCCACTCTCGCATTCTTGCTCTCGCTGGCTGAAATGCAGTTAATGGAAAACTCACTGGTTGGATTTCGCGTGGCGCGGTAGCTTCCCGACTCCCAGGGATGGACTGCCTTTGAGTAATGGAAGATGTCGGGAATCATCAAGATGCAAGTCAAGCGAACCGGGATTCTCCTCAAACCCAGCCATTCCCGGGTTGTAATTCGGCCATTTGTGCCAACTAGCGATCAGCGATTCGAAAAGATCATCGCCCGAATCACGGCACTGACCGAGACCGAGGTTGATCTCAAACTCGAACGAGTGATGGACGAATTTCGCGAGCGGCACCAGCGCACTCGCGAATTCATCCTTCATCGTTTCGAACAAGTCCGGCACTATATGCCCAGTGATCGAACCCTCTCTGATGGGCGCAAGCTCCTCATCGGTGCCTACTTCAGCCAGGAATACGCACTCGAATCCGCTGCGCTCTTCAACCCGTCGATGGTCTGGCATCCGGACCAGTCCGGCTTGCCGGACGGCTGCCGGCGGTTCATCCTCAGCCTTCGAGCCACCGGCGAAGGCCACATCTCCTCGATCATCTTCCGATCCGGCCAGATCGACGCCGAGAATCGAATCCGCATGGACGAGCCGACACGGTTCGTCACCGCCCCCGAACTGGTGCCCAACTCCCTTTATGAGAAATCCCTGTTCCATCGCAAGCTGACCGAGCTAGGTACCAACGGCCCGCTCACCGACCAGGTCATGGCCGCCCTCGGCGACACGTTCACGCTCCGCGAACTGGAAAACTCGGTCCAAAACGTCCGAAAGTACAACCGGTCGCGCCAGCACGAGTTCGAGCCGATCGCCCACACGATGATCGTGATCGCCAAGGCCAACTACGAGATCCATTACGTCGATCGGCTCGATGTCTCCGAGCGAGTCATCTTCCCCTCCTCGCCCGCCGAGACCAATGGCATCGAAGACGCCCGCTTCGTCCTCTTCACCCACGACGACGGGCGAACCTCGTACTTCGCCACCTACACCGCCTACGACGGTCGAGTCATCCTGCCTCAACTCCTGGAAACTGACGATTTTCTCCATTTCAGGGTCGGCACGCTCAACGGTCCCGAGGTTCGCAACAAGGGGTTTGCCTTGTTCCCCCGCCTCGTCAACGGCCAATATGCAATGCTCTCGCGGCAGGATAACGAGAACATCTACCTGATGTACTCCGACATGCCCTATTTCTGGTACAGCAAGCATCTGGTCGCACGCCCAACCTATCCCTGGGAGTTCGTTCAGCTCGGCAATTGCGGATCGCCCATCGAGACCGAGGCTGGCTGGCTCGTCCTCACCCACGGCGTCGGCCCGATGCGGAAGTATTCCATGGGCGCATTCTTGCTCGACCTCGAAGACCCCGGCCGTCTGATCGGCCGCCTCGAACACCCGTTACTCCAGCCCGATGCCAACGAGCGCGAAGGCTACGTCCCCAACGTCGTCTATAGCTGCGGGGCCGTCGTCCACAATCGCGAGCTGATCATCCCGTACGCGATGTCCGACTACGCCAGCACCTTCGCCACGGTCGCGCTCGACGACGTCCTGAACGCCATGGTCCGAAGCTGACCGCACTCATCCCGGCGCTGATTCCGGAGCGACCAACGTCGCCAACACTTCCGAAAGTGAAACCGCAACGACCCCCGTCCGCGAATCCGCCGCTCCATAATAGACCAGCAGCGTATCATCCAGGCGCACCACTCCTGTCGGAAAGACCACATTCGGCACAAACCCCGCGGTCTCGAAATCCGCTTCGGGCACGAGTATCGGCTCTCGCGATTGACCGATCACCCGTCCCGGGTCGTCCACGTCGAGCAACAACGCCGCGCCGTAATATGTACCCACCTCACCCGCAATGGACGGCTGTCGGTTGCCGTGGTAAATCTCCAGCCAACCACCATCGACCCGGATCGGTGGCGCGCCCGCGCCCACACGTCCCGACTGCCAGTCCCCGCCATGAATCCGCAGCGGTCGATGCCGCCCCCAGTTCAGCAAGTCCGGCGATCGCGCGACCCACATCTCGGGCCGCGTAAACGGCGTCCCGCACACCGGACGATGCAACGCGGTGAAATCACCCCCTACTCGTTCAGAGAAAAGCACCACGTCCTTGTTCTCTGGGCAGAAAATAATCCCGTGTCGATCGAACGTCTCGAAATCGACTGTAGACGCCAGCGCCGTCGCCGGCCCGTGCCTCGAGACGGCGACATACGTGAAGTAATATCGCCCGTCGATGGCGGTGATTCGTGGATCTTCGACACCAAATTCCTCAACCACGTCTGTGGGCGTGAAAACGAAGTCCGTCACCTCGCTCACCGCCCTCCCCGCGCCACACCGCACCACTCTTAGATGCGAGATAAAAGTCAGCCTCACCAGCCCGTCCGAACGTCGCCGCACCACTCGCGGGTCGAGCGGCTCCAGCGCACTCTCGGCCAACCAGTCGATCGTGAGGCCATCCGCCGCATCCCACCTGGGCAGCCCAACGTAGCCCGGCCGCCGCTCTCTCGGGCGTTCCGCCACTCGCACCAGTAAAACAATCTCACCGCTCGCTGTGCGAACCGCCCCCGGATTGAACGCGCCAACGACCTCGAAACGCTCATCCGTGGGCCGAACTTGCTCGGGACCAAGCAGCAGTGTCGTTTCAATGCGTCGCACGGTCATCGCGTTCCCCTCATTTGATGCGCCAGTGCGTCCGCCACGATGGCGAGTAGCAGCGATCCCAGTTGATTCTTCTCGATCACGACTCGCTTATGTCGTCGCTCTCCAATCCAGGCCGGCTGATCCTCGATCATCGCCCGCAAGAAGCAGCAACATAGAGACGGACGTCGATCCTTCAAGCTCATCGACCATTCTAATCACCTGCGCCGCGTCGTATTGGTTTCCCCGACCGCCGCACTGCCGATTCTTCCCACCCGGTGAGGCCGTCACGTCAATCCGATGACCGGGGAAAAGCTCGCACAACTCGCGCGTCTGTCGCTTGTCGACGATCGCCCGGATCCGCGACCGACCCGGAACACAGTCGCAAACAGCTTAATTCGCCACGCCGAAAACACCAGTCGGTGCTCCTATTGAGCTTCAGTCAGTCCGGTGCCGCTGATGTCATCCCCGGGCAGGCGGGGATCCAGGGTGCTCATCGCTCTCGTACTGGATTCCCGCCTGCGCGGGGATGACTTCGGGCAAGGTCGGATCGGAACCGAACAACCTGAGGCTCAAGAACGATCCATTCGCCCGACCTGAGGAAACCCATGATAAAAATCCACCATCGTTTCGCCATACCGCGCCGAGGCTGCACCTGCTCCTCCATGCTCGTCGGGTATCGCTCTCCTACCTCTGCCGATTCAACCTTCCCCGATGCCAGTCAGCCCGCGAATAAATCGAAAAAATCCACCCAGTGCTCGACGAGGCTGCCGCCGCTCCAGGTTCGGTCCCATTACCCGTGGTTGGCCGGTAAGTTCTTATCCGAGGCGAAATCCCGCAGAAACCTCTTATCGGAGCTCCTCAAGCCCCCAACTCCATGTGCCCGCTCACCATCGCGAACATCAGGTTGTAGTGCTGCATCAAATTCGCAACGATCAACGGATCCTGCCATTCGCGGCGTGGCGATCAGTTCCTCGGCTCGAGCGACCGTCGGCGCCAGCGGCTTCTCGAAGATTGGAAATGTGCCCGCTTCAAGCGCCGCTATTCGCTGGGCTTGATGCAATAATGGCGGCGTCTCGTTGTAGACGAGCTCGAGGTCGTCACGATTCAGAAAGGCGTCCTGATCGTCCGAATTCTCGACTCCAAAACGCGCCGCCGCCCCCCGCTTGAGTCCCTCAGCGAAATCGGCTGCAATCGTAGTCTAGGAAAGGACGCCCACACGGGATCACGCCCAGACGTTGCCTGAACTCGCGGTTCGTTCGCGTCTCCGATGAGCGCGAGAGCCATCGCAAAGCCCCGGGAGACTCTCGCGATGAGCATTGGCCCGATCCTCTGCCTCGCCGCAGCGCTCACGACGGTCGGTCGCGACGACCCGAGCTCCTCAGACAAATTCGACCTTCGCATCGCCCCGATCCTCACCCAGCATTGCCTGGATTGCCACTCCGGTCCTGAGCCCAAGGGCGGTTTGAATTTATCGACCAGAGCAGGGGCCTTGGCCGGCGGAGAGAGCGGTCCGGCCATCGTCCCGAATCGCCTTGAGGAAAGCGTTCTCTGGGAGCGACTCGAAGCCGGCGACATGCCGCCCGACAAACCCATCTCCGCCCAGGAACAGGCGATCCTCGGCGACTGGATCAGCACCGGCGCGACCTGGGGTATGGACCCGGTCGACCGCTTCCGATTCACGACTAGCCGCCGCGCCGGCCGCGACTGGTGGTCGCTCCGGCCTATCCAGGCCCACACGCCGCCCGCCGTTGCCACCCGCGACGACTGGCCG
>JBGSYY010000563.1:0-4546 GCA_041750675.1 Isosphaeraceae bacterium | reverse complement strand
CCCAGTCGGGGTCGGTCATGCCGGCTGCGCGGGCGATTGTTGTGGGGTCGAGGGTCGGCGGCTTGTGGTTGGCGGGCCAGATTGGCGCACCTGAGACGGAGAGGGCGTCGAGGACCCCTTGGGCCAGGGCGACGTGGCCGCGGAGTGAGGGGTGCATTCCGTCGTGGAACATATGATCATCGAGCAGGCCGGTGGGTGAGGCGGCGGCGAAGATGGTCTGACCGTCGATGAGAGGAAGCTGGTGGCGGCGGGCGATGTCGCGGCAGGCGTCGTTGTATGACGTGAGGGCTCGCATGGGCAGGCCGTCGTGGTCGCGGGCCTGGACGAATTGGGCGGCAGCGGCGGGGATTTCGCCGCGATTTGCGAGCAGGCGGCCGAGTTGGTAGTGGGTTTCGGCGAAGCCCGGGAAGCGTGATTCCAGGGCGTGGTATTTGATGAGGGCGGCGCTGGGGTCGGTCGCCTGGAGGTCGCGGGCGGCTTGGAACTCGTGGGCGAACTGATCGCGGATGGCGCGAGGCGTTTCGCGCGGGAGGACGGAGCGGCTGGGTTCGAAGCCGGCGTCGTTGGCGGGTGGGACGATGATGACGAGGGTGGCTCGGGCTTGCCTGGCGTAGACGGCGAGGGCATCAAGCTGGGCTGCGTAGGCTTCACGCTGAGCGTTGATCTCGGCGATTGTGCAATTGGGCACGTCGACGAGCGGGCGATGGAGCGAAGGGGGGGGGATGTCGGCGATGCGGAGGCGGTCGGCGGCGGCGCGGATCAGAGAGCGGATTTTCGAGGCTCGGGCGATGGGGGCGAGCGGGCCGGTGGGGTCGCGGGTGGGTGTTGCGTCGAGGTAGTAGTCCACCTCACGGGACCAGGGGAACCGGGCGGCCAGTTCGTTGTGGCCGCAGTAGAGGATGATCAAGGAAGGGCGGCGACGGAGTTGGGCGAGCCTGGCGAGTTGGGATTCGAGGGTGTCGCCTCGGTGGGCGATCTTGTTGAACGCGATCTTGAGGTCGGGGCGGGCTTGCTGAAGCTGATCGGCGACGATCGAGCCGACGGAGAGCCAGCGTTCGTAGTGCAGGCCCTCGGCGCTCGATTCGCCGAGGGCGACGACGAGGGGCGTGGTGGGGTCGTCGGGCTCGGGGAAGGTTGTCGGGAGCGCGGGGACGGAGGGGGGCGTGGGTTGCGTGGTGCGCTGATGGGTCAGGATCGCGAGGGATAGCTCGATCGCGGCGAGAGTCAGCAGTGTGGTGAGTGTGAGCAAGAGGCATCGAGCGGCCCAGGGGTGGCGACGGTGGGCGGGTCGAGTGCGGATCAGATGAATCAGGAGGAAGGCGGCGGTGAACGATAGAAGCATCAAGAAGGCGGGATAGGCGGATTCGAGGGCGTCGAGAGTGGCGAGTGAGAGCCGGCGCTGGGTGGGTGGGGGAAGGATGGCGGCCAGCCAGGGGGGGAGGATGGCCAGGGCGGCGGCGGCGAGGAGTATCGCGGCAGTGAGGGCGGCGACTCGTTTTCGGGTGAGGGAACGCATGGAGGGATTGTACGGCGGAGCGGAGAATTTGAGGGATTGATGTCGTCTGTTGGAGACATGTTCATCATTGCGATGCACGTCTCGGACTGGTGTCTTTGTGTCCCGCGTGGGTCGATGACGTGGTGGGCAAATGCTATGGGGTACTTTTTGTGCGGAAGGCGACGACGAAGATGCCGAACATGGCGGCGGCCATGGCGCAGGGGACGAGAAAGACGGGTGGGGCGACTTCGCCGACGCGGTCGACGATTTCGCCGGCGAGCAGGCTACCGAGCAGGTTGCCGAGGCCGGTGGTGGCCATGATGTAGAGGCCCTGGGTGGTGGCGCGTCGATCGGGCGGGGCCTGAGTGTCGAGGTACATGGCGGCGGTGATGTGGAACAGGGAGATCGCCAGGCCTTGCACGGGAAGCACGGTGAGAATGGCGGCGAGGGGCGGGCGGAGCGCCATCACGCCGTGGTAGACGAGCCAGGCGGCGATGCCGAGAGTCATGGCGCGGCGGAAACCGAGGCGACCGAGCAGACGAGGCAGGACGGCGAGCGAGGCGATTTCGAGAATCTGGCCCAGCGACATCGCGGAAGCGATCCAGGGGCGAGGCAGGCCGAGAGTGGGGAGATAGGCGGGGACGACCTGGTAGACGAACGGCGTGGTAAGGCTGACGCCGAAGGCGACGAACAGCAGTACGCCGACACCTGGCTTGAGGAGGAAGTCGCGGAGGTGGTCGGTCGAACTGGGACTGGGGGCGGTAGCGTGGGTACGCAGAGGCGGGGTTCGGGGGAGTGTCAGACAGTAGACGGCGATCAGGGCCGAGAGACCGGTGGCGACGCCGAAGGCTTCGTACGCCCCCTGCCCCGCCTGGGTCGATCCGCGCAGGCCCATGACGAGCGAGACCAGCCAGCCGACCGACATCCAGCCGATGGTTCCCCACATGCGAATGCGGCCGAATTGCGCGGCGGGTCGATCGAGATTGCGGAAGGCGATGGTGCTAGAAAGGCTGGTGGCGGGAGCGGTGAGCAGCCAGTAGATCAGAAAGACCGCGAAGAGGGGGAACGCCTGAGGCGGCACGAGTCCGAAGGCGAGCAAGGCGAGCAGACCGGTGCCGAGGCCGTAGATGAGGGTCAGAAGGCGTGGGGCGGGGAGGATGCGGTCGGCGAGTTGACCGGCGGCGATGGCGCTGACGATCGAGCCGATCGCGAGAGTGGCGAAGATCCAGCCGCGGGCACGCCCGGAAATGCCGAGATCGCTGAGATGGACGGCCAGGAGCGGCCACCAAGCGCCCTGGACCCCGTAGACTCCGGCCATCATGCCGGAGAGTCGGGCGCGTCGCGACGCGCTCATGATGGGTTGCGGCTCCTTGCCTGCGATTCAGGACTGATCGGGTTAGGGATTGATCGTAGCGGGAAGCCAGGGGGTTGCGGGAGTGGGTAGAATGCGAGTGACCTGGACATGCAGAGCGAACGCGAGGAGCTTGATGATATGGCGGACGAGGATACGCAGAATCGGCGCGGGGGTGGTCGAGCGTGGCTGCGCCGCGTGGGATTGGGGCTTTGTTTGGTCCTGGTGCTGGCAGCGGCGTTCCTGGCGGCGGTGCCCTGGTGGCTGGGAACGACGGGCGGAACGCGGTGGCTGATGGAGCAGGCGTCACGGGCCTTGGCTCCGGCCTCGCTGGATGTCGAGCGAATGGAGTGGTCGTGGACGGGGCCGACGCGGATGCGTGGGTTCGCGCTGGTGGATGCAGAAGGTCAGGCTGTGATCGCCGCTGCCGATGCGATCTGGGATCGTTCGTTGTGGCAGGCGATTTTTGACCGGCCGCGGTTAGGAAGGCTGCGTTTGAGCGATGCGACGCTGGAAATCGAGCGGCGCGAGGATGGGAGTCTGAATCTGGTTGAAACGCTGAAGCCGGTGTTGGGTGGTGGGCCGGAAACGTCGCTGGGGGTGGTGATCGAGCGAGGTCGTTTGAAGGTGCGTGCGCCTGAGTTGTCGGAGCCGGTGGCGCTGCGGGATGTCGAGCTGTCGATCGAGCGGCCGAAAGCGCCGGAGTCGACGCGATTTTCGATGCGTGGGATCGAGGATGGTGCGGCGGAAGGCGCGGGGACGCTGGCTGTCGAGGGTACGGTGACGCGAGCCGGCGATCAGAACCCCGGCGACGTGCTGACCATTCGGACGAAGCTCGGGCACTGGCCGATCGCGGTTCGTGATCCGAAAGGAGGAACGAGTGTGCGCGGGCGTCTGGAGGGGACGGTTGAGGCGACGGGTGAGGAGGGCGGATGGACGAGCACGGGGACGATGGCCGGTGAAGGATTTGCCGTGGAGACGGCGGCCCTGGGTGGGCGTGTGGAGTTGGGTGCCGTGACCGGAGCTTGGGACTTGAAGACCGGGCCTGGGACGGGGTGGGAGATCCGTCGCCTGGAGGGAACCGGCGCGGGGTCGCGGGTGACGGCGAAGGGGAGCTTTCCGCCGGTCGCGGGCGGAGCGACGGTCGTTGATGGTGAGCTGGATTTGGCGGCTCTGATTCGGGTTTTTCCCGATCTTGTGCCGTCGCGAGGAGATGTCCAGATCACGGGTGGACGGGCGACCTGGCACGCGGCGGCCGAGCCAGTTGACGGTGGCGCCAACGAGGCGATGCGCTGGGAGGTGCGCGGCGAAGTGACGGATTTGTCAGCGCGACGAGGAGAAACGCTCGTCACGCTTCAATCGCCGGCGCGGTTGGAAGCCAGAGCGACGCAAGGAGCGGATCGCATCACGCTTGGGACATTGAAGGTTGAAGGCGCGGGCTTCGAGGCGAATGGTCGCGGTGATGTGGACGCGGGGATTGAGGTTGAGGGGAAGATCGACCTGGCGGAAATGGGTCGAGCGCTGGCCGCGTTGCTTCCCGAAGATGCGCTGGAGCTGAAGGGGAATGGCGAGTTTCGAGCGCGGTATCGCCGAGGGGATGCGGGGCGATATGTGGCATCCGCCAAGCTGAACATGCAGGGCTTGACGCTGCCCGAGTTGCCGGCCGCGCCAGGTGGCGTGGTGCCGCCGCCGCCGGTGCC
>JBGSYY010000562.1:0-11342 GCA_041750675.1 Isosphaeraceae bacterium | reverse complement strand
GCTCGCGCTGGCCGCCGCCGATTCGACGCGCGACGATTGCCGTCGCGCCGGCCGAGACGACGATGATCAGGCTACTGACGAACCACATCAAATAGCTGGCGACTGTGACCGCCGCGAGCTGCTCAACCTGCAGAAACCGGCCCGTGAGGATCGTGTCTGAAAGGCCGACGAGATAGAGCAAGACTTGCTCGACCAGCACCGGGCCGGCTAACCAGAGTACCTGGCGGAGCAGGCTGCGCCCGGGGACGGCGATCGTGCGATCGGCGGGTTGGGTTCGTAGCGAAGCGGAGCGGGTCATGATGCGGCGTCGTCTCCGTGAAGGCCGCGGACCAACTCGCCTCGGGCCGGACGATCTGACCGGTAATGTCGTGGGCTGCCGCGATCGAGTCGCGTGCGGAGCCCGTATGCCTCGACTATCATAATCGTAAGTGGGCTGCGCGTGGCCTCAAGGGCCGGCACGACCAGCCGAACAAGTCATCCATGATGAAACCGCGACGCGAAAGAGGACCATACGACGTGACGGCCAAGATTCTCGACGGTAAGGCGACTGCGGACGCTGTGAGGATGGAGCTTCGCGGAAAAGTCGAGTCATTTCGCCAGAGTCGGGGGATCCAACCCAAGCTCGCCGCCGTGCTGGTGGGCGATGACCCGGCGAGCCAGGTCTACGTCCGCAACAAACGTCAAGGCTGCAAGGCCGTCGGCATGGCTGACGAACTGCACCGATTGCCGTCCGCGGCGACCGAGGCGGACGTATTGGCCGTCGTCGCGACGCTGAACGCCGATCCGGCCGTGCATGGCATTCTGGTGCAGTTGCCCTTGCCCCGGGGAATCCGTGACGAGCGCGTGATCGCGGCGATCGACCCATTAAAAGATGTGGATGGCTTTCATCCCGAGAACCTTGGCTTGCTTGTGGCCGGGCGTCCTCGGTTCGTGGCATGCACGCCACTGGGGGTGCAGGTCATGCTGAGGCATGCCGGGATCAAGACACGCGGGATGCGTGCCGTGGTGCTGGGTCGCTCATTGACGGTGGGCAAACCGATGGCTCTCTTGCTGATGCAGAAGGGTGAAGGCGGCGATGCGACGGTTACTATCGCGCATACGTCGAGCGAGAACCCGGCCGCCCTGTGCCGTGAGGCCGATCTGGTGATTGCGGCCGCCGGTCAACCGGAACTCGTGCGCGGGGATTGGATCAAGCCTGGCGCGGTGGTCGTTGATGTGGGGATACATCGCCGCGAGGATGGGACGTTGTGCGGGGATGTTCACGCGCCTTCCGTCGCGGAGGTCGCCGGCTGGCTGAGTCCCGTGCCGGGCGGGGTCGGGCCGATGACCGTGACCATGCTCCTGAGCAACACGCTGCACGCCGCGCGGCTGCAAGTGGGGGAGACTGACCAATAGTCGGAGAGTATCGGAATATGAAGATCACACTCGGTATCTGCAACGAACTGTTTGAGGACTGGGAGCTGGACCGCGTTTGCTCGACGGTCAGCTCGATGGGTTACACCGGCCTTGAACTGGCGCCGTTCACGTTCGCGCCGTTGATCACGGATCTACCGAGCTGGCGTCGGTCGGAGATCCGCCGGACGATCGAAGGAAGCGGCCTGACGACCATCGGCCTGCACTGGCTCCTGGCACGAACGGAGGGGCTGCATCTGACCTCGGCCGACGACGCGACCCGCAAGCGCACGGCCGCCTACCTGATCGCCCTGGCCGAGGCGACGGTCGAGCTGGGCGGGTCGCTGATGGTGTTTGGCTCGCCCAAGCAACGGAGTCGGCTGCCCGGCGTCGACGTGCATCAGGCTTATGATTACGCGACCCTGGTGCTCGATGCGGCGATGCCGGCGATTGGAGCCTTGGGAGTCGATCTCTGCTTCGAGCCGCTGGCGCCGAGCGAGACGGATTTCGTGAACTCGATCGCTCAGGCTCGTTCGCTGATTGATCGCGTGGGCCATCCCAACCTGCGGCTTCATCTCGACGTGAAGGCGATGAGCGCGGACCCGGACGGCTCGATCACCGGCCTGATCGCGCGTCATGGGGCCGAGGCGCGGCACTTCCACGCACAGGACCCCGGAAATCTCCGCGGTCCTGGTATGGGCGAGACCGACTTCGGGCCGATTCTGCGCGCCCTGGCCGCCTCGGGCTATCAAGGCTGGGTGTCGGTCGAGGTTTTTGATTATTTGATGGGAGCGGAACCGACCGCGCGCGAGAGCATTGAGTGCCTGCGACGCGGGCTGGATATGCCCCGCGATTATTCATCATCGAGCGGCTCGGATTGAGGACCACCGCTCGATAGTTCAACGTATGCCGATCACTCGGAATACCGTGTCGGCGGCGGCGCGCCGCGCTTCGATCATCCGCACGGTGTAAACGCCAAGCACGGCGATCGTCCAACCCAGAATGAGCCACGCCGGCCAGGCGGAGGTTCGATCAGACGGGCGCATGGGGCTACTCGCGATGATGGAGCCGTGACCACCAGCGCTGGGCCGCGCGGTGGACGCGGTCGGGCGTCAAGCCGGTGAGACAGGGGTGGTCGGCCAGCGGGCAAACCTTGCGATGACAGGGCGCACAAGGGACCTTGTGCCTCAAGACGAGGGCTCGGCGCGACCAGGGCCGCCACTGGACGATGCGATTCGTGCCGCTAAACAGGATGACCGACGGCGTACCCGCGGCGGCCGCCAGATGGGCGGGTCCGGAGTCGGCACCGAGGAACAGGTCGGCACGTTCGAGCAGCGCCGTGGTCTGGGTTACGCTGAGTCTTCCGGTCCAATCACGTAAGGCCGGATGATCGAGATTGAGCCGCAACCCGGCTTCGTCAGGCCCACCGACGACGATCACACGCCAGCCGTCATTGAGAAAACGCTGAACCAGCGTTTTCCAGTGCCGCAACGGCCAGCGTTTGGCGGCGGTACCTGCACCCAGGTGAACGGCCAGGAGCGGCGCTTCGGAGCCGAACCGACCGGCGTGAAGGCTGTCGGGATCGGTCGGGATGGATTCGATTCGATGAGTCGGGCGTGGCAGATTGCTGCTCTGAGGGCGGCCGGGGCGGGGATGGGTCGACAGGCCGACTGGCTTCGCCACACGGACCCGTGACGCGCGAACGCTTGCGCGGTTGGCCGCCCATTCCTCGATCCAGCGCTGGGCCACCTCGGTCCGCTCGGCATCGGTCACACTCACCGAGACCCGCACAAGCGAGGGGTCGGGCTGCGGAACACCCAGGCAATTCAACAGGGCGAGCCGCGATTTCACCTCATGGCGGTTGGGCATCCAGGAAGCCACATCCGTCAGCAGGAACCCACCGCCGCCCATCGACCAACCGACCCGCCGGGGGATGCCGGCGAGGGCCAGCACGGCGATGCTCAGAATGTCGCCGCGCACGTCGATGCCGAGATCGTAGCGGAATCGGCGAAGCCGCCGTCCCTGGTTCCAGACGGCGGACCCAGAGGCCCAACCGGCGGGCCGACGCTCGAACCAATTGCGATCGGCGACGTGGACCTGGCGAATCTCGGGATCGGCTTCGAAGACCGCGCGGTTGCTCGATGAGGCCAGGACGTCGATCGATGCGTTCGGGTACGCGGCCCGCAGTCCGGCGACGAGCGGGGTGCTCAAGACGGCATCGCCGAGATGGTCAAGCTGAACGAGCAAGATACGGCGCGGAATGCCGATCGGGCGAGCTGGGCAAAATAGGCGCCAAAGGAGCATGAACGCGGCCCCGAGTGCGTCGATGACGTAGACCAGCACGCGCCAACGCCACTTGCTGTAGCGATAGCGTCCGGTCAGCACGGGTCTGGGCAAGCGTTCAGCGGGCGATCGCGTGGTACACCTCCGCGGTCCGTCTCGCGACGTTGGCCCAGAGATACCGGGTTCGGACCCGCCTGGCCAGATCAGGTTGCGGCCCGGCGGCCCAGGCGTTGAGGATTGCGAGCTGGATCTCCTTGCGGCGGCCGGGGCGCGCGTAGTGGGCGTGGGGGCCGAAATACTCGATGGTTGATCCATAGGGCGTGATGGCGACGGCCGCGCCGGCGGTGGCGGCCTCGAGCGCGGCCAGGCCGGGGGTCTCGAACCAACTGATCAGGGCGAAAACCCGCGCGGCGGCGTAAAGGCTGGCGAGCCGAGGGTCGTCGTGATCGAGTCGGGGAATCCAGTGGGTGAAGCCGTCGCCATCCTCTCGGCAGGTTTCCGCGTAGGCTTCATGGCCGGGCACCGGGTCGCCGACGACGACCAGGGGCAAGCCCATTGGCCGCATGGCGCGGATCAGACCGAGCAGGTTTTTGCGTGGCTCGATCCGACCGACGAAGAGGGCGTAATCGGGCAGATCGAGCAGGTCGCGCGCGGCGTCCGGCTCGGCCCGGGCGAAACGGGGATCGACGCCATTGGGCACGACGTGAATACGGAGGGGATCGACGCGGAACAAGTCGGCCAGCTGGCGGGCCTCCGCCTGTGAGTTGGGCAAGATGGCATCGGCCAGCCCGAGAAGTTCGCTTCGCCACGACCCGACACCGCGAGACGCGCGCCACGCAAGCCATTTGCCCCAGGCTCGCGCGCGTCCGCTGGGTGTGCTTTCCAGGGCGGCCCAGGCGCGTGGCTCAAACCAGCAAATCGGCGACAGGACCACCGGAATGCCGCGCACCCGCGCCACGCGGGCGAGTGCAAGCCCCTCGGGCGACATGCCGAAAAGGTGGAGCAGCCGGGCGTCGGCGATTTGATCGGTCCAGGCGACGAAGGGACGGACAGGATGCCCCAGGGCTTCAAGCCCACGCGCGGTTTGCAGCAACTGGACCTCGCCCCCGCCACGTGCCTGGAACGTGGATGAGCCGGCATGGACGAGAATCGCATCGCGGGGCATCGGTCCGCGCGTGCGGGCGGCGAACCAATCGTCCTCGCATTGAAACCGTGAGGCGGGTGCGTCGTGGCGGAGCAGCGTGGTCATGACTCGCCTCCTGGCGAAATCGCGCCCGATCGCATGCGGGCGCGGCGGAGCCGCTTCTTCCAGCGTTCAGCGGGCGTTCGTTCCGGCAATTCGTCGATCGGTGTCACGGTTTCCCAATCCATGGCCCAGCGCATACCCGCGCGGACCAGCAAGCGAGGCTGAAACTGAAACGCGGCGGGGACCGCTCGATCCAGGCGATAGCGCGGATGGAGATCGCGCACGCGGTGCGTCACGAGGTCGGCTTCGTTCATGATCGCTTGGTCAGGGTCGCGAATCGGCAGGCTGGCAAACTGACTGCCTCGATCGATTTCGAGACTCGGCGTGTGGCGTGTGCAACCGTTTTCGAACTGGAGGATCAGGACGCTGCCCCGGCGATGGAGGGTCCAGCGCCTGTCGGCACGCCAGCGCCACCAGGCGGCGAACTCGCCGAGCGTGGTGCGCCAAAGATGCGGGGCAACCGCGGCGGCGGCGCGGGCGACGGCATCGACAATCTCGGGAAATCTCCCAAGCCTGCCTTCAGGGTGACCGTAAACGAAGGCCGGCTCGCCGCTCTCGACACGGGCTCGGACGACGGAGGCCAGATGATCGGCAACGACGCGGCCGTCGCTTGCGCCGGCGTTCAGAAAGAGTCCTTCGCAGATGGGATGAATCGGCACTTGAAGCACGCGCGAGAAGCGGTCGCCGCGCCAGGCGAAAAACGGACGATCGTCGTAGCCGACCTGAAACTCGGAGGAGTAGCCGTAGCCGAGCGACTCGATCACCGAGTCAATCTCGCGATTCCAGCGGCCTTCGGGCGCGGCGAAACCCGTGGGTTCGATTCGATCGGCACGCAACAAAGCGTCGGCTCGCTCCAGGTTCTTTCGGTTAGCCTCTTCGCCACGGTAAACCACGTGATGATGGCCATGTGATTGCGTGTCGCGCCCACGTAAATCGTCCATCACACGGTGCAGACGGGAATAGGCGGCCGTGGAGACGAAGTGGGTGGTGCAGTCGTCGATCGGCCGACGCGCTCGGGCGAAGCGGAAGTAATCCGCCTCGGCCGGCTCGTCCAGATCAACGCGGAAATTGAAGGCCGACGTATAAGGGTAGGGAAATGCACCGAGTCTGGCCCAAACACCGCCGGCCGCGATCAGCCAGTCGCGCAGGGCCGAAATCAAACGGCGGCGGATCGGTCCGCGATCGTGGCGATTGACGCGCTCGGACACCACATGACCGCCGATCGTCCAACGGCAAGTTTGAGCTCGTGTATCGAGCAACGCGGCGAAGGGATCAAACGACCAGCCGCGACGCAGCCGGTCGATATCGAACGACACCTGGTCGCGGGCGAGCCAGGCGGCGACCCGCTGCGCAGGCTCACGGCGGCTATCAAACAGAACAAACCGCCCCGCGCGGGCCACGGCGGCAGGCCCACTTTCGGCAACGGTGTGAGAAATTCCTTCCTGGGCCAGGATCATCTCCAAGGCGGGCGGGGTTCGCCAGAGCACGAGCGGTAATAGCGGTAGTCCGCATTGTGCGACATCGACTTTGTCGAGGATCGTGCTCATCGGTAGGCGACCCCCGTCCAGGCAACCAGGAGCCGCGCGGCGGGCCAACGACGGAAGATCGCGTGCCGGGCTTCAATGGGCCGAAGCAAAAAATGAACATGCACTTCAGCAAACGATTGGGCCATTCGTCGGGCGAACCCGTAAGGCGAGAACCAGCGTTCGCGGACCGGGTCGCTCGGGCCATACATCCAATGGCCTCGATATTCGTCGATGCGCTTCACCAGCGAAGCCGGTAGCCAGGTACGAGTTGAGTCGAGCGCCGCGCGGTTCTTGTCGATCACCAGTGCGGTTGAGCCGGGAACCAGTACGCGAGCCATTTCACGAATCGCACGGGAAATCGCGCGGGGCGGCAAATGCTCGAAAAGCTCGATTGCGTAGAGTCCATCGAAGGTGTTGTCGGCGAACGGAAGAGACGTGGCCGACGCGCGGACGCGAGCGATTCCCGAGGCCGAAGCGAGCATGGCGGCCGAGGCGTCGAGACCAATCACCTCGGCCCCGCAGTCTTGGAGATGCGTAGCGAATCGGCCCTTGCCGCAACCAAGATCCAGGATTCGACTGCCCGGCTTGATCCGAAGCGCGGAGCGAACGGCCTGGAGGCGAACATCATCGTCGGCGACGGTGGTGCGAAAGCGTCCTTCCAGGGCGTCGAAGCGGCGGGTGACGAAGGTCTCGTGCGCGAGAGTCATGCTTGCGCCTCCACCAGACAGCGGGTGGTGGCAGGCTTGTTCGTGCGCTTCGCCTTCATTCGCTCGCGGAGCTTGGCGTTGCGGATCAGGACGGAGACGCCGGAAAGGGCGGAAAACAGGAAACCCTCAACCCCGTCGCGGAATCCGCCGCGGGCCAGATAGATCCTCAAAAACGTCCAGAGCGGGCGAAGTGTCAGGTCGAACAGTCGAGGCTGACGGCCCTGGTCGTGGAGCTGGCGAGCTTCGAGCGTCGTGTAGCGATCGAGTTTGGCGAGAAAAACACTGAGGGTCTCATGCGTGCGATGGTCGATCACATGCTGAAGTCGGCCGATAGGGCCATTCAGTGCGACCGTTTCGTGGACGTCGCCGGTCCACTCTCCCTGTTCGCGGCGAAAGAGGCGCAACGGCCAGTCGAGCTGAGTGCCCGAGGCGACGAACGGCCGGCCAAAAATGACGCTGCGAATGGCGATCCGGTAACCGGCGGTATTGTGATCGGATTGACGAATCATCGCGCGTATCTCTGTGGCAAGCTCTTCGGTAACTCGTTCATCGGCATCAATGGCGAGCAGCCAATTACCCTGGGCCACTGCTCGACCGGCGTTTCGTTGGGCGGCGAAGCCGTCGAACGGTCGGACAACCACGCGATCCGCACGGGCGCGGGCGATCGACTCCGTGGCATCCGTGCTGGCGGCGTCAACCACGACGATCGTCTCGTCGACCCAGGCGAGCGAGTCGAGACACGCGCCGAGATTGGCGGCCTCGTCGCGGGCGATAATGACCGCCGATATGTTAGGACACCTATCCATGTTCACGCCTCCGCGACCACGCGGACGCCAAGACACGCGCTGGATAATACGGGGCATAGGTAATCAAGGCCCAGTCGAGACGGCCGATCAGGGCCAGCGCGATCCAGAGATGCCAGCGGATGTCCGCGTGTCCTGCCAGTCGAACCAGGGAACGAAGGCCGAGAGGAGGCGATTCCAGGCTCTCTGGTCCGTTCAACGCGACGGCAGGCGGCCCTGTGGTCTGGGCGACCTGAAAGACGTGCTTGCCACCCGCGTAGGCCAATCCGAGCAGCAGCCAACCGGGCGAACCGTCGCGCGTGAAGGCGAACCAGGCGATTGCCGCGTGCAAGGCGATATCGCAAAACTCGTCGAGCACGGCGTCGAGCCAGCGGCCAAATTCTGTGCAGGTGCCCTGGAGCCGCGCCAGGTGGCCGTCGGAGGTGTCGAGCACCAGCGCCAGGGCCAGGAGCAAAGATGCGGCAAATCGCGCGGGCCACGAGGCATCGGTCGCAACAAGGCCGCACGCGCAGAGAAAAACGCACGCTGCGGCAAGCGTGACCACGTTGGGGCGGACCCAGGTCGGCTTCAGAGCGCGGGCGAACGAACGAGCCGGCACCCACGCCCAGAACCGCCCCAGCGGCTGATAGGCGAGCCGGCGGGCCAGCTCGTCCTCGGCGGCGCTCCACGATTGCATCGAATCAAGCCGCCAGATCACGGCGCGTTCCGCCGATTGATTGCGGCGATAGGCACGACTCAGCCGCACTGGATGATAGATTCGATCAGATCGGAGTATGAAAACATCGTTGTCTGGTGCTGACGTGATTTCAGCCGATTCACAGGGGCTCGGTTCACCCAACGCAGCGGCCTGAGTAAGCAGTCGCTCTCGAACGGTCGACCGGCCCAGCCGCTGATCGGCCCAGGGGCCGAGCGGCCCCTGGGGTCGGACGTCGATCCGAATCTCGCGTGGGGGTCGAACGAAGTTGGACAAAGCGGAAACACCTCCCTGTGTGACCGAAAAAGCTGCGTGGCCCGATGCGGGTTGCCGACTACCAGCGATACTGACGGAAGAACGCCTCCTGGCGAAGCCGCCAGCCCCGGCCGCCGACGCCCTGGCGACGCCGCTGGGTCCACACTTCGCCCATCCTCGGCAAGGCCTCGGCAAAACCCTGAAGAAACCCGCGACGGCCGCGAACGGCCGCGAATGCGAGCCGCACCGGCAGCCAGGCGAGATGTTCGATCAGGCGCTGCCCGGCCAGGTTTTTCCAGGCGAACAGGAACGAGTTCCGGGTGGCAAGTCGATCGCACCCAGCCGCTCCAAACGCGGGACCAAACGAGCCGAATCCGTGGTGCCAGGCCCACGCATCGGGCACATAGTAGCCGCTCCAGCCGTGCATCCAGCCGCGAAAGCCGAGGTCGAGATCCTCAATTCGGCCAGGGAAGTAAACGGGATCGTAGCCTCCCAAGGCCAGGAATCGCTGACGATTCACGGCCAGTACCGGCCCCGCCGATGCGGTCAGGTCGGGCTGCCCGACAAGCCGCTCAAAGCCAGGCACGCGGCACATGCCCTGAATCAGTCCGAATCGTGTTCGAACGCGGGTGCGCATCCCCTCGTAGGTCGCGCCATCGAAGGTCCAGCATTGCGGGGCGCTAAAAAGTGCATCCGGGTGCGCTTCGAGGGCCTGGAGCAGTGGGTTGACGGAATCGGGTGCGAGCTTAACGTCGTTATTCAGTAACAGGACGGCCGGCTCGTCGCGACGGGACAGCACCGCGTTGAAGCTGGACAGGCCGCGGTTCGGCTCGCGAATCACGTCGACTGCGGGATATTCACGGCAAAGAAACGCCAGCGAATCGTCCGACGATTCGTTGTCGATCACGCTCACGCCGCAGGGGACCGGGGCGCGGTGGGCCGCCTCGACGATCGACGGCAGGCACTGCGCCAGCCAATCTCGGCCGTTGTAATTCAGGACGAAGATGTGCGTCCGGTTGATCGTTTGGTCGGGCACGGCATCCATCCGCGCGGGCAGGCTCGGGCGTTCCTTCGCGAGTTCCGTAAGCTATAGTGAGGGCCGATTTCCGTCAAGCCAAAGGCGGAGCCCGAACACGCCGCGGCGGTCGAACCACCGTGTACGGTATTTTTCGAGAGCCTCACCGCCGCCTGCCGGCCCGCCCTCAATTGCCCGAACGGAGAACGCCCGACGCCATGCCTCCCAGCCGCCGCGCCCTACAATCCCTGCTCGAACACTCCGGGATCTCCCTCGACGGCCGTCAGCTCGACCAGCTCTGGGCCTATCATGGCCTTCTGCGTTCGGCCAATGCCGAACTGAACCTCACGCGCATTCACAACTTTGAGAACATGGTGCTCAAGCACTATGTGGACAGCCTGATCGTCCTGAAATTCGCCGAGCTGCCGACACCCCTGATCGACATGGGCAGCGGCCCGGGCCTGCCGGGCATCCCGCTCAAGATCGCGCGACCGGAGGTCGAGATGATCCTGGCGGAGCCGCGGGGAGCACGCGCCGAGTTTCTCGAACGCGTGGTCAAGGAGTTGGGCCTGACGGGGATCGAGGTCCACGCGGGGAAGATCACGTCGCGTTACCAGCGACCCGTATCCGGGGTCATCACCCGCGCGGTCGCGACCATCGGCGAAACCCTCGATCGCGTCGCCGGCTGTCTCGCGCCCGGCGGGAAAATGCTGTTCATGAAGGGTCCGGACTGCGACACCGAAATCGCCGAGGCGGTCGAATCGCACGGCGACGCCTTCCGTCTGATTTCCGATCAGGCGTACACCCTGCCGCACTCGACCCATCACCGCCGCCTGGTCGTGTACGAGCGGCTGGCGGGAACAGGCCCGCGTGAGTCCGCGTTCTTCCACGCCGGGCCGGTACGTGAGATCAGTAGTGCGACGAACCCCAGCTTTCAAGAACTGCTCGAACTGCTCGGCGGCCGTGGGATCCGCAAGCAAGGGCGGGCCGTGGTCGCGGGTCGCAAGATCGTGCCGGAGGTCGCGGCGGCCCACCCCGATCGAGTCCAGGGCTGGATCACCGATACGAGGTCCCCTGCTCCGCCGATTGTCGAATCCGCCCCGGAAGGGTTGGTCTGGTACCGGCTCGCACCCGATCTGTTTCGCCAGCTCGACGTCTCGGGAACCCACGCTCCTCTGCTATTGGTTGAAACGCCGGAACTGCCGAGGTTCTCGACCTCGGACCCCTGGCCGACCGGCTGCACGCTGTTCGTGCCGTTTCAAGACCCCGAGAACGTCGGGGCTGTGCTACGCTCGGCGGCCGCGTTCGGGGTTGCGCGCGTGGTGTTGCTTCGCGAGTCGGCCCATCCGTTCCATCCCAAGGCGTTGCGCGCGGGAGGCCCCGCCGCGTTTCAGTTGCGGCTCGAAACCGGGCCGCCGCTC
>JBGSYY010000561.1:0-16440 GCA_041750675.1 Isosphaeraceae bacterium | reverse complement strand
CTTTGCCGATTGGCCGCTGGCGCTCGCCGTGACGCCCGACAACCTGCGGCTGGCGCTGGGCCTTTACGACGGCACGGCCGTCCTCCACGATCTGGGCGATGGCTCGCGGCAATCCCAGGTTCTCGATAAGCCGATGCCCAGGGCCGACAAGATGGCTGCCGAAACACTCGCGACCGCTCCCAAGCCCGAGCTGGTACGCAACGCGACGCTCGACCCGCCCACCCCACGCGGCGCGGCGCGAGGTTCGACAATACGCGTTCGACTCACTGGCCTGGGCGTGGGCAAGGCGGAGTCGATCTGGTTCACGACGCCCGCCATCCAGGCCCGGCTCGTCCCTCTCGAAAAGCCCGAACTGAACGCCATCGAGGCGGAATTGGTTCTTCCCCCCGATCTAACACCGGCGATGTATCCGTTCTGGGTCCGCACGCCGCTGGGCACGCCCCCGCCGCGGCTATTCGCGGTTTCGGCCTGGCCCGAAACGGCGGAGGCCGAACCGAACGACGCACCAACAATGGTGGCGACCACCGCGACCCAGCCAACGACCTGGACCGGCGCAATCGACAAGCCCGGCGACATCGACCACCTCCGGTTCGACGTGGCGGCCGGTCAGACCCTGGTCGCCGGAGTGGCCGCGCGTGAGCTTGGCTCCGCCCTCAATGCCTCGCTCGCTCTGGTGGACGAATCCGGCCAGATACTCGCTCGGGCCGTGCGCAGCGACGACGGCCGCGAGCCGGTCTTGACCTATCACGCCGCCGCGGCCGGTCCCGCCTACTTGCGAGTAGCTGATACCGACCTCGGTGGTTCGGGCAATCATTTCTATCGCATCGCGGTCGGTTCCTTGGCGCATGTCACCGCCGTCGCGCCGCTGGGCCTCGCGCCCGGCTCCACTGCGTCGCTGGCGGTCGAAGGCGAGAACCTTGGAACTGCCGTCGCTGAGGGAAGCTCGGCAAAGTCGACGACGATCACTGTCAGTGCGGAGACCCCTATCGGGACCCTGGTTCCTGTCTCCGTCGACGCAGTGGATCGGCTGCCACGCTCACAGCCGTGGCGCGTGGTGGTCGCGGAGGGTCCGCAGGCTGCGGGTGTCGAGCCCGATGATGATCCGACGCAGGCCGCTTTGGTCGCCACTCCGGGCGGGCTTTCGGGTGTTTTGGGGCAGCCAGGCGACGTCGATCATGCAAAGTTCAGCGTACTTCGTGGCGAGCGTTGGGTGATTGAGGTGTATGGCCGACGCCTGGGCTCGCCCATTGATCCGATCATCGAGATCGAAAACGCCGGGGGGCAAACGGTCGCCCGCTCGATGGCGCGGCCGGTCCGCGAGACGCTCGTTGCCTTCCGCGATCACCCGTCCACGGGACGGAATATTCGCCTGACATGGCCCTGGACGGGTTTCAACCAGGGCGATTATGTGTTGATGGGTCGCGAGTTGATGCGGATTCACGAACTGCCTCGCGGTCCCGACGACGACGCGGTCTTCTGGGGCCTGGGCAACAGCCGGAACAACACAGGCGAGCGAATCGCCTTCATGGGGACCACGCCCGAACATCACCCAGTCGGCCAGCCGATCTACAAGGTGGACTTGCACCCAGCGGGCACGACGTTTCCGCGCGGCGGGGTCGCTCCGATCACCCTGTACTATCGCAACGACGACGGCGGTCCTGGGTTCGACAAGGACTCCCGCCTCCTCTTCGACGTACCGGCCGACGGAACATATGTCGTGCGGATCGAGGACGTGCGCGGGCTGGGCGGGCCGTCCTTCGGCTACCATCTGGTGATCCGTCCCGCGAGGCCCGATTTTCGGATCGCGTCGGAGATTGAGGATGTGAACATCCCCCGGGGATCGGCCACCGTGGTCCCGGTCGCCTTAACCCGTCTCGATGGTTTCGAGGGGCCCGTCGATGTCTCGGTCGAGAACCTGCCGCCTGGTATCACGGCGACCGCGACGCGAGTCGAAGCGGATCAATACTCAGCCGATCTGCTCTTCGAGGCCGCGGGCGACGCCCCAGACTTTCCGGTCGCCAACTGGACGCTCGTCGCTCGCTCAGCCAGCGAAACCCAGGAAGTGCCGGCGATCGAGCACACGTTCGATCCCGGCGGCCCCGAGCGTGGTTGGATCACCGTAACGCCGGAGCCGAATTTGCGACTCACGGCGCTATCCGATCGTGTGCAACTCCGACCGGGGCAGGAGACGACGATGACAATTCGGGTCGAGCGCCGAAACGGCTTCACCGGCCGAGTCCCGATCGAGGTCCGCAACCTGCCGTTCGGCGTTCGCGTGCTCGATATCGGCCTGAACGGTGTGCTCGTGACCGAGCAGCAGACCGAGCGAACATTTACCTTGTACGCAGAGCCTTGGGTCAAGCCGCAGGAGCGACTCTTCTACGCCGTTGCCAAGTGCGAGGCGTCGGGGACCGACCATCCGGCAGCACCGATTCCCTTGGTGGTTCTCCCAATGGTGCCGCCGGCTTCCGCCGCCGCACGTTGATCCGCGATCGACTCAGGGCGCAAGCGTATTCAGCTCCGCCTGAATCGCGTCCATCAATGGCCCGATTGTTGCCTCGCTGAAGTCGAACCGGATGCCCGCCGCCTCAAAGAGTTCCGGCAACGGCCGCGCGCCGCCCACAGCCAGGCCACGACGATAGTTGGCCACGGCGCGTGCCCGATCCTCCCGCGCCGCCAACCAGATCTGCAGCGCCCCGAGCTGCGCGATCCCATATTCAATGTAATAAAACGGATACAAGAAAATGTGCAACTGGCGATGCCAGGAATTCGCTCGCGCGTCCTCGTGGCCGGACCAATCCACGATCCCTCCGAACCGGTCGAGCAGAGCTGTCCACGCCTTGCGCCGCTCCTCACGCGAATGAATCGGGTGGTCGTAAATCCAATGCTGAAAGGCGTCGACCGTGGCGATCCAGGGCAAAATAAGCACGATCCCTTCGAGCAATTGGCGATACGACCGATCCGCGTCGGCCTCACTGTAAAACTCGCTCAGATTCCGCGCGCCGAGCAGTTCCATGCTCATCGAGGCGACCTCGCAAAATTCGATGGGCGCATCGCGATACGCCGCCAGCGGCTCGCCCCGGCTGGCCAGCGAGTGGAAGGCGTGGCCGCCTTCGTGCAGCAGGGTGCGGAGGTCGCCGTCGAGGCCCACGGCGTTCATGAAGATAAACGGCAAGCGGTCGTTTTCCAGCGTCGTCTGATATCCGCCGGGGGCCTTACCTTTGCGGTTGTCCAGATCGAGCAGCTTGTGCTCTTGCATGAAGGCGAACTGCGCGCCCAGCTCGGGATCAACATCGTCGAAAATCCGCCGAGTTTTATCCGCCAGTTCAACGGCATCCGTGAAAGGACGCAACGGTTCGCGGCCCAGGGCATCGACGCTCAAATCCCACGGCCGGAGCCGGTCGACGCCTAATCGCTCACGGCGTTCCGCCTGCAGGGCCGAGGTGAGCGGGACCACTCGGCGCTCAATGGCATCCTGAAACGCCTTCGCGTCGTTCTCGTCGTAGTCGAACCGCTCGCGCTGGCGGTAGGCGTATTCGGTGTACCGCGCAAACCCAGCCTCTCGGGCGATTTGCACCCGCAGGGCGATCATCCTGTCGAACAGATCGTCGAGCGTCTCTCGATCTTTCAACCGACGCGCGGCAACCAGTTCCCAGGCGACTTGACGCGTCGAACGGTCGTTTTCTTCCAGAAACCGCGCCATCTGAGCAGGCGTGTATTCCTCATCGCGAAACGTGACGATCATCGCGCCGATCGTTTTCTGGTACTGCTGCTCCAGCTCGGCCAGCTCGGTCTCACGCGGGATATTCGCCTCGCGATACAACGCGCGTCGGTTTTCCCACTGTCGGTCGAAGACCTTATACCGGTCGCGGGGCAGCTCGCTCCGGAATGGATTGTCCAGGTACTTTTCGCGCAACGCGTTTTGCAGCGGCTTGAGCTTCGGCTCGATCTCACGGACCCATTCCAGGTAGGCAGCCTCACGCGCGGGGTCGTCCGTCTGGCAGGTCATCGCGATATACCGTTCCGCGCCTTCCTGGCCGACCGCACCGCCCAGCTCGCCCAGGTCCACAAGCCAGCGCTCCAGCTCGGCAGCCGAACTGATCGTCCGATCAATGAGTTTCTGATACCAGGGCTCAATATCGTCCCAGTTCTTCAGCCCGAGCGCCTCGGGCAAGAACTGGTGGGGGAACGTCGTGGGCTGATAAGTGGGGAGAGACATCCGTACATGCTCCGGGCGTATTACTTGGGCACCATTTGCTGGATCAGGAAGATGGCTACACCGATGATCAGGTTCATCAAGCTTGATGCAATGAAGACGATGAAGACAGTCGCGCCGATTGCCTCCATCTGGTCACGCAGCCCTTCCGCGCTGCCGAATGCGCCAACCGTGCGAAACAGGTGGGTTAAGGCCGTCGCGCCGACCAACATCGTTCCCAGGGTGGAAAGAAAGACGATCAGGGTGATGCGGCCTTGTTCCGAGCGCGCGATGCTGAGCACCAGCGCCAGAACCATCACCACCACAATAAGCTGCCAAATCCGCATCGGCGTCCCCTGAGTCGGGCCGCTGGCGGATAGCCTCCGGCGACCTTCGGCATTAGTTTATCAGGCAGAGATCCGAATCGACTAGCGAACCCTCTTTTCTGGAGCCATCCTCTCATGGTGGTCCCCGCTCTCACCAAGTATCGCTTCTCGTTTGGCCCATGGAACATCAGCACCGGCGCTGATCCGTTCGGTCCCCCCGTTCGCCAGGAGGTAGCCTATGGCAAGAAGCTCAAGGCCTACAAGCAGCTCGGCTTCGACGCGGTCCAGTTCCACGACGACGACATCGTGCCCGCCGACTTGGACTGGAACGCCACCCAGAAAGGTGTCGCCGAGGTCAAGAAAATCCTTGACGGCGAAGGGCTGTTCGTCGAAATCGTCGCCCCCCGGCTCTGGGAAGACCCCCGCACCATCGACGGTGCATTCACCTCCAATTCCGAGAGCGATCGTCGCTACGCCCTGGAGCGAGCCAAGCGCTGCGTCGATATCGCCAAGCTCGTCGGGTGCAATAATTACGTGCTCTGGCTGGCCCGCGAGGGCACCTATGTCCGCGAAGCCAAAGATGCCGCAACGGCCGTGGGCCGCCTCCGCGACGCCTGGAACACCATCCTCGAGCGCGATCCCGAAATCCGCGTTCTTGGCGAAGCCAAGCCCAACGAGCCTATGGACCAGGCGTATCTGCCCACCGTCGGCCACATGATCGGCCTGGCCTACACAACCGTCGACCCGTCGCGATCAGGCGTCTTGATCGAGAGCGCCCACTCCATCCTCGCCGGCCTCGACCCCGCCGACGACATGGCCTACGCCCTCTGGCACAAAAAACTCTGGAGCGTCCACCTCAACGACCAGAACGGCCTGAAGTACGACCAGGACAAGGTCTTCGGCTCGGTCGATCTGCGCCGGGCCTTCGATCAAATCTGGACACTCGAAGCCAACGGCTTCGGCCAGAACGGCGAGTGCGTCGGCCTCGACGTCAAGGCGATGCGCACAACCACGTTGGAGGACTCGATGTTCCACCTCGCACACTCCAAGTCGATGTTCCTCCGCCTGCTGGAGCTGGTGAGGTCGGTCGACAAGAAGAAGGTCGAGGCCCTCCGCGCGGCTCGCCAGTATGAGCAACTCGAAATGTACATCCTGAACGTCTTGACGGGTAAAGCGGCCTGAGGTTCCTTGAAATCTCTCAAAGAAGGGGACGGGTTCCGCTCTTCGCGGTGCCTGTCCCCTTCCGGTGAGACGCTATTTTTGCTTTTCAGGTGGTTTCACATCCCTCGGCACCAGGCACCAGCGAATCGCCTCTATCTCGGACAACCCTTCAGGAACGGCGTCATCCGGCCGTCGGGTGGTCGTCAGGATGCGATGCAACTCGGTTTGGAGCCGCGACTGGATCTCGCGTAGCTCGCCTCGGTCGGCGAGATTGATTCGTTCGTCGGGATCGGCAACGAGGTCGTACAGCCGTTCAAACGGGCCGGGCAGGGGCCGTCCGGTTCGGTAGCCGTCCTGACGCTCCCGCGCTCCCGTGCCGACAATCAGCTTGTACCGATCATCGCGAATCATCGCCTCCTCATTCTCAAGATATTCGCTGAACGCATACACACGTCCCGCCGCTCCCGGCTCGTCCCGCAACAGCGCCGCGAGGCTTCGACCTTGCACGCCCTCGTGCGTCGGTAGCCCCATCAAATCGAGAACCGTCGGAACCAGATCGACCAGCTCGACGAGGTCGTCGATCCGACGCGGCACAACCCGGCCCGGCCACGAAACAATGAGCGGAACCCGCACGCCCGGCTCCGTCAGCACATGCTTCTCAAACCGGCCATGATGACCCAAAGAATACCCATTATCGCCGAAGTAGACGACGATCGTGTCACGGTCAAGCTCCAGTCGGCGCAGTTCGTCCAGCACACGACCAATTTGCGAATCCATATATTTCAATGAGGTGTAATAGGCCGCCTGAATCCCGCGCTTCTGGTCGGGCGTCAGCGTTGCGAAGATTTCGGGCTGACCAGCAAGGTCGGCGTCGGTGGTCTCACGGACCGGAAACTGCTCGGGCTTATAGGTTCCTTCCCAGTCCCTCGGGAACACAAATGGCGAATGCGGCTCATGGAAGCTGACAACCAACGCAAACGGCTTGTGGCGATTCCGCCGCAGGAAGTCGCGCGCTCGAGCAGCGAAAAAGGGTGCCTCTTCGTCTTCAAGGCTCAGGCCCGTCGAACGGTTGGCGGCGTTCAGCCATTGGGCCGCGGGTGTGGCGAATGGACGCCAGGGCGGCCGCGCAGGCGGTTCGGTCTTCCCTCGCCGTGCTTCCTCGGCCAACCTTCCACGCCATTGCGGTGTATCGATCAGCGCGTCAAACCCGTGTGTGAGGCTGCTGTTGAAGTGCATCTTGCCGATGGCCGCCGTGGCGTAACCACGATCGGCCAGCCATTCGGCCAGCGTGATCTCCGACTCGGACAAAGCCGTGGGCAACTGGGTCACGCCCACAGCGTGGGCATATCGGCCTGTCAGAAACGCCTGTCGGCTGGCCGTGCAAACGGGTGCGACACAATACGCACGCGAGAACCAGGCGCTGCGACGGGCCAGGCGGTCGAGGTTCGGCGTCGCGCCATGGTTGTCGCCATCGACACCCAGAGCATACGCCGCGTGGTCATCGCCAATCAGAACCAGCAAGTTGGGCCGGTCTTCCACGCCCGCGGCGACGCCGAATACTCCGGGCCAAAGCAGCGTGCCCAAGATCACAGTCCAAAGTCGGACTCGCATATGAAGCGTCTCCCGTTCGCGGTTCACGGATAGATCAGAAAGTGCTCGCGGGCCTGGCGAAATTCCCGCAACTCGTCGATCCAGAGGGCGCGTATGGCATCCACCGACTTGGACTCGTGGATCGCCTTAAGCGTCGCGTCGTCAGTGAGAAAACCCTTCAGCTTGTCGGTTTTCCAATCGTCGGGATATTCGAGCCGCAGCGTGACTGCCAGGCCGAGGCCCAGGGCGACCGGGTCGAATTGCTGGCGATCTACAAGCTGGATATACACGCCGCCGCATTCCTCGCCTGCAAATTGTCGCTCGGTGGGCGTGAACCGGACGGGTAGAAACCGAACGCCCGGAATCCCGCTCCGGTTCAACGCCGCCGCGAACCGAGGCGCGTCGATCCAGGGTGCGCCCACCCGCTCGAAAGGCGTATCCGTGCCCCGGCCGGTCGCCAGATTCGTCCCCTCCAGCAAACCCACGCCGGGATAAAAAAGCGCCTCGGTCAGGCTCCGCATGTTGGGCGACGGGTTCACCCAGAGCAACCCCGTCGAATCGTACAGATCGCCCCGCTCCCAGCCCTCGCACGGAACCACCACCAGCTCGGCCCCAATCCCCCGCTCGCCGTTGAACATCCTGGCCAGCTCACCCACCGTCATCCCGTGAACCAAGGGCAGCCTGTGATAGGCGATGAACGATTCCTGACCCTCGTCGCGCACCGGGCCGTCGACCCGCAATCCGCCGATCGGATTCGGTCGATCCAGAATCACCAGTGGGATGCCACGCGCCTTCGCCGCCTCCAGACAATGGCCAAGCGTGCTGATATACGTATAAAATCGCGTGCCAATATCCTGTATATCATAAACCAACACATCAAGTTCGGCCATCTGCTCGGCCGTGGGACTGCGATTCTTGCCGTAAAGACTATGAATAATCAGGCCCGTGGCCTCGTCGCGCGAGTCGTCCACCTCGCGATCGACCTGTCCGCGGATGCCATGCTCGGGGCTGAACAGAGCGGCCAGTGTCACGCCCCCGGCCTTGGCAAGGATGTCGATCGTCGATGAACCCGTGACAGCCTGTCCTGTCTGGTTTGTGACCAGGCCGACTCGCTTGCCTTTCAGGATGTCGAATTGACGCAGAACCAAAACGTCAATCCCGCAAAGCACCTGGGAATCGCGGGTCCGCGCCGCGTTGGTCGACGCCGTGAACTTCGTCACTCGCGCGGCCTCGGTCGGCATATCGGTGATTGCCGCCGCCGCCAGGGTGGCGATCGTGCGGCGAAGTTCGGTCGGCGCGCGGCCCTTGCCATCGGGATGCAGGCGGCTGGTCAGCAAAATCACAAGCATTTCGCTCTCAGGATCGACCCACAAGCTCGTCCCCGTGAAGCCCGTGTGGCCGAATCCCGACTCCCCGAAAAGTGCGCCGCGCGGCGACGAAAAGCCCGTCGCAATATCCCAGCCCAGACCGCGCCGCTGGCCGGCGGGTGTGTCCCCGCCCGTCGTCATCGCCCGCACTCCCAGCGGCGATAGCACCCGCGCCCCGTTCACCCCCACCCCTCCATCGAGCAACATCTGTCCATAAACCGCCAGGTCGTCCGCCGTGCTGAATAAGCCGGCGTGGCCGGCGACTCCGCCCAAGGCCCGCGACCGCGGATCATGCACGACGCCGCGAAGCATCACGCCGCCTTCATCAGGCTCGGTGGGAGCGATCCGGCTGGTCTCACTCCCAGACGGGCGAAATCCCGTATCGGTCATCCCCAGCGGGCCGAAGATCGTCTCCCTCGCGTAAACGTCCAGCGGCCTCCCGCTGACTTTCCCCACAATGCGACCCAGGATCATGTAGTTCACGTCAGAGTAAACGAACCGAGCTCCCGGCTCGTGCTGTAGGCCAAGGTTTGCTAGCCGTTCCCAGGCTTTTTCGGGGCCGTCGGCGTAATCGGCCAGCGCATTGTCGGCGATCAGTCCCGAGCGGTGGCGGAGCAGTTGCTCGATCGTGATCCCACCCTTGCCGTGATTGTCAAACTCGGGCAGATACTCACGCAACGTTCCTTCGAGCCGCACCGCTCCCTGTTCGATCAGCGTCATGATCGAAGTCGCCGTGGCGACCGGCTTGGTCAGCGAAGCCATGTCGAAGATCGTACCCACCGACAAGGGTTCGCGATCGGGCACGAGCGAGCGATCGCCCACCGCCTTGTGGTAAATGACCTTGCCTCTCCGAGCCACCAACGCCTCCGCCCCAGGAATCTGCTTCGATTCGACCGCATGCGCGAGCGCCGCGTCGATCCGCTTGAGCCGCTCGGGGTCGACCCCGACATCCACCGCCGCTACGCCGGTCAGTCGCGTCGGCTCCTCGCCCCAGCCGGGCCGGCCGCCGATCAACATCATCGCAAACAAAAGCGAAGGTGTACATGGTATCAATCGTATTGGCTGTGTCATCATCTCAATCACTCCCACCGACAGAGTCCCAGCGCGTTGCCACCTCTGGCGGCGACGGCTTGATTGCCGCAAGCACCGACCCCACAAGCAACACCGTCGCGCACCCGAACAGGGCGTACCAGGTCCAGGCGAACCGGACTTTCCAGGGATACACCGCCGGCCAGTTGTCGCGAATCCAACCGGGTCCGAACGCCACGTACGAAACCACGATCAACCCGGCGACCAGAGCCCAAAGCGCCTCCCGCTGGCCCACCCGTCGGTTCCATAGGCCGAGCAGGAAAACGCCCAGAATCAGTCCGCTGGTGAACGAGGCGATCGTCAACGCCGCCTCCACCACGGTTGTGCCTAGCCGCGTCGCCTGCAGGGCGACCCCCATCTGGGCGAAGCCCCAGACGATCGTAAGCAGTTTCGACAGCCGAAGCAGGGTCGCGTCCTCCACGCGCTTCAGTCGCGGACGGATCAGATCGTTCACCGTCGTCGCCGCCGAGGCGTTGAGCGACCCCGACAACGTACTCATCGCCGCCGAGAAGATCGCCGCCACAATCAGACCCACCAGCCCGATCCCGCCCGGTAAATCGTTCACCACGAATGAGGCAAACGCCCGATCCGGCGTGATCTCCGCTCGCTCGGTTCCCTGGTAGACCGCGAACAACGCCACCCCGATCAACAAGAATAAGAAAAACTGCGCGAAGACCACGAATCCGCTGACCACCAGCGCCCGTGCCGCTTCCTTTTCTGAGCGTGCCGAAAGGTAGCGCTGAACCATCAACTGATCGGCCCCATGCGTCGCCGTATTCAAAACCAGGCCGCCGATCACGCCAGCCCAGAATCCAAAGGGCGCGGCCGGATCGAACCCAAAGTCAAACAACCGAAACTTGTCCGCTGCCCGGCCCACCTCAACCAAGCCCGCCCAGCCGCCAGGAACCGCTTGGATCAGAAACCAGAGCGAGATCAGGGCCCCGACAGTATAGACCGCGAACTGGATCACATCGGTCCAGATCACCGCGCGCATCCCACCCAGATAGGTATAGATGATCGTCGCGACACCCATCACGCCGATGGCGACCTCAATCCGCCAGCCCGTCAGCTCGCGCAGCACGACAGCCGCCAGAAATAGCCGCAGGCCATCACCGAGCGTCCGCGAGATCAGAAAGATGAGGGAGGCCGTCGTCTTGGTCGCGCCGCCAAACCGGCGCTCCAGCACCTCATACGCCGTAAAAATCTGCTTCTGGAAGTAACCCGGCAAGAGCAGCGACGCCACGACAAACCGTCCGACCACGTAACCCATCGCCAGTTGCAGGTAAGTGAAGTTTCCGCCCAGGCGAAAGCTCAGCGCGGGCACGCTCAGAAAAGTGGCGGTGCTGGTCTCAGTGGCGACGATCGATAACATCACCGCCCATCCCGGAATCGCGCCTTCGCCCAGGAAGTAACCTTTCATTCCGCCACCGCGCGACCCGAGCCATGCCCCAAGCAAAGTGCAGCCCGCGATGTAGACCACGATCACGCCGAGATCGACCGCCTGCATGTCGAGAGTCCGAACCCGCGATAAAGAGTGAAAACGGATCGAGTCGCCTTCGGGCAAGTCGTCCGACCGGGTTTGATCACTCTAGCCACACGCCAGTCACGTTCCCACCCTGCGCCGACTCGGGGAATCCCAGCGGCTTTAGGCTGTCGCCCTCACCCTCCCCAGGCGCGGATCGAACACCTATGGTCGATGCCCAGGAATTGCCACGCGTCGACTATCGGGTTAGCTTGGAGATGTCGGTGGTCTAAACGGATTGGGGTCGCTAACCTCACTTGGTCCATCCACTCAACGTATGTTTGCGGGCCAATCGGCCCAGGGGAGCGGAACTGGCGTGTCCGTTGATGCCGGAGTCACGGGTGACGACAGAATCGGCAACTACCGGTACATCCGGACGTTGCTCCAGGGTCAAAGCTCCGTCGTCATGGAGGTCAGCCAGGAAGGCACAGGCAAGCGCTTCGCCATGAAGCAGCTACTCGCCAGCAAGGCGTCGGATGCCGAGGAGCGGAAAATCTTCGAGATGGAAGCGAAGCTGGGCATGCAGCTCAGCCATCCCAACCTGGTCCACGTCTACGAGTACGTCAAGGACAAGACCCAGCCCTACTTCGTCATGGACTATTTCCCCTCGACCCACTTGCGCCTCATCCTCTCCAAGCCCCCCCTCTACGAGGAATTCAAGCCCCGCCTGCGCCGGATCATCGAGCAAACCGCCCAGGGCCTGGCCTATATGCACAGCAAGGGCTGGATTCATCGCGACGTGAAGCCCGAGAACGTGATCGTCAACAAGTCGGGCGAGGTCCGCGTGATCGATTACTCGCTATCGCTCAAAGTCCCGACGGGTCTCGCCAGGATGTTCGCCTCCAAGCCTCCGCGCCAGGGAACCCGCAGCTACATGTCGCCCGAGCAAATCCGCCGCGAGCAGCCCTGCGTCTCGGCCGACGTCTACAGCTTCGGCGTCCTCTGCTACGAATTGGCCGCTCGCCGTCAGCCGTTCCGCGCCAATTCCGCCCAGGAGCTGCTCACCAAGCATCTCCGCGACACCCCTTCGCCACCCACCACCTACGAGAAGTCGATCACCCCCGAATACTCCGACTTCGTGCTCCGCATGCTCCGCAAGAAGCCCAGCGACCGACCCAAGGATTTCCAGGAAATCCTCAGCCTCTTCTCCCGACTTCGCATCTTCAAGGACGAACCCGCTCCGGCTCCTCCCGGTATGGGTTAAGAGATCAGCCGCTTCGACAGGCCAAGAATCGAGTCGCCTTCCAGGTTCTCAATCACGCCTCGGCCAACCGCGCCTCACCGCGCCTGTTTTGCCGTGGACACTCAAGGACGACCCCGCTAGAATCCCCAACCTACCCTCTCAGGCCACGCGCGGGCTTCATAAACGCCCGCGGCCAACCTCCCGCCGTCTGGCCGCAGCCCGAATCAATTCCATGGCCGTAGTTCCCAAGTTTCGCCTCCCGTTCGAGGCACCCATCCAGGAGATGGAGGCCCGGCTCACCGAGCTGGAAGCCCGCTACGCTACCGCGCGCGCGGGGCAGGAATCGGGCAGCGCCGAGATCGCCGAGCAAGTGCGTACCCTGCGCCGCGAGCTGGCCAAGCTGATCCGCACCATCTACGCCAACCTCAGCCGTTGGGAAACCGTGCTGGTCTCCCGGTGCGAGCAACGTCCCCAGTCACGCGATTACATCCCCCTGATCTTCGAGCCGTTCCTGGAACTGCACGGCGACCGAGCCGTGGGTGACGACCGTGCAATCGTCACCGGCCTCGCCCACCTGGGCGAGCAGCGCGTCATGCTCGTCGCCCACCAAAAGGGCAAGGCACTCGCCGAGCGCCAGGCGTGCAACTTCGGATGCGCCCATCCCGAAGGCTACCGCAAGGCCCTGCTCAAAATGCGGCTGGCCGAAAAGCTCCGCATTCCCATCATCTGCCTCATCGACACCCCCGGCGCCTATCCGGGCATCGGGGCCGAGGAACGCGGCCAGGCCCTGGTCATCGCCGAAAATCTCTACGAGATGAGCCAGATCGACACCCCCACCGTCTGCGTCGTTATCGGCGAAGGTGGCTCCGGCGGCGCGCTCGGCATCGGCGTCGGCGACCGCGTCGCCATGATGCAATTCGCCTACTATTCGGTGATCAGCCCTGAGGGTTGTGCCACCATCCTCTGGAAAGGTGCCGAGCACGCCCCTCGCGCAGCCGACGCCCTCCGCCTCACAGCGCCCGACCTCAAGAGCATGGGCATCATCGACGACATCGTGACCGAACCCCTGGGCGGCGCGCATCGCGACCATCGCGAGGCTGCGGCCGCCCTCAAATCCTACCTCCTTCGCGCCCTCCGCGAGATCGCCGAACCCCCCCGAGGCGACCTCCTTCAACGCCGCTACGATAAGTTCCGCCGCATCGGCGTTTTTCACGAAAACTCCTCGGCCCTGAGTGCCCCCAACGGCCAGCCCGACTGAGCCTCGCGATTCCTCGCGATGCATCCCTTCCTAGCCCACGGCTGCGGTTGACACCACCGAACGCCTGGGGTATCAATCGTCCGGGCCGCATCGGCCATGCGATCGAGACAGGGATGTCCAGGAGTACGCCATGGAATCGGGCTTTCAGTTTCGCCCCGGAACCTCCGACGAGGCGATCTTCCATAACGTCTTCCATCAGAACGAATACGGCTTGCCGGACCGGCTTGGCTCCGAGGCCGTCATCATCGATATCGGCGTTCATATCGGAAGCTTTTGCTACACCGCGCTCAGCCGCGGCGCTTCGCGAGTCTTCGGCTTCGAGGCCGATCCCGAAAACTTCCGCTGCGCCAAGCGAAACCTCGCCCCGTTCGGCGACCGCGCCCAGATTCGCCACGCCGCCGCCTGGCGATCCGACGAGCGAGTCGCCTCCCTCAACCTTTGCGACTGCCCCGAGCCGACCAACACCGGCTGGCGCGAGGTCTTCGGCGAAGGGACCGGCACCTCCGTCGCCGCCGTGCCCTTCGACGAGATCGTCCGCGACGCCACCGATTACGGCCGCAAACGCGTCTCGATCCTCAAGATCGACTGCGAAGGCTCCGAGTTCCCCATCCTCCTCACCTCGCGAACCCTCAATCTCGTCGACACCATCCTCGGCGAGTTCCATGAGTTCAACTCGCCCAACTATCCCGAACCGATTCCCACCCCCGCCCGTGTGCCCGGCTACGACCGCTACACCATGGCCGAGCTGACTCCCGTCCTCGAACGCTGGGGTTTCTCGGTCACCGTCAAGCCCTACCCCAATTCGCGGCTCGGCATCTTCTGGGCACGGCGTACCCCGGCGCGGGTCTCCGGCCCCCATTTCCTCAGCAAGGTGCGCTCGCTCGTCCGCCCGACAAGCTAAGTCGTCCCTCCAACCGAAACCCAACGACAGACGAGACCCGGCACGCCGGTCGACCCCAACCGCCCTCCATCGCGCGGCGGGGGTCGTCGGCCGGCAGCCCAATGGCGTGCCCCCGTCGTCACGGTAACGAGTCAGTACGCGAGAGGAAGGACGCCGCTCCCATGCGCTTCTCGGTCGTCATCAACACCTACAATCGCGGCCACTGCCTGGGCCGCGCTTTGGAAGGTCTGGACCGTCAGACCCACGACGACTTCGAAGTGATCGTCGTCAACGGCCCATCCACCGACGACACCGCCGACCTCCTCGCGCAACACGCCGGACGGATTCGCGTGGGCATGTGCCCTGAAGTCAATATCTCGATGTCTCGAAATGTCGGTATCGACATGGCCGCCGGCGATGTCGTCGCCTTTCTCGACGACGACGCCGTGCCCGAGCCACGCTGGCTCGCCGACCTCGACGCTGCCTATGCGATGCCCGATGTCGGCGGCGTCGGCGGCGCGACCTACGACTACAACGGACGCCGATTCCAGTTCAAAAACGGCGTCAGCAATCGACTGGGCGAGGCCTGCGTCAATCTCGACGAGCCGCTCTGGTCCTACCAAATTCCCGGCGCTGATCCCTTCGCCTGCCTGCTCGGTGCCAACTCCAGCTTTCGACGTGCCGATCTGCTCGCCATCGGCGGCTTCGACGAGGAGATCGAATACTACCTCGACGAGACCGATATCTGCGTCCGCCTCAACGACCGTGGCCGAATCATCCAGTCGGTCGACGGCGCATTCGTCCATCACCACTACCAGCCCAGCCATCTCCGCGCCGTACAGAAATACATCCGACACCCATTCCCCGTCATCAAGAATAAGCTCTACTTCGCGCTGACCCACGGCCAGTCTCGCTACAGCGTCGAGCAAATCCTCGCCGACGCCCGACACCTGGCCGACCAGCAACGCGCCCATGCCTCGCAATTCCTCAGCCGCGACGAGCTGAAAGGCTACCTCCGCGAAATTGAGACCGGCCTCGAGCGCGGCCTCGAGCGCGGCCTGCTCGGTCAGAGAAAGTCAGGCTCTCTTCGCGATCACGACTCCGTGCGGGCCGACTTCCTGCCGTATCCCACGCTTCGTCCCCAAGGACGCCGACTCTGCGTCTGCTTTGTCTCCCAGGAGTATCCACCCAAGCAGTATGGCGGCATCGGCCGATTCACCCACGACATGGCCGCCGGTCTCTCCGACCTCGGACACGAGGTCCACGTCATTACGGCCACCCACGACGAGGAGACAACCGACTACCAGCACGGCGTCTGGGTCCACCGTATCCAGGAGTCGATGACCGACCGGCCCGAGCTGGCCGCCTCGCCCATCGCGCGACGCAATCTCAACCGCGGCTTCGCCGTCTACGACGAGGTCCGCCGCATCGCCGAACACCGCGATATCGACATCGTTCAGGCTCCGATCTGGGACTGCGAAGGCGCAATCTGCCAGCTCGACGACCGCTGGCGCAACGTCCTCAGCCTCCAGACAACCGCCGCCATCGCCGCCCACCTTAATCCCTCCTGGGGTGCGTCTCCGGCCGCTCAGGGAGCTTTGGCGCTCGAACGATTCACTCTCGGCCGGCACGACCATATCCACACCATCAGCGGCGACATCCTCCACCGCGTCGAACAGGACCACGGCATCCGTTTCAATCCCGACCGCGTCGGCCTCGTCCCGCTCGGCCTGCCCGACCGCACGTCGCTCGTCGCGCGCAACCCTCGCACTCCCGGCGGACCCGTTCGGGTTACCTTCGTCGGTCGTCTCGAAAAGCGTAAAGGTATTGATGTCTTTCTCGATGCCGCCGCGCGCGTCGCCCAGCGTC
>JBGSYY010000560.1:0-9650 GCA_041750675.1 Isosphaeraceae bacterium | reverse complement strand
ATCGCGCGGGCCGAGGGTTGCTCGGTCGCAGCGGCACACCGGCGCTATCATGCGGGGCTTGAGAAGCTGGCCGAACGATTGGGAGAAACGTCGTCATGTCTGGACTAGATTCACGCGAGATGTCCGAGAACCGCGACCTGGAGCGACGCCTGGAAGCCTGGCAGCCTGGAACGGACGGCCTGAGCCGCGAGCGGATGCTGTTCGCCGCCGGCCGCGCCAGCGTGACGAAGGAGAGTGGGACAAGGGCGTTGGGCATTCACGGTTTAGCGGCGGCGCTGGCAGTCGCTTGCGTGGGCATGGGCGTGGCGTGGCAGGTGGAGCGCGGGCGTGTCGGCCAGCTCGAATCGCAATGGGCGGCACGAACCGATTCTCCCGACGAAACCCGGATCGCCGCCAACGAACGACCCAGGCCATTGCCGATTCCCACGCCGCCCGACCCCAGCAGTTACCTCGCCTTGATGCATCGCTTTGAGCGAATGAGCGAGCGAGGTGGAGTAACATTGCAACATAAAGACATAGCACCACAAACAGAGAGGACAGAGCGCCCATTACCATCTCGTGAGCCGCTCCGCGTGCGCGGCTGGCAGGATTCGACGCTTGTGTTGTGACTCGATGCCGCGCGAGCTTGCTCCGCAGTGGTGAACACGGTCCTGCCGTCAGGATCGGTCTTGTTGCGTTTCCTTCCCCAAATCCACGGCGGGTCGTCCCTGCCGTGGAGACTTCCGGCCTGCGCGCATAGCGCGACGGCCATTTTTCTCCATTTGACCCTGAATCGCTGAGGTGGTTCACCGATGACACGAACCAGACCAAGCAGCTCCCTTGCCTTGATGGCTCTCTGGGTTGCGCTACAAGCGTCAGCCGCCAACGCAATCGCACAGCCCCCCGCGCTCCAAGATCCCAACGCCAAGCCCGCCGATGTTTGGGAGGCGAAACTCCTGACCATTGACCCCGCGCCCGAGCTAGTTCCCGCCTTCAAACATCGGCTGCTGCCGCTGTCGTCTGAGAATACGCCTGGCGACGCCGCGCCGATGTATCTTCGCCTGAGCCGCGTGATCCGCGACGAGGCGTTTCTGCCGATGACTCGTGATGCCCCAGCCTGGCTCGAACTGCCGTTCGAGACGTTCCCGCTCGGCGATTCGAAGTCACTCGTCCAATCCTGGACGGGCCGGCTCAAGCTTATCGATATCGCCGCCCGGCGCTCGTATTGCGACTGGAGCTACCCGGTTCGTGAACAAAGCCGCGAGCTCATCGGAATCCTACTTCCTGACGTGCAGGAATTGCGCAGTTGGTCGCGGCTGCTGAGCCTGAAGGCACGAGTCGAGATTCGCGAAGTCCAATTCGACGAAGCGATCCACACCCTGCAAACCGGTCTGGCGATGGGCCGGCATGTAGGCGGTGGTCCGTTTCTCATCAACGGACTGGTGGGTATTGCGATGTGCAACAGCATGATCGACCGCGTCGAGGAGTTCGTCGTGCAGCCGGGCGCGCCCAACCTCTACTGGGCGTTGTCCGCCTTGCCCCAGCCGATGGTCAGCCTGCGCGATGCGATGGAACTGGAGCAGCGACTGGGCGAGAACATGGTGCCCGAGCTGGACGCCATCGACGATGGCAGCACAGCTCAGCGCACGCCCGAGGAATGGGACCTGCTGCTCGCCGGACTATTCCGCAACATACAGGGGCTGGGTCGCCAGGTAATCTCCGAGGATGCCGGCAACGAAACGCTCAAGGCGATACTGAGCATGGATCTCAACGCCTTCCGCGCCAAATTTCGTGAGGAGTCGCTGGCCTGGGCACGGGAGACGAAGGGTCTTTCCGAAGCAGCCGTTGCTGAACTGCCCGAGTCGCGGGTGCTGGCCGAGTACATCTCGGCCCGCTACCGAATCGTCCGCGACGCGGCCTTCAAGGCGACTTATTTGCCTTATGACCAGGGCCGGTCCATGTTCGAGGCGGCCGAGAAGCAGATCAAGGCCGAGAAGAGTAGCTTGGTCACGGCGGTCGCACAGATGCTGCCGTCGGTTCAATCGGTTGCCCACTCCCAGGTACGGCTCGATCGCCGCATCGCCGCCCTTCGCGTGGTCGAGGCGATTCGCATGCACGCCGCAACCCACGACGGAGCGCTACCGAAATCGCTTGACGAGATCGAGGTCGTGCCCGTGCCGCCCGATCCGGTTACCAATCAGCCGTTCCATTACGAGATCGACCCCGACGATGCGACCTCCGCGCTGCTCACCTCCGGCTTGATCGACAATCAGCCGAAGTCGGTGGTTGCGTATCAGATCAGGTTGCGGTGATCGGTGAAATCGTGGTGTCATCGGCCGACTCGAACGGCCAGAGCACCACGTCGACGCGGCGTGCGAAATGAACAACGGGCGGATGCGCCGGGTCGTCCACGATCAACCCGTGGACGCCCGGCAGTTCATTTGACTCGACATCGATTCGCGCCGGCTGCAACGGCCACGGCCCATGATGAACCTCACCGCGCATGAGCCGTCCGCGCGGTGTCTGGGCGTACAGGCAATAGCGCTCGGTCAGAAAGTGGTCGAGCGATCCGGGCAGAGCGAGTTGTGCGGGTGCGGTTGGCTCGTATCGCGCGATGAAGCGTGCTTTCGCGGCCTTGGGGTCGGTTCGCTCCGAGTGAAAGGCGACGGCATCGCCTTCAGCACGACACGTCATCGTCGCGTGTACATAAGGTAAATGAAAGAAGCGTTGCGCGATCTTCACCGCGATGGAGTTCGAGGCGTCGAGACTGAAGAACCAGACACCGGGCACTCCCTTGTATTCGACGTATGTTCGCACGTTTAGCTCGGGAAAGGCCGAAATGCCGGGGATACTGGGCAGGAATCGGGCAGTGACGTCGGTCATGCGGAACGGCACGACGCCCAGCCAGGCCGCGCCGTCGAATTGTTGGATCGTCAACTGATCGGGAATAGGCGGCCGCAAGGCCGAGGCGGCAATGGGCCAGTGCATGAACAAAAGATCGCGCCACGATTGACGGAAGAGCCAGGGACGATTGGGCAGGGGCCAGGGGCGATGATTGGTCTGGGTGAGCGCGGGATGCATGCGGGCCTCGGTTTAGAGACATTCGAGAGGATACGGGGCGGCTCGGCTTCTTTCGATATGATAGACCCCAGCCGCGACTTGCGACGCACAGAGCCATTTTCGGAGCATGACCTGAATGTCCGAAAGCCGACTGCCGTTGATCGTCCGTTCGACTGAGATCGACGTGAACGGACACGTCAATAACGCCAAGTATGTGGAATATCTGGAATGGGGACGCGAGGACTGGTACGAGCGGTTGGGCCTGGACCATGCCACCTTGCTGGCGATGGGCGCGATCACCGTCACCGTCAATCTCAGCGTCAACTTCCGCCGTGAGTGCCGCCAGGGCGAGAAGCTGGTTGTGGTCACCCGTCCCGAGCGCCTGGGGCGCACCAGTTTCGTACTGTCGCAATGGATCGAGACGAACTCGGCCGGCCCGGTCGCCGACGCAACGGTGACGACCGTCACGATCGACCCCGCCACGCGACGACCCCGCCCGGTGCCCGATGCGCTGACGCTCGCCTTTATGGCCTGACACCCGGGCCGAGGTGGCATCGGGCTGAGAGGTCAGCCGTTTTGACCGATTCCCCTCGCGATGAGTGCATCGCGGAGGTGGCGAAATGCGTCCGGCTCGACAGAGAACTCGACCAGAAAGGGCCGATCCATGGCCGTGATCAGGAAGACCAGCAGGCCGATGAACGCGGCCACCAGAGCCGTGAGCCAAAGATGGGTGCGCAGCGGGGTGATGCGCAAGGCGTAGGTCATCATCAGATTGAGAACGGCCCCGAACAGCACGACCCACCAAAGCAAGGCCGGCAGGCTCGCCTCCAATCGGCTCAGGCGAGTGCGTCGGTATTCAATCATCGTGTTGAACTCGCGAAGTGCCTCCTGGAACAACGCACTTTCGCGCAAAGTCGTCGGCTCGAAGTCGAGCAAGTGCGTCTGAACCTGGTCGAGTGACTCCATACCGCCAGTCGGAATCCGCCCTCGGTGCAATTGCGGCCATTCTTCATCGATGAGGACATCATTATATTGGCGTATTGCTGTAAGAAATTGATTGCGAGTCGGCTGGGGAAAGCCCGTCACGTTGCGTATCAGCGCCACGAGCGACGAGCATTCGCGATTGACGAGTTGCTCGGTCTCTTCATAATTCTCCCAGGTCGCCACCGCGATGAGGCCCAACGTGATTCCATAGAACAGGCCATAGACGCCAATCAAGGCCGAGACGGCCTCGTTGTGGTCTTCCAGTGACGTATGAACATTTCGCTGGACCCACTTCCGTGTCACGAGTTGCAGTAGCACCGCCGCCCCTACGAACACGGCGAGCATCAGCGGACCGAGAACCCAGAGCGGAAGATTGTAGAGCCAGAGCATGGGGAGAGTTTGGAGTTAAAAGGAGTGGAATGGTGGACAATCAAAGTCAGCTTGACCGTGAATTGGACCAGACATGCCGCCCCAGGGCGAGAGACTGCCCCGCCGGCGCGGTATCCTGAATAACATGAAGTTGTGGGGAGGGCGAGAAATCCCGCGAAACCAACGAACCGGAGAGATCCCGACCATGGCGACCGACGAGGAACTGAAGCGTGCGCTCAAGGCGTTCAAGAAGCGCTTGAAGCTGATGAAGCTCGACGAGGAATCGAACCTCAGCCGCGCCGGTGGCCGCCGCTCGGGCATCAGCGGCATCACACCGCCGGACGGCCACCCCGCCGGCATCTGGGAAGAACTCGCCGCCAAGGGCAAGCTCAAGCGCGACATGGGCGATACGTATAAGCTGGTCGAGGGGGCGTGAACGTGGAGAGTCCTGCGTAGGGTAAGATGGACTATGAAGTGAGAAGGGTCTCCATACTCAAACCGGGCTGATTCCACCGGAGGGCGGATAGGGTGACCCGACGCGACGCGATCGCACGCCTGACAGACAACGAGAGCCGGCTTCGCCGCGGCCCCTGGGCGTTTCGCATCCGACACATGCTTGAGGCGATCGCCGAGTGCCGCGAGTTTCTGGGAGTCATGACCCGGGAGGAATTGGGTAACGATCCGCGCACACTCAAGGCGATCGCCTGGAACCTCTCGATCCACGGTGAGGCGGCGCGGAGCATCCCTCCCGAACTCGAGGCGGAGCGACCGGACATTCCCTGGGCCAAGATTCGAGGCATGCGTAATCACCTGGTCCACGGCTATGACCGAATCGATCAGGAGATCGTCTGGAACGTGGTCGCCGAGGAATTGCCGCCCCTGGTGCCCGAGTTGGAGGCGATTCTCAAGTCAGCCGACGAGTCACGAATCTCGAACGATACCTGTTGAGCGTCAGATAGTCCGTTTCCGCTGAAGTCATCCCCGCACAGGCGGGGATCCAGGCAAAGAGGACGTAGCGCGGGTGCTGGCCGTCGAGCAAGATGTCATCCCCGCGCGGACGGGGATCCCGGGTGTTCGCCCCTCTCTGGCTGGATCCCCGCCTGCACGGGGATGACTTGTGGCAAGGCGAAGAGGAACGGAACAATCTGTAGCTCAATCGTGAAGGGCGACCGGAACTGAACCACCTGAAGGCCAATCGCTGTTGAGTCGCCCAGATCGCCGAAATGCGGGTAGAGTCCTGGATGATGTTGCGTTGAAGCAACAGGAAAAGTCACCCCTTGCGGCGCCCCCCCCCCAGATTACCATTGCGTCGCCGTCAGTGGAGACGGCCTCACCGCACCAGGTGATTTTCAGAGCTCGAAACAGGGTGTTGAGCCGTCTTCGATCCTGAGACACCGCCCAGGCTCACACCGCAAGGGAAGGAAACACCGAGATGATGGCAAGGATTCGGTTCGTGGTCGGATTGGCGATCGTGGGGCTTTTCGCGTCAGTGACCGAGGCCGGGATGATTGTGAACCACGGGGCAGTCCGCTTGAGGTTTGACGATCAGCGCGAGGATGTCACAGACCGAGGCGACTCTGTTTCCGCGTCGAAGGCCTACTCTGGGTTCCGCTTGACGCAGAGCGGCAGTGCATCCGTCGCCGCTTCAGCCGATTTGATCCGCCTTTCCTTCAGCGGGTCCGAAAACGGTGGAGAGGGACGAGGCGGAGCCGCCGGTGGTGCTTGGCAGGACATCATGTTTATCGATGATTCCAACGTCAGTCTGCCCTCGGTCGTACTTCGCTTTATCGTCGAGGGAAGTCTCAGCGCGAATTATCTGAGCGAGGATGTCAATCGAGTTGCGAAGGTTGTTGCTGGGATTGATCTCGTCAGCAATTTGCAGGGCGAACAAATCCAAGCACCTGATTCAGGCGAACTCTCGACTGCCGCATACCTGTTCGGAGATGACAACACCATCTTCCGAGGCTGGAAGTCTTTCACCTATGACGACGGCTCGTTCCAAGGCATTTATGAGTCAATCGTAAGATATGATAACCAGCTTGGCGGCTATGGCTTCACTGTGATTGCCGGGATTGGTGTGAATCTTAGACATGGCTTCGCCTCGGGCAACTTTAGCAACACGTTCCGGCTCGACGGAGTTTTCGACGACCAGGGCAACGCCATCGACAATGTCCGCTTCGACTCCGGCCTGCGGCTCAGCGGGGCCGTCGTGCCCGAACCGTCGTCGGTCGTCCTCGCGGGTCTCGGCATGGTGACGCTCGCCGGAGTGACCGCCGTGCGTCGTAGGCGCGGCCGCGCCGCGTAACCCAGATGATCGAGATAGTCTTCAGGCACCGTAAGGGTGCCTGGGGTCGTAGGTCGTTCTGACGGCCAACGCCCCCAGACCTCGCGCCGTCGCCGTCATCCAAAGTTCGCCGCCAGCACGCTCGCGTCGATCTGGAAGTAATCCGCCAAGGCTCGGATCATCAAGCGGCTCAACGGCCTCTTTCCGGAGAGAACCTGCGAGATCGATGACTTGGCGATACCCGTGTCGCGGCAGACCTCGGCCTGTGTGACGCCCCGCGCCTCTAGCAAGCACCGGATCATGTCGGCGGCTGACGGAGCCGGGACCGGGTAATGGCTGTCCTCGTAAGCCGCAATGAGATCACTGAGCGCGTCGAGATACAGCGCCGCGCCGGCGTCTCCCTCGGCCCTGTTGAAGAGTCCATCAATGACCCGCTGAGCCGCCCAAAAATGCCGCTCGGACTGAATCGAGGCCAGCGGAATCGTGTCTACCAACTCCAGATAGGAGTCTCCCGCCTTGCCCTTCAGCCTGTAGGAAGTGGAAACCGACATCTCCCCACTCCTCGAGTAATCTGTGGCTAAAGCTCCTCGACCGTCAGCCCTTCTAGCCGAGCAACCTCGGAGAGCCTTCGATCGGCACACACAAACCCGTCGAGATTCGCGGTTCGGTGGAAGTGCAAGGCAACGGCCAGTTGCAGGGCGTCGAGCGTCCGAAGCGGGCGGCTCATCGCGTGCTTTCCAATCAACTCTCCGGCAAGTTGGAAGTGTGGGTTGAGCATGCGAAGCGGTCGGAGGAATCGCTTTTGGACATCGGCGAAGAAGCGGCGACGAACCTTGTCGTAATCACTGCTAGGAAAACGCCTGTCCGCACCTTGCCGGCGAAGCTTGAAAGCATTTCGACAGCGGCAAGGCGGGCGATGAAAAACTCGGAGCCGGCCTCCGTCAGTATGCGATCCACGTCCGTGGAGCCGACCTCCAAGTGGTAGCGTTTCACCAGAGCGCTTGTATCGAAATAATATCGAGCCATGATCAAAACCGATCAGCCCGATCTTCCTCGATGATGAATTCCGCCATCGAGCCGGATATGACCGAGGCGGCATCACGTACCTCGTCGATCCCGAGGCCCACGTCGGCCTCTTGTGCGCAATAGGCGACGAATGAGTCGTCAATCAGGCGATCGACGACATCCGCCTCCTCGCTTTGCAAAGACCGAAGCGCGGCTTCCACAACCTCCTGCTCCGAGGCGTATTCGCCTCGACGGACCTGGGCTTCAACCCAGCATTTCAGATCGGGTGGGAGGGCGTGGTTCATGGATGGAGTTCTCTGATCGAATAGGAGCATTCAGCATATCATAGGGCGCGGGGTCAAACCGATGACACCTCAAGCTCGCTTCGAGGAGTATCGTGGCGTCACGCCGCCTCCGACTCATCCCCTCCGCCCGCGCCGCGTTTCAGGCTCTCCCATTCGTCCCATGAGTAGAGCACCTCGCGCGCGCTGCCGCTCTTGAACTCGCCGACGATGCCGTCCTCGGCCATGTAGTCGATCAGCCGTGCCGCGCGGCCGTAGCCGATGCCCATCGCGCGCTGGAGCAGCGAGGTGCTGCCGCGCTGCTCACGGATCACGACCTCGATCGCCGCCTCGTACATCTCGTCGCGGTCCTTCATCGCTTGCGCTCCGTCCTTGCCCGCCAGCGCTCCGCCCATTTGCAACTGCACCAGCTCCTTCGAGAACTCGACCGGATACTGCTCGAGATAGCCGCAGACGCGGCTCACCTCGGCGTCCGAAACATAGGTGCCCTGCGAGCGGATGATGTGCGACGTGCCGGGGATCAGGAAGAGCATGTCGCCATTGCCCAGCAGTTTGTCGGCGCCCATTTCATCGAGGACGACGCGCGAGTCGTTTCGGCTGGTCACCTGAAAGGCGATGCGCGCGGGCATGTTGCCCTTGATGAGGCCGGTGATGACGTCGACGGTCGGCCGCTGGGTCGCCAGGATCAGGTGAATGCCGGCCGCGCGGGCTTTCTGCGCCAGGCGGACGATATGCGTCTCCACCTCCTTGGCGGCCACCATCATGAGGTCGGCCATTTCATCGGCGACAATCACAATATAGGGCATGTGCGTGGGAATTCGCTCCTGCTCCTCGTCGGTCTCGGGCTTGATTCGATCGTAGATCTCATCAGGTGAAAGCGCGTTGAAAGCCTGAACATTGCGCACGCCGGCCTGACCCAGAATCGCGTACCGCTCGTCCATCTTCTCGCAGGCCCAGGCGAGAATCGATTCGGCTTTCTTCATATCCGTGACCGGCGGGTGCATCAGGTGCGGAATCCGTTTGAACTGCGATAGCTCGACCATCTTGGGGTCGATCAGGATCAGCTTCACCTCGTCGGGCCGCCGCGTCATCAGAATGGAAAGGATCATCGCATTGAGGCAGACGCTTTTTCCGGTGCCGGTCCGCCCGGCGATCAGAAGGTGGGGCATGTCGGCCAGGTCAAACGCCAGGGGCGTTCCCTTCACGTCGCGGCCCAAGAATAAAGGCACGCGCATTTTTCCATGCGTTACTTCGGGCGCGACGCCGGCGATCACCTCGCCCAGCCGCACCATGCCGCGGCGATCGTTGGGCACCTCGATTCCGACCGTCGTCTTACCCGGAATCGGCGCGACGATCCGCACGCTCGGCACCGCCAGCGCGATCGCCAGGTCGTTCGACAGGCCCGACACCTTCGATACCCGCAACCCCGCCTCCAGCTCGATCTCGAACTGGGTGATCACCGGGCCGGTGTCGATCTGCACAACGCGCACGACGCAGCCATGCTCGCGCAGGGTTTTTTCCAGCAAGATCGCCCGTTCCTGCACTTTTGCTTCATGTTCCTGAATCGGATAGGGCGCGGGCGGGTCGAGCTGCTGGGGGGGGGGGGGGGCGTATGATCCGTCGGCCGGTCGCGAATAGGTGACGGCTGCCTCCTGGCGGCGCACGGC
>JBGSYY010000559.1:0-5707 GCA_041750675.1 Isosphaeraceae bacterium | reverse complement strand
GTGGCTCGGGCGATGCGCTCGGTCGGGCGGCCCCTGTAGTTGAGCGGAACGTCGACGCCGCCGCGGCCGGCTTTTCCGGTAATGCGGGCTGGGTCGACAAGAAGGCTCAAGCCGGTTCTGCCGGCGGGTCGATAGCATGTGTGAAGGCGTCTCTCCGGCCGATCTGGGAAGGTGCCCGAGAGACCGAACGGAGAACGAACCAGGAACAGAAATGGGGTGGGCCTGGAGCAGGCTCGTCTCAAACGCCGGCCCCCACAACCGTGTCTTGCGAGAAGGGTGGACAGGAGCCCGGGCGAAGGCCCAAGCTCCTCGCTGAGACGCGTGGCACGGACGATCGGACCGGCCCCGACCCAGGGATGGATCGGGCCACGGACATGGAGGTCAGAGGATGGCGACCAAGACGGACGTGGATGTTAGCCAAGTTTGGCGCGACTTCAAGGAACAGCCCACGACCGACCTGCGCAACCGCCTCGTCGAGCGGTACCTGCCGCTGGTGAAGTACAACGCCGAGCGGATCTGGCAGCGTCTGCCCGAAGGGGTGGACCTCGACGACCTGATCTCGGCGGGCGTCTTCGGACTCATGGACGCGATCGACGCGTTCGACATGAGCCGAGGCGTCAAGTTCGAGACCTATTGCGTGCCTCGAATCCGAGGCGCAATGCTCGACGAGCTGCGGACCATGGACTGGGTTCCCCGCCTGGTTCGCTCCAAGGCGACCAAGATGGAGGAGGCCCGCAAGACCCTCGAAGCCAGGCACGGTCGGCCGCCGACCGATCAGGAGCTGGCCGAACAGCTCGGCCTGCCGCCCGAGGAGTTCGAGAAGATGGCCGCCGACGCCAGCGCCGTCGGCCTCATCAGCCTGAACAAGAAGTGGTACGAGACGGATAGCTACAAGGACGTCCGCGAGATCGACATCCTCGAGGACAAGAAGGGCGAGGACCCGACCGGCCGGCTTCAGCGCAAGGACCTGATGCGGATGGTCACGCGGGGCCTCAACCGCAACGAACGGCTCATCATCATCCTTTATTATTATGAAGAATTGACGATGAAGGAGATCGGGGCGACTCTCGACCTGTCCGAATCTCGCGTCTCGCAGATGCACTCATCGATCATCCAGCGGCTGCAATCGCAGCTCAACGGCCGGCGTCCCGAGTTCGGGACCTGAGAGACGCATCCGGCCGACATCCTCCGTACTAAGTAACCCGACCCGCGCGATGGCCAAGGATGGCCGCCGCGCGGGTCGGGTTCGTTGGCGGTTTCAACAACGGGAAACGCTGGCATGAACCGCCTGCTCGACTATGGCATGGAAACCAACCCTGTTAGAATAGGCTCATAGGATTGATGTTCCACGAGGACCAGAGTGATGGCGACGGACACTCCCGCGATGCCGATCAGCGACGCGGCGATTCTCTCCCGACTGATCCGTCCGGACGATGGCAGCGTCTCTGTCGAGGCGGCGGAAGCCTTGTTGAGCATTCGCTTTGAACAAGAGGACCTCGACCGGATGCACGATCTGGTCACACGCAATCAGGAAGACAGTCTCTCCACGGCCGAGCGCACCGAGATGGAGAACTATCGTCGCGTGAGCTTTCTGCTGGATCTGATGCACTCCAAGGCCCGACGTGCGCTGAAGAGTCGTCGTGCGGCAGACTGACCGAGATGGCAACCGAGCTTCTCCAATTCGTGCGCGAACGGGCGGCCGGGCGGTGCGAATATTGCCGATTGCCGGAGGGGTTCACTTCGGTCCCATTCGAGATCGACCCTATTTTATCGCGTAAGCACGGCGGTGCGACAATCGCGAGCAACCTGGCGATGGCGTGCTGGTACTGCAACTCCTTCAAAGGCTCCGATATTGCCGGGATCGACCGAGGACGAGGAAGCTCACCCGTCTGTATCATCCTCGAAGGCACCGCTGGGACTGGCACTTTCGCTGGGATGGTCCGCGCCTGGTAGGTCGCACGGCGATTGGCCGCACAACCGTTCGGCTGCTTCAGATCAACTGCGATGAAGCAGTGATCTTGAGGGAATCGCTGATCGCGGAAGGAGTGTTTTGATCCGGACTCATGAGTATTTTTCTTGGATTCGCGTTTCGCGTCAGGCTCCCTTCTCCGGGTCAGCACTCGAAGACTCGCCCTTTCCCAGTCACCTGCCGGGTTCCGAGTCTCTCCAAATGCACTCATCGATCATCCAGCGGCTGCAATCGCATCTCAACGGCCGACATCCCCGTACTAAAGAACCCGACCCGGGCGAGACACGGGCGGCTGTTCGGAGTTGTCAAGGAGCGGCTTGGAGGTTGATGACTCCAAGGGTAACAGTCGGGGCGGATGGGGTGGAATATCGAGAGCTGACGTGTCCATTGGCCGCGTGCCTAGTTCTCGGGGGGACCGCTGGCGGCAAGCTCGCGTGGTGTCCGGCGCAGGCGAGGAACCAGGATGATGGCCACGCACGCCAGGCCCATTGCGACGGCCGCCGTGCCGGCGATTCGGATTGTTTGGTGCGGCGGGTCGGGAATCAGGGCGAAGCCGGTCCATTCGGGGGCAGCGAACAGTTGGGCGGCGTCGATGACATAGGGATCGTGCAAGCCGTCGAAGATCTGGACGAGCTTGCCGGTGTGGCCGAGCCGGCGGACGACGATGAAATGACCCTCGGGCTTCCGGTTCAGATGCATGAGGGCGACGGGGGGCAGCGCCTGAGCGTTCTTGGCGAGGACGACTCCGGTCAGGCTCAATCCGAAGCCTCGGGCGCAGTCGCGGAGTTCGGCGAATGAGCGGGTTCGCGGATACGGCGGCGGGAGCCGATCCTGCACCTCGTCGAGGTCAGCCGGTTGACCCGTCAGGGAGAGAACGTGGTGCAGGGCGAGCGCGCCGCATTCGTAGATCGGGGGATCGCCCGAAACCTCCTGGCCGTTCGCCACGGGGCAGGCGCACAGCGCGGTTAGCAACCCGATCGGCAGCCAATCTCTCATGCGTTCGCGCAGGATCATCCCATCTTCCATTTCCAGAAGATCGCCAGGCCGATCGTCGCCGCGCCGGCGGCGATCAGGGCGGTTTGGATCAGCAAGGTCGGGGTCCAGACTTCGCGCTCGGGGGCGGAGGCTTCGAGCATCGCGGCCTGGCGGTCGGCCTCGGCCAGTTGTTCGTCGAGCCGCATTTTGACGCCGGCGGGGTCGGTGCGCACGGGTTTGACGTAGCGGACGTCTTGCTGGAAGTCGGCGAGCCGGCCGACGCGCGGCAGGTCGCGATCGAGGTCGAGCCGGAAGTAATCGTCCTTCAAGTTCTGGTTGAAGACGACCGAGCCATTGACGACGTCGTAGGTTTCCACGTAAAGAGGCTCGGAGGCGCTTCGTATCGTCTTTTGTCCGTCGGCATAGGAGAACGAGCCGGTCTCGGCATGCACGGGGAACCAGACCGATTCTCCGCTCGGCAGCGGGAGTTGTTTGAGCTTGATCGCATCGGTCCGCATGCGTAGCTGGTCGCCAGAGTAAAACTCGACTTTGAGAGGATGGCCGCCGCGCTCCAGGTCGATCCAAAAACGCATGATCGGCTTGTCATTGATTTTCGAGATAGCTCGCTCAGGAACCTCGAATAATTGAACCTTGGCACAGCGACGGCCCTCGACGCTCTCCCAGCCTAGGAAATTATAGCCATAGGTTTCCATATCTTGAAGGGTGCGGAACCGCCAGAAGTACAGAAGGCGTTCGGCCGATCCCGAACTATTCAGTACACCCGGATACCCTCGCGACTTCTGGGGGGTGACGATATTCCCTATGTCACGGATCTGACTGACAGCCGTCATCGAGCCGTTGAGCAGGATCGAGACATTTCGAATCGCCGATTTGTCGGTGCTCGCCTCGTAATTGAACACGTCGAGCAGCGTGGCCCCGTCGTACCGAAACGAATATACGCCTTGATATCGCGTGCGCAGTTCCTCGAAACCGCGTTTGTCCATGCCCCCCTCATAGACGAAGGTCACGTCTTGGATGGGTTCATGAAGTGCCACCATCAGTCTCTGAAACTGCGCCGCGTCGAGAGCGTCCTGAGTACTGAAGCGGAGAATCGCTAGGAGACAGAAGACTATGGGAGACACGGTTTATTCCTTGAGTGCTTCGCTATCGACTAAGATGATGCCGTCCGGTCTTCCAGGCGGCGCGGGTCTCGATCGATGAGCATTGTGTTGCGCCGCCGTTGTTGCAGTGATTTAATCCAGAATTTTATCACCCGCCAGGCGGACCCGATTGGCCTTGGTATATAGCTAAAGGGTTGCATACATACGGTTGTCTGTTGATGCATAAGCCGTCGTAGCAGATTCCCTTTTCGCCAGCTGAGAATGGCGGCACTCCGTCACCACAGTTCTGGTTGGATACTTGAACGATGCCACCTTTTTGCACTGCTCCGCCTGCCTTCCTAGAGGTGACAAGCACGGGACACTTGATACAAGGATGATCCTCATTTTTGTAATTACCCATGTCATCCAAGTCTTGACAGTCCTGATAGGCGACATACGGCAGCGGTGGGTTGGCGTTGTTTTCGTTGGCGGCATTGGCATGATTGCAATCTTGAATTCCGATATCCTTGGAACTCGGACTCGAACCTGTGACCCGCGAGAGCCAACCCTGGGGGATCGCCTTTCGCGAGGAATCGTGGATCGACTCAACGACTACGCAGCCCAGGACCGTCATCAACGCGGTCACACCTGTCACGGCGATCGTTTTGAAAAGTGTCGAGCGGTTCATGGCACGGACCTCCTAGCGGATGGAAACGAACGAACGATGAGCCTTCAGTCCACAACCTCTCCGCCATTGCGCGTGCCGAGGGCACGCCAAACTCCTTGAGTAATCGTGCTGGAGACGAACCTGTGCGAGCCGTCTCCCATCAAGGCGTTGACTCCGCCCGGGTGTCGGCTGCGGGCAGTTGCTATCCCCAGGGCGGTGATCATCCCTCCTTGAAGGCAATCGGGGACAACTCCGTTGGGAACCTGCGTATGGGTATATGTGGTGCGCTCGCGACCAAGCCAAAACCACCAGTTTCCGCCCCAAACGAACACGGCGGCTTCTGAGGCCCCTGGTCGAGCGGCGACACGACATCCTTGAAGTGAGTGGTCCGCCAGGAACAGTGGGGCCGGCATGACCCAGAAGTCACGGTCGGGGGATGGTCGTTCGCGAAGCCCCGTCCCCCGAAGTCGTTCGCTGAAGGCAACCGTGTGGCTCAGTCCGTCGGGCATCCGCGAGGCGCGCGTCAGGCCCAAGTCCTGGAAAAATCCGTTGCCGCTGTCCTTAAATTCTGCATCCTGCAAGGCACCGGGACCGACGCCGACGTTGCCGCGATAGCTGTTGCCGGCGGACCCGAAAGCCCCCGCGTCCGAGGGACAGAGAAACAGCCGAAGCGAAGTTCCGCTGATCGTGGCATTCGTCGCGATCATCCATTTCTCGTCGTCTCTCGTCGCCGCCATGAACGATTCCGGGGGCAGCGTCCCCACGTCGAAATTGACACTATCATAGAGCGGCCGCTGATCCAGGTAGGGCAGCAGTCGCACATGGATGGAAAAGTGTCCGAAATACGCCGGAAAGTCGTTGGTGATCAGGATCGGATAGCACCCATTGGCGACGTGGTATCCCTCCAGCGCGATGCCGATCTGCCGCAAGTTGTTCTGGCACTGGGCACGGCGCGCCGCCTCGCGGGCCGATTGCACGGCGGGCAGGCTGATTCCG
>JBGSYY010000558.1:0-7478 GCA_041750675.1 Isosphaeraceae bacterium | reverse complement strand
CGAGCCGCCGAGCACGATCAAGGTGGGGACGCCGACGGACTTTGAGGCGGGCCAGGTGGAGGAGCGCTGGAAGGCTGAGTGGGGGTTCTGGATTGTGCGATCGGCGGCTTATGACGGCGAGGACAAAATTTATGCGTTGTCGTCGATCTGCACGCATCTGGGTTGCCCGCCCAACTGGCTGGTGGGTGAGCAGAAGTTCAAGTGCCCATGTCATGGGAGCGGGTTTTACATTTCGGGGGTGAACTTCGAGGGGCCCGCGCCTCGTCCGCTGGAGCGGTACAAGGTGACGATTGGTGATGACGGGCAGTTGGTGGTCGACAAGAGCCTCAAGTTCCAGGAGGAGCTGGGGCAGTGGAAAGATCCCGAGAGTTATTTGAAGGTGTGAGGATGTGATGAGTGGAGGATGCGGGCGTTCGGATGGAAGGGTCGACCGCAGGTGGGGATACCTGGATTGCGGGGATGAGGTTGAGACGGTTGTCGCCCCTCACGCAGTTCGAGCACGAGACAGAGAGAGAGAGATTTACGCATGTCGCTGATGGATAAAGTTTCGGATACGCAGATTTGGAAGAGCGTGTTTCGTCACCCGATGCCGACTGATCGGCGGAACCGGGTGGTGGTGATGCTGACGAATTTCTTTCTGCATTTGCACCCGGTGAGCGTGCGGAAGCAGGGGATCGCGCTCAGTTACACCTGGTGCATGGGCGGGACGACGTTTTTTCTGTTCATGGTCGAGGTGATCACCGGCGTTTTGTTGATGTTTTATTACCGGCCCACGCTGGAGCATGCGTACAACGACATTTTGGCGCTGCGGGACGTGACGACGCTGGGGATTTTGAGGGAGCTGCACCGCTGGGGCGCGCACGCGATGGTGATCGCGGTGTGGTTGCACATGTATCGCGTCTTTTTGACGGGCAGCTACAAGCCGCCGCGTGAGTTTAACTGGGTGGTGGGGGTTTTGCTGCTGGTGTTGACGTTGCTGCTGTCGTTCACGGGGTATTTGCTGCCCTGGGATCAGCTGGCGATCTGGGCGATCACGGTTGGGTCGAACATGGCGCGGGCGACTCCGTTGGCGGGGGTTGAGGGGCCTGGGTCGGCATTTTTGAAGGTGAACGGGATCAGCATGATCACGTCAGGATCGGACGCGAAATTTGCACTGCTGGGTGGACGATCGGTGGGCGAGATGACGCTCAATCGATTTTATGTCTTGCACTGTGTGGCGCTGCCGTTGGCGGTGGCGTTGCTGATCATGATTCACTTCTGGCGGGTGCGTAAGGACGGCGGGATCAGCGGGCCGATGTGACTCTCTCTCAAGCTCGGGCGGAACGCGAGATGCATCACGAAGATCTGACGCCTTCGGTCATTCATGGCCTGGCCTGGTATTACCTGCTGGTGGCGTTGGCCAATGCGTTGGCGGCGGGGTATCTGGCGTATGGCACGATGGTGATGGAGGGTAATTCGAAGGTGGGGCTTGGCCCCAAGACGCGGCGGATGCCTGCGTGGCTGCCGATCGCGTTCGGGGTGTTCTATCTGGCGACGGCGGTTTTCTTGACGATGCGGGGGTTGGTGCCCGGGCCGTGGGCTTTGGCGGCGTTTGTGCTGGCGGGGTTGGCGAATTTTCTGCTGGCGATTCAGGCAGGGGCCGACGCGGCGCAGCATGGTGAGGAAGAGGCGCATGGTCGTGCCCTGGACCCGAATTACAAGGCACCGCCGCGTGCGGCGACGATGGACGACCATATTCCGGCGGTTGGGCTGGGCAAGTCGCTCAATCGGACGATGTGGACGCTGGTCTGGGCTGTGACGGCCGTTGTTTTTCAGGCGATGGGGTTGGCGTACATTCTGGGTGCGCGGGTGACGCTGCCGGGGTTCATCAAGGATGCGATCGACGCGGTTTCGGGGCCGACGACGTTCTTCGTGGGTGCGACCTTGGCGTTCGCGGCGATGATTCGGTACCGGAAGACGCTTTCGAGCGGAGTGACGGCGTGGATCATCGTCAACCTGGCGTTTCTCTTTTTCGGGTTGAGCCTGACCGACTACGACTTTCGCGACATCGTGGTGAAGCCGGACAACGTGCCGATCGTGGGGATGATCGTGCTGGTCGGTTACTTCACCTGGCATGGGCTGCGGCGGGCAGTGATCAACGATTCGCGGATGGCTCAGGGGCTGCCCAACCTGGAGGAGCTGGAGCCGGACAAAACGCTGACCTGGCCCGATCTGGTTTACACCGAATTGATCGCGATGGTGGTTGGGACGTTGATTCTGGTGATCTGGGCGATTGCGTTGCAAGCGCCACTGGAACAGCCGGCGAGTTCGACGAGCGCGCCCAATCCCTCGAAGGCGCCCTGGTACTTCCTGGGCCTGCAAGAGATGCTGGTCTACTTCGACCCGTGGATGGCGGGCGTGGTGTTGCCGACGATGATCATCGTCGGTTTGATGGCCATGCCCTATATCGACACGAACAAACAGGGGAACGGCTACTACACGTATGAGCAGCGCAAGTTTGCTTATATCACGTTCCAGTACGGGTTTCTGGTGCTCTGGGTCATTCTGATCTTGCTCGGGACATTCCTGCGGGGGCCGAACTGGAATTTCTTCGGGCCTTATGAGTACTGGGATCCGCACAAGTTGATTCCGCTGAACAACGTGAATCTTTCGGACATTTTCTGGGTTGACCTGCTGGGCACGAGCCGGCCGGACAATCCCTTGTTGCGCGAGTTACCGGGGATTCTGATTGTGTTGGCGTACTTCACCGTGCTGGTGCCCATGATGGGCAAGTTGTTCTTCAGCAAGTACATCGAGCAATCGGGATTTGTACGTTATCTCGTGCTGGCGAACTTGCTGCTCTTCATGGCCAGCCTGCCGATCAAGATGGTGCTGCGCTGGACGATCAACCTGAAGTATCTGGTGTTCTTGCCGGAGATCTTCTTCAACATTTGATGAGGTGCTCGGAGAGACCCTCTCCGGGTGTTTTTCGTTGCAGTTGCCCAAGGGTTTGCGTAGTCAGCCCGATGCCGGTTTTGAGAGTTTGACGTCCGATAGACCGCCCCAACGCCGACGGCCGCGCGAGGATCAACGACGCCATGCCCGCCAGTGAAGTCCCTTATCGCAGCTCGCGGACGCTTCATATCGTGTTCGCCATCACGAGCGTTCTGATGACCATTTCGGTCCTCTGGATGGTGGCGGTGGACCACTTCCGACCGTGGAAGGAAGTTCAGCGCGAATTTCAGGAGATTGAGACGTCGAAACTGCGATCGACGGAGCAGGAGAAGCTCAAGGAGCAGCAGGAGCTTCATCAAGCGAGGCTTGATCAGATTGATCAGCGGATCGAGGCGGCCCGGCGTGTCGAGCGGCAAAATGGGCGTCGGATCGCCGATCTCGATGAGCGGATTCGGGGAATCCAGGGGCAGTTTCAGCGGCTCGATACGGAACGGCGGTTCAAGAAGGCTGAACTGGATAGCCAGCGAAGTTTGTACGACGGAATGATCGGTCGGAACGAGCGTCGCGAGGCGTTGCGTTACATCACCGCGACGATCGAGCCGACCGAGCGGCAGTATGCCGAGATCAACGAGCGCTATGAGTCGATCCAGCGGAAGATGGTGGAGGCGCAGTTGCAACGCGGCCTGCTCGCGAGCGAAGTGGTCGAGGTGACGGCCGATCCGCCCGCGGGGTCCCTGGCCGCGCTGGCCGGCTTCAAGGTGGGCGACGCGATGACTGTGGCTGAGTTTGAGCAGTTTCGTTCCGAGCTTGAGGCGATTTTGCGGGGCGAGAAGCCGGCCGGGACGGTGCGGGTGAACGTCGAGCGTGGAGCTGCCGAGAATGTGCCCGTGGTGTTCGAGGCGGGGGCGATTCCCGAGCCTTCCACCCCGGTGGATAATGACGCGGCCTGGATGGCGTTCGCGCTTCCGGTCGTGCCGCGCACGGTGTCGGTTCTGAACCAGAAGAAGGAGGATATCACCCGCGACCGCGACCGCGTGGTGAGGACGCTCGTGCAGAAAGAGCAACAGTATGGCGAGGGGCAGGGGCTGGCTGGAGCATGGAACTGGGTAAACGCGACGGTGCGAGGGCTGCCGCTCGTGGACCTGGCTGCGCCGCCGACCAAGATTCATCAAATCAGCCTCCCGGAACTGACGATCAACTACAACTTCAAGGACGTGCCGCGTTACGACCGCTGCCTGACGTGCCATCAGGGGATCGACCGGATCGGTTACGAAGAGACGGCGGACGGCCAGCCGATGCCGGCGGTGTTCCGTAATCACCCCAAGTTGACCAGTGGGGCGACGGCAATCAGCCCGGCGACGGGCAAGCCCGTGGATGCCGGGCTTTATCTCGACGCGAATGGTCCGCACCCGATCAACAACTTCGGCTGCACGATCTGCCACGGCGGGCAGGGGTCGGGCACCTCGTTCACATACGCCTCGCACGAGCCGAACGATCCCGAGGAGAAGGCGGCTTGGGAGAAGGAACATGATTGGCACAAGATTCACCACTGGGACGAGCCGATGCTGCCCAGCCGGTTCATGGAATCGAGCTGCCTGAAATGCCACCACATGGTGACGGATCTCAAGCAGGATCAAGCACCCAAGCTACTGGCCGGTTATCAGCGGATTGTGAAGTACGGCTGCACGGGCTGCCATACGATCGGCGGTGAGGGCTCGTTTGGGCCGGACCTGACGGACAATCGGCCGGTGGGGCCGAATCTTTCGCACATTGGGTCGAAGACGAGCAAGGATTGGACGCTGCGGTGGATCAAGAATCCGCACGCGTTCCGGCCCGATAGCCGGATGCCCCGGTTTTACGGCATCACCAACAACGATCGGCCCGATGATTGGCCTCGGAACCATGCGGAAATCCACGCGGTGACGCATTATCTGTTCTCGAACAGCACCGCGCCCGATTTCACGGAGCCGCCCGTTGAGAACGACCCCGTGCGGGGCAAGCAGCTTTTCCTGGAAAAGGGCTGCCTGTCGTGCCATGCCGTGAACTCGTATGAGTCGGGTGATCTGCCCAGTTCGCTCGCGCTTCGGGCGGATGGTGAATCGTCATTCAATCCGGCCTATCAGCTTGATCCCGAGGGGCTGTATCCCCCGGATTACTTCCCCGAGGCAGTACGTCAGTTCGCGAAGGCGGAGTTTGGGCCGAATCTGTCGAGCGTCGCGGCGAAGTTCCCCACGAAGGAGCAGGGGTATCGTTGGCTGGCGAACTGGATTGAGAAGCCGGAGAGCTATCACCCGAACACGTTGATGCCCAACCTGCAGCTCTCGGCGCAGGACTCGGCGGATATCGCGGGCTGGATTCTGAGCACGCGGAGCGATTGGGAGCCGGGCGCGGAGACGCGATTCTGGCCCTTGGCCGTCGATGTGCCGCCCGTGGATGCGCCTGAGGTGAAGGATGGCTTGGATCAGCTGATGCGGCTTTATCTGAGCCGGTCCAAGACGTTTGAGAAGCGAACGATTCTGGAGCGCGACATCAACGGACTGGTGGAGTCGCTGTCGACGGATGAGAAGCTGCTGTACGTCGGGCAGAAGACAATCACTCGGCTCGGTTGCTTCGGCTGTCATGCGATTCCGGGCTACGAGAATGAGAAGCCGATCGGCACGCCGTTGAACGCGTGGGGTGTGAAGAGTCCGACGAAGCTGGACTACGCCCACATCACGGAGTATCTGGCGGATCGGCCGGCCGATGAGCACGAGAACCGTGACGGCACGTCCGAGTATTTCCAGGAACAACTGGCCGATCACACGCGGTCGGGCTTTCTCTATCAGAAGCTCCACCGCCCGCGCAGTTACGACTACAAGAAGGATCGCGACGACCTGAAGGCTTGGGATGAGCGGTTGCGGATGCCTCAGTTTTCGTGGTCGGAAGATCCGCAGGCGGTCGAGGAGATCATGACGTTCGTTCTCGGCCTTACGGGCGAGAAGATCCCGGCGCGGTACATGCCGCAACCGCGGTATTCCCCAATGCAGATCGCGCTGGCGAAGGGCGAGCGGATCGTCGAGCAGTACAATTGCCGTGGTTGCCACGTGATGGCGATGCCTCGATATGCGATTGCCGGCGCGACGGATCTGGATCTGGTATTCAAGTCGGACGATCCCTCGGACCCGGAGCCGTTCCGTTCGAACGTCGCTCTGGCGTATGAGAATCGGTCGAAGGACCACCGCGAGCTGTATCCGGGGCTGGCGTTCGAGGCGGATCAGCCGCCGGAGCTGAAGGCGCACGACGGCAAGTCGATTGTTCTGGAAGGAATGCCGATCGGTTTGGACCAGGAAGAGGATGATCAAGGGAAGGTGGAGAAGACGCTCTATCTCCAGCTCTGGAAGCCGGCGACGATTCGCGGGTTCCAGTTCATGGTCGGCGACACGGTTCGGATTAATCCCGATCGGGTGGTGGAGACACCGGCCGAGGGGGGCGACTTCGCCTGGCTCTATTCGACGTGGAGCGCGGAGCAGACGGGTGAGCCGCTGGGTCCGATCTGGAACAAGCTGCCGCCGCCGTTGATCCGTGAGGGGCTGAAAGTTCAGACGCCCTGGCTGACTCAGTTCTTGCAAGATCCGTACAAGATCCGCCCTGCGGCGATGCTGCGGATGCCCCGGTTCCATTATGGGGCACATGCGCGGTTGGTCTCGTCGAACATGGGTGATGCCGAGGGTAGCCCAGCGCTGGGCGAGACTCGCGACCTGGCGAATTATTTCGCGGCCCGTGATGGGGCGATTTTCCCGTATCAGGAGATTCCCCAGCGGGAGCAAGCCTATCTGGCGGGTCGCGAGACGATGTTCGGGGGGGCGGACGGGGAGGCGACGATGACGGCGGGAACGGCTGGTCTGCCGCACTCTCCTTACCTGGATGCGGGCTGGAACCTGATCACGAAGAACCAGTGCATTCAATGCCACGCTATTGGCGCGCTGAAGCCGACGGGCGAAGAGAAGTCGCACGGGCCGAACCTGCGTCAGGCTTCGGGTCGTTTGCGTCCCGAATACATGGTGGAATGGATTGCCAATCCCACGCGTTATGTGCCGTTCACGGCGATGCCGCAGGTGTTTCCGCCGGAGGGCGCTCAGGCGGCGAATCCCGTGGTGGGTGTGCCGAAATCGCTGGAAGGCAAGCCGTTGGAGCAAATTCGGACTGTGGTTGACACGTTGCTCAACTATGTGACGGCGGTGGAGCAGCAACTTGTGGCGTTGAGTCCGCCGCCCACCCCTCCGGTGGCTGATGAAAATGGCGCGGCTCAACCGGCGGTTGCTGAACCAGCCGGCGCGGCCGCGCCGGGTGGCGCTCCGTAATCGTCGCATCGTTGGACGGTGCCTTTGCACTGGTCCGAACCTCACTGATTTTCTTAACACTTCGCTCTTTCGGGATGTGGCTCCATGAGTTTTCGAACGCGGTTTGCTCAGACGCTACGACGGTGCGGGATTGGCTTCGCGGCGTTGGGGGTTGTGGGGACGGCCGGCTGCGGAGGCGGCACGGCACCGAGCGACCAAGGGGTC
>JBGSYY010000557.1:0-4093 GCA_041750675.1 Isosphaeraceae bacterium | reverse complement strand
CCGCCCCGCTGGCCCTCGCCCCCCGCCAGCTCTCCGGCGGCGACCCCATCAACGCCCCCGGCGACCTGCTCCGCCTCCATGCCTCGCCCTCACAATCTCCCACCATCGTCGTCGCGGGCTCCGCTCCGCTCATTCAGCAAGGCTGGGAACGAATTGAGTTCCTCAACCCGCCGCCCAACGGCGTTGCTGATCTCTTGGTCTCGATCAACACACTGCCCGCGTCGCCCCTGGTCGGCCAGCCGCTCACCGTTCTCGTCAATGTCGTCAACCAGGGTTCCGACCCGGCCACGAATGTCAATCTGCTCGCCGTCATCCGCCGCGCCGATGGCTCCAGCCTCACCAGTCCCGACTTCCAGACCACCATCCCCACCCTCGCCCCCGGCCAGTCCACCACCGTCACACTCACCGTCGTCCCCGACCGCGCCGGAATCATTCAGATCGAAGCCCTCGTCACCGCCAACCAGACCGACCCCGACACCGCCGACAACTTCGCCACGCAAACCGTCAATGTCACCGCGCCGATCCCAGCCACCCCCTTGATCCGCGACGTCACCCGCCTCGCTCGCCCCGGCTATCGCACCCGCATCCTCATTCGCTTCCGAGGCTTGCTCGACCCGCATTCGGCCGCCGATCTCGCCAACTATTCACTCGTCATTCATGGCCGCGACCGCCGCTTCGGCACCGCCGACGACGTTGTGATTCGCCTCCAGTTCGCCCGCTATAACCCCGCCGCCCGCTCGATCCTGCTCGTCACCCGCCGCCGCTTCCAGCAACCACGCCGCCCCTTGCTGACCATCGGCGGCGATTCCTCCCCCGGCCTCCTCGATCAGGCGGGCCACCGCCTTGCCGACACCCCGTACAAGATCCTCCTGCCCATCCCCGTGCGCCGCCCGCCCGCCCCGCGCTGACTCTCGTGAGCTGAGAGTTGCTTGCGAATGAATATGTCTGCATATCTCACTTGCTCATCTCCTCCAACCACCGCGCCACATTCATCAACGCCCGCGACGTGTGATAATTCGCCTTCCAGGGCTGCGCCTTTCGCCCATCCCCAATCCGCTCCCCGGCCCGTGTCGTCGCTTCATACCAGCCACCATACTCTGTGTCGATCATATATCGATCGATAAATCGCCACTGATCCAGGAACGCCCGCGCATAGCGGTCCGTCTCCTTGCCATATCGCCGATGCATCAATAACAGCGCATTCAGCCCCTCTGCCTGCGTCCACCACACCTTGGTCAAATCGTGCGCCGGGCCGAACGTCTCGCCCTTGTCGTAAAATCCGCCATGCTCGGCGTCCCAGCCCCAGTCGAGCGCGTGATCGACCAACCGCCGCGCCACGGCCCACGTCCGCGGGTCTTCCGGCTCGCCCAGAGCCTCGGCCGCCTCGACCAGCAGATACGCCGTCTCCACGTCATGGCCGAACGAATCGTGCGCCGGCACCGCCCGCCAGTCTCGCGTGAAATAAAGGTTCAACGCCCCGACATCGGCCACCGCGATCCGATCGCGCACAATCTCGTAAACCTCGCGCAACCGCTGCCGCACCACCGGCCGCTCATCGACCTTCGATAGCTCGGCCAGCGCTTCCAGCATGTGGATATGCACGTTCATCGACTTGAGTCCATGCAGCACCCCGATCCGGTCGAGCCGGCGGGGCAGGGGGGTTCCCTCCTCCGGCAACCCAATCGGCGTTCCATCCCGCTTCAGCGCCTCGAAGTATCCCCCATGCTCGGCGTCGTGGGCATGCGCGTCGGTCCAGTCGAACGCATCCCGAGCCACCCGGAGTGCGACGGGGTCGCCCGTCACCCGGTGCGCGACACTTGCCGCATAGATCACGAACGCCAGTCCATACGTATGCTTCTCGTCACCACCCTGACCGTCCTTGTCGATCATCCAGTGAAACCCGCCATCCTCACCGTCGCGCATCGCCCCATCCAGAAACGCGACACCATGCCCCACATACCCCGCATACTCTTGCCGATGTTCCGGCGCGTACTCGGCGAACGCCGCCGCCGTCCACGTCATCCGCCCCTGATAAACCACGAACGCTCCGTCATCGGGCAGCACAGTCCAGTCCCGCGCCAGGTTCTGACGAAATCCGCCGCGTGTGCTATCGACCGCCGCCGGATACCAGCGTGTCGTCAGTTCCTCGCGCACCAGCGCGTCAATCCGTTGATGGAGACGCGCCGCGGTCTCCTGATCAAGCGTCGAGTTCTGACCCGCCTGGCCCGTCATAGACATCAACAAACTAACAACAAAAGGCATCATAGTTGACCTCAGTTCGCGACAATGCACTCAAGGCCCCGTGAGTTCGACCTGTGTAAACACCCCGCCATCGCCCAACTGGCCCGCCAGCCCGTCGAACCTCCAACCGCCCGACTCCCTCACCAACCGGTAAACCGGCCGCAGCCGGTCGCGCGGATTGGTCGGGCACAGATGCACGTCATCGCCAACCGACCACGCCCGAAAGTTCTTGTGAATCCCCCTCGGCAGTCCGACGATCCCCCCCTCATCGGCGGCCTTCAGCCGATTCTCCGCCAGAAACCGAACGCTGCAAACCGCCCGTGCCGCCTCCAGATCACCCCGGTTCGCCGCCGCGATCAACTCGCTATACGCCCGCACCGCCCCCCGCACCGGCGCCGTCCGCACCACTTCCACACCCACCAGCACGCTGATGAGTCCCACGACCCCGACCACGGCAAACACCACCCGCCAGGGTGTCCCGTCCCGCACATCCGGTCTTTCCGCGCTCGATTCACTCATGCCGCCCATCATATGACCCCCCGACACCCGTCCGCAAACCTTGACGATCCTGCCGGTCGCGAGCGATCCGCCGTTCGCGTACCCATGCCTGCCCCTCCGCCGCTTGACCTTGTCGCCTTCGCAAGTCATGTTTCATATCGGATCGCGTCTCTCTTGCGACCCTTCGACTTGATACCCGATAGAGAATGGGCCGTCTCGACTTCCCCACTCAGGATCCCGCCCCATGCCGCCACATCAACCCTCGCTTACCGGCCGACCCCGCTTGGGCTGGATCGTGACGGCCTGCGTTTACCTCGCCTTTGCCTCGTCCGCCCACGCCCAGATCAGCGACCTGGTCAACCGCGAACGCATCGACCCCAACAAGGAAGACGTCCAGGTGCTCGGCCGCGCCGAGGACCAACTCCTCGCCGACTCCGCACGCATCACCGACCCCGGCGAACGCTCTCGCGCCCTCGAACGCACCGCCCGCGCCCTGCTCCTCACCCAGCGTTACGACCAGGCCCTTGAGGCGCTCAACCTCGCCCGCGACGCCGCTCTCAGCATCCCGGACAATAGAAGCCACGGCGCAGGTCTCGACGACGCCTTCGTGCTCGAAAACGCAACCCTTCGCGACGCCCGACTCGACGCCGCCTCCGCCACCGCACTGGCCCTCTCCGAGCAACTTGTTCAGCGCGGCATCACCAAGCAGCGATCCAGCTTCGATAACGAACCTAACGTCGCCGATCCGCGCGGCGACGAAACCCGGCTGGCCGCCCTCGATCGCGGTCTCAAGTCGGTGATCCTCGCCGACGACCTCGCCTCCCGGATCAGCAGCACCAACTTCCGCAGCACCGCCTTGTCCCGCGTCACCCAGGCCCTCGGCCGCAAGAGCCAGGACGTCGCCCGTTTCGCCCGCGAGAACTCCCCCAACCGCGACGCCCGCATCGACTCCGTCGACAGCCCCTACCGCGACCGGGCCGACCTGCTGCTCGTCGTCGCCGCCGCCTCCGCCGACAAAATTCCCTTGCCCGCCTGGCGCGACCGCACGTTCGTCGATCTGGTCGCCCGCGCTGCGGTATCCAACCAGTTCCGCCGTGGCCTGGAAATCGCCCGCTCGATGCCCCATATGCCCTCCCGAGGTGAAGCCCTGGTCAGCCTCGCCAAGCAACAAGCCTTCGACGGACTCAACGACGACGCCACCGCCACCTATCAAGAAGCCCTCGAAACCATCGTCCGCATTCCACTCGTCGGACCCCGCCAGACGGTCGCCGCCGTCCTGCTCGACAGCCTGCTCTCGGCCGGCCGCTTCGAGGATGCACGGGCCGCCATCACGCTCGTCCCCAACCGCGACCTT
>JBGSYY010000556.1:0-2095 GCA_041750675.1 Isosphaeraceae bacterium | reverse complement strand
GCCCCAAGCCTGCCGTCAGATCACCCAGCCGATGACTCCGCGCCTCGGGCATCCACCACCGCGACGCCGCCAGCGTATCCAGAACGAGCCACCCCGAGCCGTCCAACCCCTCTCGTTCCAGGGCCATCCCCAGAAACTCCGCCTCCACCCGCGCCTTGTGCGCCAGCAGTCGGACACCTTCCGCCGGCCCCAGCCAGTTCGCGAAGCGGGGTATCGCCTCCGCCGCTGCCGGGGCGTCTCGCAACGCCTCGGCACCCAACCCATGCAATCGCAAGGCCGCAGGCTCCACTTGGCGTTCCGGAGCCACCAGAGTCGCGAACGTCGAGACCACCTGGCCTGATTCGTCCAACCTCACCGCGCCGATCTCGACCATCCGATGTTCGGCGATCGGCGACAGCCCGGTTGTCTCAAAATCCAGGGCAATCCAGTGCAATTTCGGCCCTTCCGCTCAACCCTCACGCGGAGACGTTTCCAAGAAACCCCCTGCCGCGCCGGTCCTCATGATCTAGAGTCCCCTCAGAGCGGCCGAGATCCCCGGGCCAACGGGCGAACTTGCGCCCTGGCGACTTCCCGTCCCGGCTAAACCCTCTCTCTCGGACTGCAGCGCATGAAAGCCATCCGCAGGGCAATCTCGCAGTGGCTCGCTCAGGAAGACGGGCCGACCACCGTCGAATACGCCATTCTCCTTGCCTTGATTCTGATGATGGCGATGACCGCGATCCGATCACTCGGCGGCGGCGTCGAAGGCCGCTGGAAGCACAACGCCGACCTCATCAACAGCTCAATCAAAGCCCCACTCGGCGGCTAGGCCGAAAAAGCAAACCCGGGCCGAAGCCCGGGTCATGGCCACACTCTTCGGTTCGATCCGACGCCGCTTCGGTCAGATCGGATACAGAGTCTTCATCCGCTGGCGAGCCTCGGCGCTGCCCTTGGCGGCCTTGATCAGCGGGAAGGTCTGCACCTTGCCGTCCACTTCAAGCGTGATCCGGCCGTCGCGGATGACGGACGTCGCCACGCGAACCCGCTTGGTCGTGCCGTTGGGCAGCCAGATCTTGATCGTCTGCAGGTTCGGCTGAAACGTGCGCCGGCTGATGCCGGTCACCTTCGTGCCGACGCCGCCGAGGTACTTGGCCTTACCACGAGTCGTGATCTGATTGCCGAACGTCGTCTTCTTGCCGCTCACGGCGCACTGTCTGGGCATGATCCGCCTCTTCTTCCTATCTCTCGATCCCGAACGATCTTGTTCTGATTCTGACCGGATTGTCTCGATGTGGAGCCGACTGGCTCACTTCTTGCCGCCCGACTTGGCGGTTTCCGCCGCCAGCGGATTGTGCGGCTTGCTGCGTTGGATGTTGCCGCACTCCTCCACCAGCTCGCACACCTTGTGCGGTGGAATCGCGAGCTTGCACTGCGGGCAAATGTTCAAAGCCGGGGCGACCAGCGCATCGTGGCTCCGTCGCATGCCTTGCTTGGATGGGGACTTCCGTCGCTTCGGTACGGCCACGACACGATCTCCCGACGCCGCCTCACGGACAGCCGTCATCTGGACCTACGGACAAAAGAGAAGAATTTATCGTAGCTGGCCCCCCAAAAGCAAGGCCGCACTCCGCCCGTCTGCCCGCTCTCCATGTTAGAATCTCTGTATCGAATCCTCGGACAGGGCTTTACCGGCCGTCCCGCACTCGCCGCAATTCGTCTCGGAGCGTCCTCACTCGCATGGCAACACGCTGGGGCTTCATCGGTGCGGGTCAGATGGCCGGCGCGCTGATTCGCGGCCTGATTCGCGCCGGGGTCGTCGCCGACCCCCGCGACATCTCGGCGTACGATCCCGCGCGGACCATGGTCGATTTGATCGTCGACGAGTGCAAAATTCAGCCTCAGGTCGGCAACCCCGAGCTGATCGCCCTGTCCGATGTCGTTGTCCTGGCCGTCAAGCCGCAGGTGATGCCGATTGTTCTGGCCGAGATCGCGCCCTCTCTGGGCGACCGCCATCTGGTCCTGTCCGTTGCGGCGGGCGTGACGTTGGCCACATTACGCCAGGCGCTAGGCCCGGCCCCACGGCTGGTGCGCGTGATGCCCAACACGCCCGCGCTCG
>JBGSYY010000555.1:0-6004 GCA_041750675.1 Isosphaeraceae bacterium | reverse complement strand
GTTGAACTCATGGTCGCCGGGGCCGTGGCTGGGGTTGCCGGCGACGAGCACGATCTTGGCGGTGTCGCCGGCCGTCGCGGTCAGGGAGAGGGCGGCAAGCAGGAGTGCGGGCAGAAGTCGGCGGGTCATGGGGTGGGGTCTCGATGGGGTCGTCCTGGTCGCGCGGCACACCTGGATAGGTTCAGACTTCTGCATGATCTAGTCGGTTAAGACAGCCCACAAAGAGGTGGGCATTGCCCACCCTACGGGGAGGGCGAGCGCCGGGGCAAACGGGGTTGCTCCGGCGCTCGCCTGAGGTTTGGGTGTCGTGCTCAGATCAGCTCGGTGATGCCGGGCATGGCCACCGGGGCCGGCTCGGGCATTGGGCCGAATTCGAGCTTGTCGGGGAAGGTGTTGAGCGAGGAGTTGAGGGCCTCTTCCCACGAGACTCGCTTGCCGGTGTAGGCCGACATGCGGCCCATGATGGCGGTGAGCGTGCTCTCGGCAGTCTGCTTCAATTCGTTCAGCGGCGTGCCGGCCTCGATGGACGCGAGCAGGTCGATATGCTCCTGCACGTAGGGGTTGATCCCCTCGGCGCGAACGCGGGAGCGCTTGCCGTCGACCTCGAACACGTGCTGCGGGCTCGACCAGCGGCCCTTGGTGCCGGTGACGTATTCGTTGACGTCGTTGGCGGTGTTGTCGATCTGGCGTGCGTTGGAGAGGACGTGAACGCCGTTGGGATACTCGTAGTCAACCGAGAAATGATCGAACGACTGGGCGAACTCGGGCGCACGATTGACCTGCTGGCCACCCATGCCATAGGCGGAAACGGGATGAGCGCCGATGGCCCAGTTGGCGACGTCGAGGTTGTGGACATGCTGCTCGACGATGCAATCGCCGCAGAGCCAGGTGTAGTGATACCAGTTGCGGAGCTGGGCCGTCATGTCATCCCATTCGGACTTCCGCGGCACGGCCCAGATGTTGCCCTGGTTCCAGAAGACGCGGGCGAACTGGACGTCGCCGATCTCGCCGTCGTGGATCCGCTTCATGCTTTCGAGATACGGTGCCTGATGGCGGCGCTGGGTGCCTGTGACGATCGCGAGATTCTTCTCGCGGGCCTTTTCATACGCGGCGAGCACCTTGCGGATGCCGGTGCCATCGACGGCGACGGGCTTCTCACAGAAGATGTGCTTGCCGGCGGCCACGGCGGCCTCGAGATGGCTGGGGCGGAAGCCGGGCGGGGTGGCGAGCAGGATCAGGTCGCAGCAGTCGATGACCTTCTGATAGGCGTCGAAGCCGACGAACTGGCGTTCGGCCGGAACGTCGAGCTTGCCTTTGCACGGCTCGGCGCCCTGGAGGAAGCTGACGCAATCGTCAACGCGATCCTTGAACACGTCGGCCACGGCGTGAATGCTGACGCTGTAGCTCGTGCCCGCGGCCTCGCAGATGTTTTCGGCGGCGCCTCGGCCACGTCCACCGCAGCCGATCAAGCCGACCTTGAACGCCTGCTTGTTGCCGGCATGCACCAGCGGGATGGCACCGAGCGAGACCGTGGCACCGGCGGCGACGGCCGAGGTCGAGAGCAGAAAATGACGGCGCGACTTGCGGGGGATCATGGAGAGTACTCCGAAAGGGAAATGGTCGATTCGTCGGAACTGATTCCAGTCTATGGCATGTCGGCGTGCGGATCACGTCCCGAGTGGGCTTACTTGGTGCCCTTTTGCTTGACGATCGGCGACTTGACGGACATCAGTGGATCCTTGGGATCGTAAGGCCGGATCACACGGAAGCCGACAAAGGTCGCGTCGGTGTGCCACCAGATTGACTGGGGCCGTTGGGGGTCCTGAACCGACCACTCCTTGTTCGAAGCGCGGCGAGCGGCCGAGCGCAAGGCTTCCGCATCGTCGTCCCAGGAGCCGCCGCGGACGACGTAAGGGTATTCCTGAGCGTCGGGGATCGCGGTGGTCTTGGAGACGACCTCACCCTCGGGCAGCTTGGCGTACTGGTCCTTGATGTAGTGGTCGAGCACCCACTCGGCGACGTTGCCGTGCATATCGTGCAGACCCCACGGGTTCGGCTTCTTCTTGCCGACCGGCATGGGCTTCTCGGCGTTTTCAACATACCAGGCATACTCTTCGAGATCCGCGGGAGCGTCACCGAAGAAGTAGGGAGTCGAGGTGCCCGCGCGGCAGGCCCATTCCCATTCGGCCTCGCTGGGCAGTCGATAGGATTTGCCGGTTTTCTCGGAGAGCCACTGAGCATACATCATCGCCGAGTGATGGGTGATGCAGATGGCGGGCTGGCCCTTGCGACCGTAGCCGAAGGTTTCGTCGGCATAGGGCGGAGTGGGTCGGCTGACGGCGTCGGCTTTTTTCTCGGTGTCGGGCTGCTTTGAAAGATCAATGCCCTCGGCCTTCTTGCGCTTGATGTCGAGTGAGAAGGCGAAGGGGTCGTATTCCTCCCAGGTGGCCTCAGTCTTGGCCATCCAGAAGGGAGCGACCTTGATTTGACGCTGGGGGCCTTCATCCTCGCCTCGGTTTTCTTCTCCCTCGGGGCTGCCGATGGTGAAGGTTCCGCCGGGGATGGGCACCATGTCGAACTTGACCTTGGTTCCCGGAATGGTCTCGGTATACGGCTTCATGTCGGCCGGCAGCGGGTCGGCTTTGAACGTCACTTCCTGGGCGAAAAGGGGCGCGGCAAGGACCAGCGCGAGGGCGCTGGCGGCGAGGCCGCGGCCGAGCGAGGCTTGGGCTGAACGTCGCACGTCGGATATGCTCCGGTGTTGGAGTGAGGAGTCCGCGGCCGGGCGGATCTCGAAACAAGTGGATCGGGGAAGGAGGGCGGAGGTGCGAATGAGCACATTCGCGGAGGGGCGGGTTCGCGGTCGGTGGGCTGGCCTGGGGATATTGGGATTCGTCATCATCGCCGCGTTGCCGCCGCGGCCCCGATTGGCGGCCGACGAACCGCGGTTGACGCGATTCGAGTTTCGCCAGCCCCAGATGGGGACCGAATTTCAACTTATTTTATACACGACCGATGAGCCGACCGCCAGCCGCGCGTCCGACGCGGCCTTCGCCCGGATCGCCGAGTTGAACAGTCGACTGAGCGATTACGACCCGTCGAGCGAGTTGCGCCGCCTCTGTGACGCACCCCACGGCGAACCGCTGCCTGTGAGCGAGGATTTGTTCCGCGTGCTTGATCGTTCACAGACAATGGCCACGCGAACCGGAGGCGCTTTCGACGCCACCATGGGGCCTGTGGTGTCGCTATGGAGGCGAGCGCGTCGGCAGCATCGGCTACCCAAGGCAGAGGATTTGCAGGCGGCGCTGGGGTTGGTTGGGTCCGACAAGATGGTTCTCGATCCCGAGAAACGAACCGTACTGCTGACCACCCCGCACATGCGGCTCGATCTGGGAGGGATCGCCAAGGGATTCGCGGCCGACGAGGCACTGGCGGTGCTCCGCAAACTGGGCGTCAATCGTGCGCTCGTTGCGGCGGCCGGGGATATTGCCGTGGGCGATCCGCCCGTGAGCGAGGCGGGTTGGAGCGTGGCGCTGGAAACGCCCGCTCCCAATGGTGCCACCCCCCCTGCTCTGGTGCTGTCGAATCGCAACGTCTCGACCTCGGGCGACGCACAGCAGTTTGTCGAGATCGACGGCATTCGCTATTCGCACATCGTCGATCCGCGAACCGGCCTCGGTGTGACGGGTCGATCGAGTGTGACGATCGTTGCCGACGACGGAGCGACCGCCGACAGTCTGGCGACGGCCGTCTCGGTGCTGGGACCGGAGGAAGGGCTGCGACTCGTCGAATCGATTCCCGGAGCGGCGGCGTTGATCGTTAGGGTGGACGACACCGGTGAGTCAACGGTGCTCAAGTCGAGCCGATGGCCGGTCCCTGGGAAGGAGTCGATTCCTGAGAGTGATAACACATCGCATGTCCTTAAATGCATTCCTTGACATTTGACCAATCTTTCTCCTGAGACGGGATTCTCTCATGCAAAGAAAGCCGGCGGTGCTGGCGATTCACGGACTGGGCGGCGGCCCTTATGAACTGACCACCGTGGTGGATGCGTTGCGCGCTGAGGGATTGAACGTCGCCACGCCGACACTACCGGGGCACGAAGGGGGTGGGCCGACGATGCCTGCTTCGCGCTGGGAGGATTGGGTGAAAACGGTCGAGGACGCATTCGACCGACTCGCCAAGGAAACCAAGGGGCCGGTCGCCGTGGTGGGCTTCTCCACGGGCGGGACGCTGGCCCTGGGTTTGAGCCGAGTTCGCAAGGTGGAGCGACTGGCTCTCCTGGCTCCCTTTCTGGCGATCCGGCATACGACGTGGCTGCCGTTCAAATCGGCGTCGGCGGTGCGCATGATGGTCAAGGTGATGCCCGACCTGCCGCGCCGCGAGCCGCCGGTGCGCGACCCGGAGATGAGAAAATGGGTGGCGAGCCAGGAGCGCTACCGCACCTTCAGCCTGGGAGCGACACTGAGCGCCCTGGAATTGATCGAACGGACCCGTCCGGAAGTGCCCAGGGTGGAGGTGCCTGCTCTGGTGATTCAGGGGCGAAAAGACTCGGTGGTCGAGCCCAGCGAGGCGCAATGGCTGATCGATCGGCTGGGTTCGCGTGAAAAACGGCTGGCCTGGATGGATCGATCCGACCACCTGGTGGCGCTCGATTACGATCGTGAACACGTGGCCAAGGATGTCGTGCGGTTTATGGTTCAAGGCTGAGGGATTTTGCTGGGAGTCGAAACGCGATGCGCCAGGTTTTGCTGCTGGGTGCGGGGAAAATCGGTCGAGCGGTGGCGGCGCTGCTGGCCCACACCGGCGACTACGCCGTGCGGGTGGGCGATGTCGACGAGCCGGCGTTGGCACGCACGTCGGCCCTTCCGAACACGGAAACACGCCGGGTCGATGTGACCGACGCAGCCTCGCTGCGCGACGCCATGGCGGGTTGTGCAGACGTCATCTCGGCCTGCCCCTACATGGTGAATCCGGGGATCGCGACGGCGGCGCTCGAGGCCGGATGCTCCTATTTCGATCTGACCGAGGATCTGGAGAGCACGCGCGCGGTCCGCGCGCTGGCCGAGCGCGCAAAGGCGGGCCAGGTGTTCGTGCCTCAGTGTGGACTCGCGCCGGGCTTCGTGGCGATCGTGGGCCATGCGTTGACGCGAGGCTACGACCGCCTGGATGAGGTGCAGCTACGCGTCGGAGCGCTTGCGCAATTCCCCACGGGCGAGCTGAAATACAACCTTACCTGGTCGACCGATGGACTGATCAACGAGTATTGCAACCCGTGCGAGGTGATACGCGACGGCAAGCCCTGTGAAGTGATGGCCCTGGAGGGCCTTGAACACTTCTCGCTCGACGGCGTGGACTATGAGGCGTTCAACACGTCGGGCGGCGTCGGCTCGCTCTGGGAAACCCTGGCCGGGCGGGTGACCAATCTCGACTACAAGACGGTGCGTTACCCCGGGCATCAGCATCTGATGCACTTCCTGCTCCGCGAGCTACGGCTGAGCGAGCGCCGGGAGCTGATGAAGGAAATTCTGGAGGCGGCGGTTCCCGGCACCTTGCAGGATGTCGTGCTGGTGTTTTGCACGGTGACGGGCTGGAAGAATGGGCTGTATTTGCAGTCGGCCGATGCTCGGAAGGTTTATTCGGGCGAACGATTCGGCGACCGCTGGAGCGCGATTCAGATCACGACGGCGTCGGCCGTATGCGCCTTGCTCGACATGCACGCGATGGGGCAGTTGTCGGGCAAAGGCTATGTTCATCAAGAAGAGGTGTCGCTGGAGTCGTTTCTGGCCAATCGGTTCGGGGCGGCGTATGTGCAGCAGAATCCTTCGGCGTCGATTCTGAAGCTATGAGGCCAGGAGCGGAGGAGCGTGGTGCGATGTCGGAGAAAACCGAGAGTCTCGCGGGTGTCTGGCTGGGTGGCGAGCACTGGGGTGGGGCCGAGAGCGTGGTGCGAACGCCCATTGATGGATCGGCGATCGGCAAGGTACGGCTGGGGACCGCCGAC
>JBGSYY010000554.1:0-8491 GCA_041750675.1 Isosphaeraceae bacterium | reverse complement strand
CCCATTCCTGGGTTCAGAGCTTCGACTCCGAGCCAGACGCCTTCGCCGCCTTCGCCCGCAACTTCCCCGAGACCACGACTCTCCTGGTCGACACGTACGACACCATCGAAGGCGTCCGCCACTCCCTCGCCGTCGATCCCGCGACGAAGGCCATCCGTCTCGACTCCGGCGACCTCGGCGCGCTTGCGAAGGAAGCCCGCACCGTGCTCGACGCCGCAGGCCGCCCCGAGGTCAAAATCCTCGCCAGCAGCGATCTGGACGAATGGAAGATCGCCGCCCTCATCGCCGACGGCGCACCCATCGACGCCTTCGGCGTCGGCACCGAGCTGATCACCGTCCGCGACGCCCCCGCGCTCTCCATGGTCTACAAGCTCGTGATGCTCGACGGCGTGGGCCGAATCAAGCTCAGTCCCGGCAAAAAGACATACCCGCTCGCCAAGCAGGTCTGGCGGATGCATGACGCCAAGGGCCGCATGACGGGCGACCTGGTCACGGCCGCCGATGAACGTCACATAGGCGGCACACCACTCCTGAAACCCATGATCCGCGCTGGCGACTGGACCCACGAGCCGCCTCCCCTCGACCGCGTCCGCGAACATTGCCGGCTCCAACGCGCGGCCTTGCCCGATACGCTCCGCTCCCTCGACGGCACGGCCGCCTATCCCGTGACCTACAGCGACCGCCTTGAAGATGAGGCGGCAAGGTTGGGGGTGAAGGTCTGAGGCGGAGCGAATGTTTCACGTGAAACATCAGCCCCCTGCCTCGAACTCAGCCCCCCGATGTTTCACGTGAAACATCCGGCCCTGCCACCTCACCCACGGACACCAGGACCACGCATCACGGCTCCACTTGGTCTGGACAATCCCCGCCTCCCCTCGTACATTCCCAGCCGCGCATCGGGGACCAATCCAGGATGGAGAGCGAGCGAGTGAATCGCGGGGCGCTTGCGTCACGCGGTCATCGTCTCGCGCCCGAGAGAAGGACGCCGTGGCCAAGATCATCAGCGTCGCCAATCAGAAGGGCGGCGTCGGCAAGACGACGACGGCCATCAATGTCGCCGCCGGCCTGGCCAAGGCCGGCCGCTCGGCCCTGGTCGTCGACATCGACCCCCAGTGCAACGCGACCAGCGGGCTGGGGATCGCGCCTGCAACCCGGCATCCCTTGCTCGCCGGCAAGCCCCTGGCCGAGTTCATCGTCGAGACCAGCCAGCCCCGACTGTCCGTGCTTCCCGGCTCGCAAAGTCTGGCCGACGCCGACGCGCTCTCCGCCTCCAATCGCCAGCGCGCCGGCCAGCTTCGCCAGCAACTTCAGGCCGAGCTGGGCCGCTTCGACTTCATCTTTCTCGACTGCCCGCCCTCGCTCGGCCAACTCACCCGCGCGGCCCTGGGCGCATCTTCAGAGATAATGATCCCCATCCAATGCGAATATTTCGCCATGGAGGGGCTTTCGCAAATGATCGACCTGGCACGCCAGACCAAGGCCAAGGACAACCCCAGGCTGGAAATCGGCGGCCTGGTGATGACCATGTACGACCCGTCGCTCGAACTGGCCAATGAAGTGGTCGGCGAGGTTCGGGGCTACTTTGAAGAAGCCGTCTTCCGTTCCCTGATCCCGCGTGACGTTCAGATCAGCGAGTCGCCCAGCCATGGGCTGAGCGTGCTCGACTACGCCCCGCGTGCCCGAGGGGCACGCGCCTATGCCGAACTCGTCCTGGAGGTTCTCGATCGTGAGTAACAAGCGACGCCTGGGTCGCGGTCTCGCCGCGCTGCTCGGTCCCGAGGAAGGCGGCTTCGAGGCCGGGGCCATCGAATCCGCCGAGCTGCTGATGGTTGCCGTCGACCAGATCGATCCCAACCCGTTCCAGCCCCGACGCGACTTCGACCCACTCGACATCGCCTCGCTCGCCGACAGCCTGCGCCAGCACGGCATGCTTCAGCCCGTCGTCGTCCGGCCGATGAACGACCGCTATCAACTCATCGCGGGCGAGCGCCGCCATCGCGCCGCCATCGAGGCTCAGATCCACGAGATCCCGGCGCGGATTCTGGAGATCGACGACCAGCGCGTTTGCGAGCTGGCGCTGGTCGAAAACCTCCAGCGCGAGGACCTGAACGCGATCGAAAAGGCAATCGCCTTCCACGGCTATCTCGAGCGCTTCGGTCTTACCCAGGAAGAACTGGCCAACCGCCTGGGCCTCGACCGCTCGACGGTCACCAATCTGATCCGCCTGCTTGACCTGCCGCAAGAAGCACAGGACGCGGTGCGTACTGGCAAGATCAGCCAGGGTCACGCACGTTCGTTGCTGGCGCTGGGTGATCCTCAGAAAATTGTCGAGGCGCTGGGATACATCGTCGATGCCGCGATGTCGGTGCGCGAGACTGAAACTCTCGTCGCCGGCATCCGCCCACCCAAGGTCCGAGCCGACGGCGGCCGACCGGCCCACGAAAAGCCGCACCACCTCATGGAGCTGGAAGAACAGCTTCGCGGCCGGTTTTCGACCAACGTCCTGATCCGTCCGCGCGGCAAGCAGAAGGGGCAGATCCTGATCGAATACAACACGACTGAGGACTTCGAGCGGATCACCGGCCTGATCCGGGGCTAAGCGCATCCGGCTCGCCGCCGATGTTTCACGTGAAACATCGGCGATACGCTCAACCCTATTGACCCTCAGGTTGTTCGACACCGATACGGGTTTTCCCGAAGTCATCCCCGCTCAGGCGGGGATCCAGCACAAGAGCGATCAATACTCTCGATCCCTTCCCGCCTGGGGATGACATGAGTGGAACCAGGCTATCTAACGCGGAAAACGCCGGCAGCGCTCCGATTTCGCCGCCGATGTTTCACGTGAAACATCGGCTCTACCTCAACCCTATTGACCCTCAGGTTGTTCGATACCGATACGGGTTTTCCCGAAGTCATCCCCGCGCAGGCGGGGATCCAGCACAAGAGCGATCAATACTCTCGATCCCCTCCCGCGTGGGGATGACATGAGCGGAACCAGGCTATCTGACGCGGAAAACGCCGGCAGTGCTCCGATTTCGCCGCCGATGTTTCACGTGAAACATCAGCCCGCCTTGACCGGATGCCAACCCAGCCCATACGATGCCTATCTCAGCCATGAACGGGGCGTAGCTCAGCCTGGCTAGAGCGCCAGCTTTGGGAGCTGGATGTCGGAGGTTCGAATCCTCTCGCCCCGATTTTGCGGGATTACCGAGGCCTAGTCTCGGATGATCCGAAGGATGACCTTCGCTTCGCCGCCGTTCGTGTTCTTCATCATCCCGCGATAACCGGGCGGGTTCTTCTCGAACTGCACCAGGTTGTAGACGCCGTTGCCGCGGGGGTTGTCGGCGTCGGTGACATCAACACGCACTCTCGTCCCGCTTTCGGTAAAATGGCCGATCTGCGTCTTGCCGTTGTAGAGCTTTCCGCCCGAGGCCAGGAACCGCGACGTCGCCAGGACCTTGCCTTCCGCGTTAACGAAGGTGATCTCCCAGACCTTCCCCACGACTTCGTCGTCGGGATTCGGGGGCGACGTTTCCTGGAGCCGCGCCTTCAGCTCGGCGTTCTCACGCTTCAGGATTTCGTTTTCCTTCTTCAATAGCTCGACCTCACGCTTCAGGAGATCAAGCTCGTCCGCCGAGGCCTCCGCGGGCGGCGGAGCAAGGAGAGCAACCGCGACACCGAGTGAGGCGAACAGGGGCGGAATCCGCATGGGTTGGCTCCGAATCCGTCGTGTTGCTCTATGGACTTCAAAGATAAGTGGGAGTCATGAGTCGAGGCAGCCGGAATCGCGGACATGGCTCAGGTGAGCTGGGGTGACGCGGCAGAGGTACGGCGAATGGTCAATAGCCATCCTCGTTGCCTGCGGCGGTGGTCGTCGTCGGCGAGGTTCCCGCCAGGCGGGCTTTCAGCTCGTCGAGGATCTCCGCCGTGCGACTCAGACCAATGCGGTCGCAGCCGAGGTTGACGACGGCGATGGCCTGATCCAGCGTGCGAATGCCACCGGCCGCCTTGAGTTTGACATGAGCCGGCGCGGCGTCGCGCATCAGCATCAGGTCCTCATGAGTCGCTCCGCCCGAGCCATAACCGGTTGAGGTCTTGACGTAGTCGGCGTTGACCTCGCCGCAGATGTGGCAGAGGCGGACGATCTCGGCCGGGCTAAGGTAGCAATTTTCCAGGATCACCTTGACGATCGCCCCCCGAGCATGGGCTGCCTCGACAACGGCGGCGATGTCGTGGGCCACGGCATCCCAGGAACCGCCGAGTGCTTGACCGATATTGACCACCATGTCCAGCTCGGTCGCGCCGTCGTCGATCGCGCGTTCGGTCTCAAACACCTTCACGGCGGAAAGGTGGCCGCCGTGCGGGAAGCCGATCGTGGTGCCGACCGCCACGTCGGTCCCCATCAGGATGCGGGCGGCCAGCTTCACGGCGAACGGCTTGATGCAGACGCTGGCGACGTTATAGGCCGCCGCGAGCCGGCAGCCAGCCTCGAGATCCGCCTCGGTCAGAGTCGGTCCCAGCAGGGAGTGGTCGATTCGCTTGGCGATCCGATCGTAGGGCAGCGACATCGTGACAAGCTCCGAACCTGAGATCACGCGAGAGGCCGTTGTTGTTCGGATTGTCGGATTAGTGCCCCCAGGGACGCAAGGGAGCGGATTAAGCGACGGTCGCCATGGACTCGATCGCATTCCGTGGACGTGGTGAAGGGGGAACCTTCAAGGAGAGGTTGGGCCGGAAGATCATGAGCAGGAGCAGCGGGAGATAAAGGACCGCGTGGGTTCCGCCTTCGTCCAGATACCAGAATTCACTCGCGATCAGGAGCAGGGTCGACTGGGCGATGACGTGGCCGAGGTTTCGTTCGAAGGGCCAGAAGAAGAAGAGGGTGGCGAGGCAGGCATGGAGGACGAGAACAGGCAAGCGGTAGGCCGGTTCGACACCATTCCAGAAACTGCCGACTTTTTGCGGCGATGGTGGGGCCTTCACCGCATCGGTGGCCTTCGCGGGCCGTTCGTCGGGAAGGGTGCTGGGGGCTTCGCTGTTGGGCAGAAGACCGACCTCGTTGAGGCTCCGAGCTCCCAAGGCAAGGGCCAGTCGCGAGACGGTGGGGATGGAGGATGCGACGAGCCAGGCGGAGAGCACGATGGGGACGGCGACCGCCAGAAATCGTCGTAATCCACGCCCACGATAGAAGCCGGCCCACAAGGGGATGAGACCGGCGACGGGAGGCATCCAGGCGCTCGCGACGGCGATCGAAAGGGCGGCAAGCGTGGGCCGGCGATAGGCGAGGATCGCCATGACAATGAGCGCGGAGGCGACGAGCTGGCCACTGTCGATGAGCGCGATTCGGGTATAGGGAAGGATGAGGAAACCGACGGCCATGGAGAGACCGATCAGCGGTCGCTGGAAATGCTTGAAACCGACGGCAACGAGGCCGAGCGTGATGCCAAGATGGCCGAGTGCTGCCATCATTCGCTTGAAATCGGCGGGAGGGGGAGCCTTGCGGAGGGCGCTTTCCACGGCGGCATCGGGTGTACCGTCGGGAGCCGGAGTGACGGGTGGCCGTGCCTCGGTCTTCTCGGCGTGAGGGTCGCCGGGGTTGCGAATTGCGCCTGCGGCCGAGTCCACGGTAATGGCTTCGACAACGACAAGCAGCAACAGGCCGGCGAGCAGGCAGGAGAGACCCGCGCCATTGAGGTTCGGTTCAAGCAAGGGGCGGCGGATAAGGGCAAGATCGACGGTGCAGCGGAGCGACCAGACCCCCAGTCCGATGAACAGGAAGGCGAAGACCCAGGCCGGGGGCTGGCTCGGAAGCGTGCTCAGGTAAACCAGGCCAGGGGTCTGCGCCAGGATCAGAATAAGGTCGAGGTTGCGGACGCTCCAGAAGCGGTTGAATTTGAAGTAGAGAGCGAGCCAGAACAGGACGCTCAGGAAGAGCCAGACGCCGAACGGCAAGCCGAGTGAGTCGCGGGCCGCGAGAGGATCGAACTGGTCCGGGTCCAGGCTCACGCGGTGGTCCTTGCTCGGGGTTTGGAGGGCGGCGGCTCAATCAGCCGGAAATGGGGGCGGTTCGCCGGCGAGTTCGGAGAGGGCGTTGCGGGCAGCGCGTTGTTCGGCGTCCTTCTTGTTCGGCCCCCAGGCCGCCGGATACTGCCGGGTGCCGATCTGGGCTGAGATTTTGAAGCACTTGGAGTGGTCGGGGCCTTTTTCGTCGAGGAGCAGATAGGTCGGTGTTTCACCGAACTGACGCTGGGCGGATTGCTGAAGGTGGCTCTTGTGGTTCTCGCCGGCTTGATCGTCGGCGGCCAGGGCGATCTCGGGGGCGAGGTGCCGCTCGATGAAGGCCTGTGCGGCGGGCATTCCGCCGTCGATATAGAGCGCGCCGATGAGGGCCTCAAAGACGGCGGCGAGAACAGAGTCCGGGGTCTGAGCGGCCGGGCCCATGCCCTTGCCGAGGACAAGGAAGTCGTCGAGATGGAGACGGCGGGCGATCTTGGCGCAGGTGCGCCGGGAGACGACGACGGACTTGATGCGGGTGAGGCCACCCTCAAGCCAGCCTGGGTACTCATTGTAGAGCCAGGAGCAGACGACGGCACCGAGAATGGCATCTCCGAGAAACTCGAGGCGCTCGTTGGACGCGAGCCTGTGGTCGGCGCCTGAGGCGTGGGTCAAGGCACCGCGCAGCAGGGCAGGTTGTTGAAATTGATGGTCCAGCAAGAGCTGGCAGCGAGCCAGGAGATCGGAGTCCTCGGCACGCGACGGGAAGTCGGACATGGAGGTTATGGGCCGCCTCTCAGGCGTCGGTCAACCGTCGTCGCTGCTCGTGGGGGCAGGATCGACCCGGGTCGAGGGTATCCCGGCGTCGGGGGCGTGTCAATCGCCGGGTCGGTCGCTAGGATAGGCTTGTTTCGGGCCGAGCACGGGTGTGTCCCCCGGCTTGTGCATGATGACTGTTCCTCCAGAGATTTCGAGGGTTTCCGACTGTGGTTCCCGCCAAGGATTTCAAGCGCCGGATGGTTGTCGAGATCGACGGCGCTCCGCACATGCTGGAGCATATTCAGGTTCAATCGCCCTCGGCCCGGGGGGCGGCGACGCTGTACAAGGTTCGCGCGCGGAACCTGAAGACCCGAGGCCGATTGGAGCGGACGTTCAAGGGTCAGGAGTCGCTACCGGAGGTGAACTTCGAGCGGCGGCCGGTTCAGTATCTGTATCGCGACGGCGATGGCTTCCACTTCATGGACTCGGAGGACTTCAACCAGTTTGCGATGACGCCCGAGGACCTGGGCGACCTGGCGGACTACATTCACGACGGGATACCGGATGTGGACGCGTTGCTCGTGAATGACCAGGTTTTGGCCGTGGAGTTGCCGGATACGGTTCAGTTGGAGATTACCGAGTCGGCACCTGGCGTGCGGGGGAATTCGGCAACCGGGCGCACCAAGCCGGCCACGCTGTCGACGGGGTTGATCGTGCAGGTACCCGAGCATCTTGATCCCGGGACTTTGATCAAGGTGGATACGCGGACGGGAGAGTATCTGGGGCGGGCGAATTGAGTGCCGAGTGGGGAAATTGGGTGATAAACGTTAGTTGGGGTGCGTGACTCGGGAGCGAGGGAAGGCGGCGTTGCGGGCGTGGGTGAGCAGGAGGCGGATGGGCTCGCGGCGGTGGTTGAGGAGCCAGTGGCCGCAGGGGACGAGGATCGGGCGGACGAGCAGGGCGTCGATGGTGATTCCGACGACGAGGGCGAAGCCGAGCTGGCGGATGGACGCCAGGGGGCTGGTCAGGAAGGAGGCGAAGCTGCAGGCGGTGATGGCGGCGGCGGAGGTGATGAGGCCTCCGGTCTGGCCGATGGCGGCCTCGATGCCGGGCTTGAGGCCATGCGCGCGGGCCTCGCTGGTGAGGCGGCTCATGAGGAAGATGTTGTAGTCGACACCGACGGCGATGAGCAGGACGAAGAGGAAGAGCGGGACTTTCCAGTCGAGGCCCTCGGCACCGAGCCAGGTGACGAAGATGAGGTGGGTGACCCCGAGCGCGAACAGGTACGTCAGGATCATGGTGGCGACGAGGTTGATGCAGGTGGCCGCATTGCGCAGGGTGATCATGAGGATGAGGAAAACGCCGAGCGGGACGACGATCCAGGTTTGCAACTGGTCGTGCTGGGTGATGGCCCAGACGTCGGCGGATTCGGCGTTGGCACCGGCGATGCCGAAGCCTTCGATGGGGACTTCGTCCTGGTTGGCGAGGAACTCGCCCACAGAGCGGCGGAGGGAGCGGACCTCGATCATTGCCTCGGTGGAAAAGATGCGATCAGTCTGTTCGAGATCGAGGCGGGCAAGGCGACCGTCGTGCGAGAGGTAGGCATCGAAGGCGCGGGCCAGTTCGGGATGGTCGGTGAGCGTGTGTTGATTGATAAGGAGGCGATCAAGGGCGCGCTGGCCGACGGGATCTTCGAGGATGTTGGTGACCTCGGCGCGGGCCTGGCGCGCGCCATCGG
>JBGSYY010000553.1:0-9367 GCA_041750675.1 Isosphaeraceae bacterium | reverse complement strand
CGGGTGCGCTGGGCGGTGATCTGGAGCTCGGCGTGGGAGAGGCGCATCCAGCGCGCGGAGGCGGCGGCGGCGCGGCCGACGAGGCGTTCTTCGAGGGCGTTTTGGGGTTTGAGGCCGTCGTTGAAGATGATGGTTTCGGCGGCGACCTCGGCGGCGAGGTCGGGAGGGAGGGGGGCGTCGGGGTGGGTGGCGCGGAGGCCGTGGGAGATGGCGTTCCAGCGGGATCTGGCCTTGCCTTGATCGGTTTTGGGGCCTGTCGATTTTTTGCCGTTTTCGCGAGCGGCGGCGCGGCGGGCTACGGAGGTTGTGGACATGTTGATGCGTGGCTCCTGATGCGAGTTGGGATTGGCCCTGGTTTGGGGCGCGAAGGTCGCGCCGCATTTTGAGGGCTGCTATCAGGAGGATCGGGGAAATGGGGTGGGGTTATCGGTGGGCGGGGGTGGGTGGAGGAAGCGTGAGGTCGGACGGCGATCTCTTGTGGCTTCGCCACTTCGGGTGAGGAGAACCGAGGCTACCCGCTGTTACTTGGTTCCTGACACCTTTCCTCGGTGCAGGAGGATCGGGGGATTGGGGTCGGGCTATCGAGGCGAGTCGGGTCGATCGATGGCTTTCATCGCCAAATCTGTCTGCTATACTTTTGAGCACATAGGCCGCTTCATCCCAGCGGCAGGCAGAGGACTGCGACAGGTTATGATGGGAGCGATTCGAGGATGAAGCACGTAAATCCCGAGCACCTTTCGACGATTGAATCGTTTGTTCGGGATGTCGGCTCGCTGCCGAACGAGGAAGCGAAGCGACAGCGGTTTGTGATCATGGTCGGTGAGATGTTTCCTGGTTCGAAGGCGATATTGTCGATACCGGCCGGCGCTGAAAAGGTCGTACGACTGAACGACCGCCGCCTACGACGGATTGATGCGTACCACGGCAACGCGGTGATCGAGTTTGAGAAGAATCTTGATGTTTCGCTGAAGACCGCCGAGGGGCAATTGCGGGAGCAGGTGGCGGGGTTGTGGAACGGGGGGGAGAGTCCCGAGCGACCGTTGGCCGCGATCGCCACGGATTGCCTGACGTGGAGGACGTATCGACCACGGTTGATCGGTCAGAAGACGAAGGGCTTCGCGGCCGAGGATGTCGAGCTGGAGCCGTTTCAGGCGTTTTCGCTTGCGCGTGACAGCCTTCATGCGTTCTGGCTGTGGCTGACGAGCCTGCTGTTCCGCGACCAGTCGATCCGGCCTGACGCGGAGCGGCTTTGCGCGGACTTCGGATCGACGAGCATGGCCTATGTCGAGGGGATGAGGTCGTTGCGTTCGTGCTGGCAGGCACTCGCAGAGGAAGGCGAGGCTCAGGTGGCATTCGAGACGTGGCGCAAGTATCTGAACATCACTTACGGGCAGCTCGCGGACACTGGGTCGGAAACGCCTTCGGAAGAGACGGTGGTTCTGTTTTTGAAGCACACGTATCTTTCGGTACTGGCGCGGTTTTTGGTCTGGGCCAGTTTGTCGGAGGGACGGGCGCCAAGCGGATTCGACCAAGCGGTGAAGGGGTGTTTGGATGGTTCTTACTTCCGCGAGCGCAACCTGGGGAATCTGGTTGAGTCGGACTTTTTTCATTGGGTGAGCCTGCCGGAGTCGGTGGGTAGGCTTTCGACGGTGTGGGAGCGGATTCTTCATATCATTCTGACGTATGACTGGAAGTATTTGCGCGAGGATGTGTTCAAGTCGCTTTATCAAGAATTGGTTGATCCGAAGGATCGGCATGATCTGGGTGAGTATTACACGCCGGAGTGGCTTTGCACGCGCGTGGTTGAGGAGATGCTGCCGAAGACGGGGTTTTGCGCGGTGCTGGACCCGACGTGCGGATCGGGGAGTTTTTTGCGCGCGGCGATCGCCCATTTTCTGGAGCACAACAAAGGACGGACATCGGCCGAATTGCTGGAATCGATCGTCGACAATGTCGCGGGGATCGATATCCATCCCTTGGCCGTGACCATCGCGCGGGCGACTTACGTTTTGGCGCTGCGCGACCATATCGACACGGCGACCCGTCCGATTCAGATTCCCGTGTATTTGGCGGACTCGCTTTTTCTGCCGTCTGAAGTCAAGACGATGAACAAGGAGGAGTTCGAGATTCAATACGGTTTGAAGCCGCGGAAGTCGTTTGCATTGCCGATGGCGCTGCTAGAGGAACCCGCGTGGTTTGACTCGCTCATTGACGTGGGGCACCGGCTGGCTGTCGAGCATGCCCGCAGCGGGGACGAAACGGCACAATCGCTCGCGAAGGCGATACGGCGCGAAGTGCCGGCCCTTGCCGGAATCGCGGGCTTCGAGGCTTTGGTTGAGGACGCATGGGAGTATGTCGAGGGGATGGCGGAGTTGATTCGTGAGCGACGGAATTCGATCTGGGCGTTCATCATTCGCAATTCGTATCGGCCGGCGCTGATGCGGGAGCGGTTCGACGTGATTCTCGGCAATCCGCCGTGGTTGTCGTATCGTTACATCGCCGATCCCGAGTATCAGGCGGAGGTGAAGAGGCTAGCCGTGCGCGAGTACAAGATCGCGCCGAAGTCGCAGAAGCTGTTCACGCAGATGGAATTGGCGACGGTGTTTCTGGCGCATGCGTTGAAGACGTTCGGGGCGTCGGGGTCGAAGGCGGAGGGGCGGGCGGCGGCCCGGCTGGCGTTTGTGATGCCGCGAAGCGTGCTTTCGGCGGACCAGCACGCGACATTCCGGCTGCACACGCACACTGCGCCGGTGATGGTGACCTCGTACTGGGATTTGTTTGACGTGCGGCCGGTGTTCAATGTGCCGGCGTGCGTGATTTTCGCGGAGAAGAGCGACAAGGGAAGGACTCGGTTCACGAAGCCGGGGTATACATTTTTGGCGGTGGAATGGAGTGGGCGGCTGCCCGAGAGATATCTTTCCTGGCAGGATGCTTCCACACGGTTGAAGAAAGAGAGGGTCAACGCCCGCGTAGTACGGCTTGGTACACGTTGTGCGTTGAGTTCATCGAAACAAGAATCGCAAGTTGAAGAGGTATCGTTCTATAAAGAGCTGTTTAAGGACGGGGCCACGATTTACCCGCGCAACTTTTATTTTGTCCATGTCGATTGGCCGGGGCGGGAATTCGACACGGATCGGCTGTATCGGGCGGAGACTGATCCGGAGCAGAAGCGGACGGCCAAGCCGCCCTATAAGGATGTCTACCTATCGGGACAGGTCGAAGGGCGATTCCTTTTCAAGACGGCGATCGCCAAGCATGTGTTGCCGTTTCTGGTGCTGGAACCGGCGGATGTGGTGTTGCCGGCTGATATCGTTGACAATCGAGCGCGGATTCAGACCGCCCGTCAATTGAAGGATGAGGGATTCCGTAATGTGGGAGACTGGTTGACCCGCGTTGAGACCGAATGGGCGCGACTTCGTGGTCCCAAACTCGAAAAGACCAGTTGTTACGACTGGCTTGATTACAGCGGGAAGCTGATGAGCCAGCCTTTGGATCGGCGGTATTTGGTGCTTTACAACGCGGCTGGGACGAACATTAGTGCGGCAGTGTTCGATCGAGAGACATGCTCGCGTCCGTTTTTCGTCGATCACACTCTTTATTACTTCGCGACGACCAAGAAGCGAGAAGCCGACTACCTCGCTGCCATACTGAACGCCTCGTGTATTGACGATTTGATCAAGCCGTTTCAATCGCGGGGACTTATGGGGCAACGCCACGTGCATAAGAAGGTTTTGGAGCTTCCGATCCCGAAGTTTGATCTGGCTTCACCTACTTTGGCTTCCTTGTCGTCGTTGGGTAGCGCTGCGCGTCATCAGGCACGCAACTGGCATCGGGCGGGCACGGAGAATCTGCCAAACTCGCTCGCGCGGCAGCGTGCGATGGTGCGGGGGCTTCTGGGCGAGACGCTGGATCAGATTGACGAACTGGTGTTGAAGCTGCTGAAGGGCGGGGTGGAGGGGTAGCGGGCGAGTGTGGCAGAGGCTTCCTTAATAGTCGTCGGCATCCTCGTCTTCGTCCTCGTCGAAGGGGAGTTTGAGCGTGGCCTGGCGTTCCTTGACGCGGGGGGTGCGGCGTTTGGGGGGGCCGACGGTGAGGGTGAGGCCGTTGATCTCGATGGGGATGGTTTGGTCGTCGCGGAGGGCGTCGAATTGGTCGCGGGTGATCTCGTGCTTGACCTCGCCGGCGAAGTCGCTCTCGTGGATGCCGCCGGTGCGGAGGTGATAGCCGCGAACGCAGAGGAGGGCAAAGGTGAGATACGGGCGGACGAAGGCGGAGTAGACGCGGTCCTCGTGCTCGAAGGCGACGTTGACGTCGTCGGGTTGGGGGGCTAGGAGGTCGATGGGCGGCATGGTGGTGAGTCGGCGTGGATTGGGCTTACGACTGAAGATTCGAGCGAGCGATGTGAACGATATTATCGCCTTTCCGCGGCGATTTCAGTAGTGCGGTTAAGGGAAGCGGACGCCTTTTCGCTATCGCGTGACGCAGGTGGGTGGTTCGACTGCGCCGGGGTCGGAAAAGGCGTCAGGAATCGCGTGTGCTCGCGGAAGGGGTGATCGACGGAGCTGCCTTGTCCGGGGAGCCGCTTCGGGTTGCCGTCGGCGAATTTTGATCTCGATGGCAGGGATTGCCAGGTCTGGAGCCGTCCCTTTTCTCCTGAGTCAGCGTCGACTCTCGGCGGTGGCGGCGGTTGGGGGCATCCCCTCGAAAGTGGTACGACGTTTGCTTCACTTTTTGGTCAATGCGTGCGCGTTTTGCAGGAAGCACTTGCCATAGAACACTCGTCAGCAACGGGGATTACTCGAATGGCCAAGCGGAAGGATAGTACTCCGAGGTCCGCCTCTCCCTCTGACGATCAGGCGATCGCCAATGGCTCCGGCGGCGAAACCCACCAGACCGCCACGGGGGATATCCCCGTCCTGACCACCCAGCAAGGCATCCCGGTCGCCGATGACCAGAATTCGCTCAAGGCCGGTGCGCGCGGGCCGACCTTGCTTGAGGACTTCCACTTTCGCGAAAAAATCTTTCACTTTGACCACGAGCGGATTCCGGAACGCGTCGTCCATGCCCGCGGCTATGGCGCTCATGGGTACTTTGAGAACTACGGGACACTGGCCGACGTGACCCGGGCCGACCTGTTCCAGCGTCCGGGCGAGAAAACCCCGGTGTTTGTCCGGTTCTCGACCGTTGCCGGGAGCAAGGGATCGCCCGACCTCGCCCGCGACGTTCGCGGTTTCGCCGTCAAGTTCTACACGCAGCAGGGCAACTGGGACCTTATCGGCAACAACATCCCCGTCTTTTTCATTCAGGACGCGATCAAGTTTCCTGATCTGGTTCACTCGGTCAAAGAAGAGCCGGACCGAGGCTTCCCCCAGGCCGCCAGCGCCCATGACAATTTCTGGGACTTCATCGCGCTTTCACCTGAAAGCATGAACATGGTCATGTGGATCATGTCGGACCGGACCATCCCTCGCTCGTTCCGGTTCATGGAAGGATTTGGCGTCCATACCTTCCGGCTGGTCAACGCGGAGGGCAAATCCACCTTCGTGAAGTTTCACTGGAAGCCCAAGCTGGGCCTGCAATCGGTCGTCTGGCCCGAGGCTGTGAAGATCAACGGCGCGGACCCCGACTTTCACCGCCGCGACCTCTGGTCCGCCATCGAGGCCGGCGATTTCCCGGAGTGGGAGCTGGGCGTCCAGCTCTTTGATGAGGCGTTTGCCGAGAAGTTTGAATTCGACATTCTCGACGCGACCAAGCTGATTCCCGAGGAGCAGATTCCGGTTAAACCCATTGGCCGCATGGTTCTCGATCGCCGGGTCGACAACTTCTTCGCCGAGACCGAGCAGGTGGCCTTCTGCACTCAGAACATTGTCTCCGGCATCGACTTCAGCGACGACCCATTGCTGCAGGGCCGCAACTTCTCCTACCTCGACACCCAGCTCAAGCGGCTGGGCAGCCCGAACTTTACCCACATTCCCATCAACGCCCCCAAGTGCCCGTTCTCCCACTTCCAGCAGGACGGCCACATGGCCATGCACAACCCGGCGGGCCGCGTCAACTACGAGCCGAACTCGTGGAACCCCGGTGGGCCCCGGGAGTCGCCCGAACTGGGCTATACGACCTTCCCCCAGCCCGTCGAAGGCCCGAAGGTCCGCGCCCGCTCCGAGACCTTCGCCGACCACTACAGTCAGGCCCGTCAGTTCTACATCAGCCAGACCAAGGTCGAGCAAAAGCACATTGTCAACGCCCTGACGTTCGAGCTGTCCAAGGTCGAGACCCCTGCTATCCGCACCCGCATGGTTGCGCACCTGCTGAACATCGACAATGGCCTCGCCGAATCGGTGGCGAAAGGCTTGCGGCTGAAGGAAATGCCCGAGCCTGCACAGGCCGCCAAGCCGACGCGCCAGGACCTGAAACCCTCGCCCGCGCTGAGTATTCTCAAGAACGGCCCCAAGAGCTTCGCGGGACGTAAAGTCGGCGCGTTGGTCACGGATGGAACCGACGCCAAGATTCTGACCGCCCTTAAGGACGCGCTGAAGGCTGAAGGCGCGATGCTCACGCTGATCGCGCCCGAGATCGGCGGCATCAAGGATTCGGCCGGGACCTGGCACGACGCCGATGAGAAGCTCGACGGCGGCCCCTCGGTCCTGTTCGACGCCGTGGCCCTCTTGCCCTCCAAGGAGGGTGTCGAGCGGCTTGCCAAGATGCCCCCCGCGCGTGATTTCGTCGCCGACGCCACCGCGCACCAGAAATTCATCGCCTACACCGCCGCTGCCTCGCCCCTGTTTGAAAAGGCGAGCGTCACTCTCGACGAGGGCTTCGTCCCGCTCAAGACCCAGGCCGATTGCGCCGCGTTTGTCGCCACCTGCCGCAAGCTCCGCTTCTGGGACCGCCCGATCGGCGAGTGGTGACGTCTCGTCGCGTCATGCACCGTGTTTCTCCCTCTCCCCTCTGTGGGGAGGGTTGGGGTGGGGGCGTTGCGCAAAAGTCCAGCACCCCACACGCCGGCCCGCCCCAGTTTTTCACGCCCGCTCTCTCACAGGATCGCCGAGGATGAACCCCACCCGACGTTCGCTACTCTCCGCCATCGGTGTCGCGCTGCCGCTGGGCATCGCCATCCCGCCGCGAGCCAGGCGGAACCTGGCGACGCACGCATCGGCCCCCGTTCTGCGGTTTCGTTCCTTCGAGGAGGCCGTCCGTGCCGTGTTCCAGGCCGACGACAGCCAATCCGCCGTCTGCCACCGTATCGAGATCGGACACTCCGATCAGGTTCGAGCCGGCATCCAGGGCTGTCACAACGATCGGCCGTTCGCCGGTTTCCCTGCTGGTTCGCTGCGAATCCTTCGTATCGGCTCCGAGCCAGGCCCTATTCATCAGGGCGTCCGCCTTTACATCTCCACCGTCGACGTGGCCCGGACGAACGGAATGACACCGGGTGTCGACAGCCGCCCGCTCGATTTCGCCGCGCTGCCCCCTGCGCCAATCCTGGCCTGATCCGAACCAAGCCTTTGGGGAATCTCCCGACACCCGGAAGGTCTCCAAGGAACTGAACAAACAACCGAGAGACGAAATCATGCCCTTCACGCCGACCGCCATCCTGGGAATTTGGTTACGAAATCTTCTTGCCGTGGTGCTGGTCGTCGGGGGGGTGTATCTGCTTTACAGATTCTATGAGGATTCTCATGTCGTCGAGCGAACTACGGCTGTCGTAGCGGCCGACCGGGTGCCGGGGGCCGAGCCCGTGCCGGTTTCAGTGACGGAGCGCCGCGTCTTTCGCTTTGACCCGGGCTGGAACCGGCCCACGCTGGAACTGGTCGCCGGGCTGACCTTGCTGCTCTGGGCCACTCTGGGACGCCCGATCGGCCAGGGGCTTCGCTCGCTGACGATGAGGTCAGAAACGCCGACCTCGACCGGTCACGATCAGGGCACCGGGAGTTCATTCGCGTCCCCGGCCGACCTCACTCCCGCGGAGCATCGGACCGGCGAGGTCCACACGATCACCCGTCCCAATGGCACCGTTTTGCGGGTCGAATGCTACGGCCCCGCGGACGCTCCGCCCATCGTCTGGTCGCACGGTTGGGGCGCGAACAGCACCGAGTGGTTTTATGTGAAACGTTCGCTGACCGACCGGTTCCGGTTGATCGTCTGGGACGAGCCGGGCCTGGGTCTGTCGAAGAAGCCCGACGACAACGATTACCGGCTGGAAACCATGGCGGCCGACCTCGACGCGGTGCTGGCGCTGGCCGGTGGGCGGCCCGCCGTCCTTGTCGGACACAGCATCGGTGGCATGATCGCCCTGACCTATTGCAGGGAGTATCCCGAGGCGCTCGGATCCCGCGTCGCGGGCCTCGTTCTGGCCCACACGACCTACACCAACCCCATCCGCACCGCCTTCCTGGCCAAGTTCTTCACGGCCATCGAGAAGCCCGTCATCATCCCGCTGCTGCACCTGATGATCGCCCTCTGGCCCGTGGTCTGGGTGATGAACTGGATGAGCTACATCAACGGCTCCGCCCATCGCATGACTCGCTTCACCGGGTTTTCAGGGAACGAGACGCGCGGTCAGCTCAACTTCGTCACCAGCTTCATGCCGCACGCGCGCCCCGACGTCGTCGCCCGGGGAATGTTCGGCATGATGGATTACGACGTGACCGCCACTCTTCCGGAAATCCACGTGCCCACCCTGGTCATCGTTGGCGACCAGGACATGGCCACAAGCCCCGAGGCCGGCGCGTACATCGCCCAGCAAATTCCCCAGTCCCAGCTCATCACCCTCGCGCCCGCCAAGCACATGGGCCTGGTCGAGCACCACGAGCGATTTGACAACCTCGTCGCCGACTTCGCAAAGAAATGCCAGCCCGAAGAAGCCACGGTTGATGGATGAGGCCTGACCCTTTGAATGTGACCAGTTTGAATTCCCGTGAAGCGGTCCCGGTCTCTCCTCAACCTTCATGGAATACTGTCTTTTCGCTCTCGGGAGCCCACAAAGGTGTCGGGAACCGAGAGTGGTCGTGGGTGAACTGATCGACGGAACTGCCTTGTCCGAGAAGTCTCGAACAGGTCCCAGGATTTGCTCGCGGGATGAGGTGAGGGGCGGAGCCGTACACACTGGATCCCCGCCTGCGCGGGGATGACTCGTTCGGGGGGCACCAGGCCAGGCATGAGGTGAGGGGCGGGGCCGTACACACTGGATCCCCGCCTGCGCGGGGATGACTCGTTCGGGGGGCACCGGGCCAGGCATGAGGTGAGGGGCGGGGCCGTACACACTGGATCCCCGCCTGCGCGGGGATGACTCGGACGGGGGGGCACCGGGCCAGGGATGAGGGGCGGGGCGGGGCCGGGTGCCCTGGATCCCCGCCTGCGCGGGGAG
>JBGSYY010000552.1:0-2715 GCA_041750675.1 Isosphaeraceae bacterium | reverse complement strand
CCCGGTACCGCCAGCACCACTGCGAACACCGCCAGTCCGCTCATCACCACATGGAAAACCTGACATCGTCGCGGTTCCCTCAGGCGCACCATCCACGTACCGACCGCCACCATCAGCCCCACCGCCACGAAGATCACCACGCACGACACCGGAATCATCCAGATCACCTGTGGGCTTTTGCTCCGATACAGCCCATGCTGCATCATCCGCACCCGGGCCACCGTCAGCCCCAGGTCGAGCAACCCCGCTACCAACCCAAACCAGGCCGCCACCGCCATCGCCCGGACGATCCCCAGCACGCTCCTGCCGACTCCCTCCGTCACTTCCACGCCGTTCGCCGGATCTCTCATTTCCGGTCCCGGGGTCGAAACCAGCGCAGAATCCAGTCCTTCGAGACCCGCCCCATCATCAGGACGAATCCCGCCACCGCCGCCACCGCCGAAACCACTGGTAACGTCGTTTCTGGTCCAAAATACGCGAATAGCATCAGGCTCACAGATCGTAAGAGAAACCGCTAGGCCCGGTCCGACCGCGCCCCCATCCCCAACAGCGCGAAACACGACTGCCACATGTAATAGCGACAACGCTCCCGATCCTGCTCCCAGTTTCGCCTGCCTCCTGCCTCCGCCTTCCCCCAAACCGCCCCCCCCTGCCCCGCCACGGCAACGTCTGATAACGGAGCTTATGTTCGTTTTGTGCGAACCACGCCCTCACAAAAGCGCAGCCGACCCCCCTTTGGGATAGACCCCGGTTCCGCGTCAATCGAAGGCCGTCGTCGGCCCAAGCCCCCCAGACTCGCACGCCTCACGAGTCTGGAGGCTTCCTCGGCATTTACGCCTCCTTGAGACCTCGCCACCCGGGCCTTTTGATCCTCCGACCCGAAAGAATTACCGCACCCGGATCATCGCCTCCATCACGACCAGGCGGGTCGACCGAAATCCTTCGGCCCCCGCTCCCGTTCACCTCGCAAACCGGCTCGTCTCACCGCGCCACATAACACCCCGTCAGCCCCGCCCGCAGCCGCGCCACCGCCGCGTCCGAAAGCGCGGTCGCAACGATCTCCAGCCGGCGCAGATTCTTGATCTTCAGCAACGAATCGACGCTCGCGTCGGTGATCGCCGTTCGGTTCAAACCAAGGTGCCGTAGGTTGGGCAGCGTCTGCAGGCGCGCCAGCCCCGCATCGGTGATCCGGGTCTCCGATAGATCGAGATAATCGAGCTTCGGACTCCCCACCGCCGCCAGCACACCCACGTCCGTCACGTCCGCCCGCTCCAGATTCAAATGCTCCAGGTTCTTCAGCCCTTCAAGCTGCGTCAGACCCCGGTCGCCAAACTTATTCCAGCCCAGCCAGAGATAACGCAATTTCCCCAGCCGGGCCAGGTCGGGGCCGCAGTCGTTGCTGATCCCCGTCTCGCTCAGGTGCAGATAAAGCAGATCCTTCAAACCGGCCAGCTTCTTGACGTCCGCGTCCCCAACGGAACGGATGCTCAAAAGCGTAATCGCCTTGATCGTGAACGGCGTCCGGGGAAGCTGGTCGACTTGCGTGATCCGCGGCGGGTGGTGATCCTCCACATCAAGCTGGCCACCCACCTTGAGCACCCACTGGGCCACCTCACGATCCAGCGACTTGTCCACAATCGGCGGTTCGTTGATCGGTGAAAGCACGCCGACACCATCGCTCACGCGATCCGTGTTCCCCAGCGCACGCGCAATCAGCGAACTCAGCAACCACGCGGCCACAACCGACGCCAACACCAAAGTCACCACGATCAGCAGAAACTTGAGACGCGGGCACTTCGACTGGCTCGCCTCCCAGTCCTTCAGCGCATGCGCCAGCTCCCAGGCCGAGGCGTACCGGTCCGAGGGCTGACGCGACATCGCCTTCAGGCAAATCGCGCTCAGCGGCTCGGGCACTTCCGGAGAAATCACGTGCGGTGCCGGCGGATCCACCACCACATCGTCCTGAACGAATCGTCTCGACGCGAACGGCCGCTTCCCCGTCAGCATCTCGTACAGAATCGCGCCAAACGAAAAAACGTCCGTCCGGCGATCGACCATCCGCGACTTGCCCTCCGCCTGCTCCGGGCTCATATACAACGGCGAGCCTTCTATGCAATGCCGGTCGCTGCGGTCGGTGGTCCGAATCGCCAGCCCAAAGTCGGCGACGAAAATGCGATCGGCCGAGTCCATCAAGATATTCGAGGGCTTCAAATCACGGTGGATCAGACCGCGCTCATGCGCATGCGACAGCGCATCCGCCACCTGACCGGCAATCCGGATCACCTCGCTGATCGGCATCTTCCGCAGCGCGATCCGCCGAGCCAGGCTGCCGCCGTCAATGTACTTCGACACAATGAAAATCGTTCGCTCGTTGATCCGGCCGCAGTCGTACACCGGCACGATGTTCTCATGATCGAGCTGGGCGACCTTGCGGCCCTCTTCCAGTAAGTCGTCGACACCCCGCCCGTCATCGCGCGACGCGATCTTGATCGCCACCTGGCGGTGCAGATCACGATCGTAGGCGAGATAGACGATCCCGAAGCCGCCCCGCCCGATCTCCCGAACCAGGCAATAGCGATGGGCGATCACCCGCTCGAAGTCGCTGGCCGCCATCGGTGCCGGCTCGGTCGACTGCGGATTCGCCGCGGCCGAGTCGGTCGGCAGCCAATCCACGGTCGCCGCCGGTATCGTCAGTGTGGCCGCCACGTCCGTGCC
>JBGSYY010000551.1:0-2750 GCA_041750675.1 Isosphaeraceae bacterium | reverse complement strand
TCGGAGCGGGCGCGGTGCCATGCGCGTAGGGAGTGGCCGCGAGCGACAAGCTCGGCGACGAGGTAGCGGCCAAGAAAACCGGTGGCCCCGGTGAGGGCGACGCGCATCGGGGCGGGCCTCCGTGGTTCAAAACGTCAAACGATGAAAAGTGAGGGAGGACCTCGCCTGGCTGTCGCACGAGAGCCTGAGCTGGTCCCCCCCCCGTGATGGAGAGAGCCGGGAGACAGGAATGGATCGGAGCCAGGGTGGCTCACTTCATGATTTCGAGCAGCTCGATATCAAAAACCAGGACCGAATTCGGTCCGATGCCGCTGCCGGGCGGGCCGTTTTCGCCGTAGGCGAGTTCGGACGGGATGAACAAGCGAAGCTTGCTGCCGGGGCGAGCCAATTGAAGCCCTTCGGTCCAGCCCTTGATGACCTGATTGAGCGGGAAGGTGGCTGGCTCGTTGCGCTTGTAGGAGCTGTCAAACTCGGTGCCGTCGAGAAGCGTGCCCTTGTAATGGACCTTGACGGTATCGGTCGCCTTGGGCGGGTTGCCCTGGCCTTCCTGGAGGATCTGGTACTGCAGGCCGCTGGCGGTCGACTTGACGCCTGGCTTCGCCTTGTTGGCGGCGAGGAACGCCTGGCCTTCCTGCAAGTTCTTCTCGGCGGCTTCCTTGGCCTTGGTTTGCTGCTGAGTGATAAAGACGGTGCGGAACTCTTCCATCGTGGACTCGATCTGCGCTTCGGTGAGCTTCGGCTCGGCACCGCCGAGGGCGTCGCGGATTCCCTGCATCAGCAGGTTGGAGTCACACTTGATGTCCTGTTCCTTGAGATTTTTGCCGAATCCGAGGCCGATGGCGTAGCTGACTCGGGCTTCGAGCGTTTCCAGGCCGGCGGGCGGTGGTGCGGTCGGCGGCGCCGCGGGCTTGGCGTCCTGGGCCGATCCTTGAGTGCCCAGAATCAGGGCGAGCAGGGTGACGGCGGTCAACTGGTGCGGTTTCATCGATACTCCATTGCCTAGTGAGAGAGAGAGACTGAGGCTCGCCCCCCTTGGGGATTCCATGCCCATGCGTGGACCGGTGGAGGGTAAGATCGCTGGGATTATAACGATGGTCTCGGTTGTACGGCAGTCCGTTCGGCGTAGCGAGTCGGTTTCGCCGCCGAACGTTCCAGGAAGGGCGGATCGAATGGAGAGAACCTGGGGACTCATCACGGCGATCGTTCTGGTGTTGCTGCCGGGCCTCGGTTGCGACTCGCCATCCGAAAGCAGGCGGACGGGCGGGACCTCGCGGCCGAATGTGATCCTGATCGTGACCGACGATCAGGGCTATGGCGATCTCGGCTGGCCTGGCAATCCTGTGCTCAAGACCCCAAGACTGGACCGGCTCGCGGGCGAGGGGTTGGTGATGGATCGCTTTTATGTGTCGCCGGTCTGCGCTCCGACGCGCGCGTGTTTGCTCACCGGTCGGTACAACTACCGAACGCGGGTGACCGACACCTACCGCGGTCGCGCGATGATGGATCCCGCCGAGACGACACTGGCGGAGCGACTTACTCGCTCGGGCTATCGCTGCGGAATCTTCGGCAAGTGGCATCTGGGCGACAACGCGCCCATGCGGCCCAATGACCAGGGCTTTGCGGAATCCCTGGTGCTGCGGGGCGGAGGGATCGGGCAGGATTCGGACCCGCCGGGCGGATCGAGCTATTATGATCCGATCTTGTTTCATAACGGTCAGCCTGAGAAGACCAAGGGCTATTGTTCAGACGTTTACACCGACGCGGCGATCGACTTCATCGAAAAGAGCCGCGATCAGCCGTTTTTCGTTTACCTGCCATTCAATGCGCCTCACGTCCCGCTGGAGATCAACGAGGGTGTTGCGGCGTACGTTGAGGCGGTTCGTGCGCACCGAGAAGCGCTGGGCGTGGCGAACGACCCAAAGGCGATCGAAACGGCGGCGCGGGTGTACGCGATGATCGCCAACATCGACGCCAACGTGGGGCGGCTGGTGGATCGCGTCGACGGCTTGGGGCTATCGGAATCGACGCTTATTGTCTTTCTAGGTGATAACGGGCCGCAGCAACAACGCTGGAATGCAGGCTTGCGGGGCTTGAAAGGGAGTGTCTATGAAGGTGGCGTGCGGGTTCCTTTCCTGGCTCGCTGGCCGTCGCGGATCGCGGCGGGGCGTCGGGTGGCAGCGCCCGGCGCGCATATCGACATCGTCTCGACGGTGCTTGAGAGCTGCGGGGTGGAGGGTGATGCTACGCTCGATGGACAGAGCCTGTGGCCGCTCTGGAACGGAGTCGAAGTCAAGGACGGCGAGCGGCTTCTGTTCACCCAGTGGCATCGGGGAGATGTGCCGGAGCGGGGCCGCGCGTGCGCGGTGATCGGCGAACGTTGGAAGCTCGTTCAGGCGGCCGGAGTGACCGAAGGACAGCCTTACACGCCGAAGTGGGAGCTGTTTGATCTGGTTGAAGATCCGGGCGAATCGCGTGATGTGTCGAGCGACGAACCGGAGGTTGTCGAGAGATTGCGGCGCGCGTATGACGACTGGTTCGACAGCGTGAGCGTGCAAGGATTCGATCCGCCTCGGATCGCCATCGGCACCGTTGCGGAGCCAAAGGTCGTGTTGACGCGGCAGGATTGGCGGGGCACGGGGCCGGGCGTCGAGATCGGCCCGGCGGGCGGGGGCTGGGAGATCGACGTCACGAGGGCGGGACGTTATCGGGTGATCGTGGTTCGCGACCCGACGCCACGACCGGCCGAGGTG
>JBGSYY010000550.1:0-1750 GCA_041750675.1 Isosphaeraceae bacterium | reverse complement strand
ACGACAAGTCGATCGCCGTCCTCATCGCCGATGACGGCACGACGCGCGACGTTCCCCGCGCCGACCTCCCCAAGGGTGCCAAGGCGGGCGACATCCTGAGCCACGATCTCAAGCAGATCGACGTCGAGGCCACTGCAGAGATCACCCGAAAAGCCCGCGCGATTCAAAAAGAAATGAAGGCGAATGAGCCGGAAGGGGACATCACCCTGTGAACCGGCGAAGCGTTCTTCAAAAGCTGGCGGCGGCGCTCCTCGCACTGGCGATGTTGGCCGCCCCCACCTCCGCACGAGCGCCCGCCGGCGATGGCCCAGCGTCCGGCAAGGCACTCATTGAGTTTCTCGACGTCGGCCAGGGCGATGCCATCCTGATCCGCTCGCCGGAAGGAAAGGCCGCTCTCATCGACGCCGGCCCGTCCAAACGAGTGGTCGACAGCCTCCGTGAGACGGGCCTCGAACAACTCGACATCGTCGTGGTCACTCACCACCACACCGACCACTTCGGCGGCATGGACGACGTGATTAACCAATGGACGCCAAAATACTTCCTCGCGACCCTTTCAGGCCACAACACGAGCACCTATGTGAAATTGCTCGAAGACGTAAAGAAGTTAGGCATTCAGGCCATTACACCCAAGTCCGACGGCCCCCGCACTATCCACCTCGGCTCGCTCGAACTGATCGTTCTCCCCCAGCCGCCCGAGGATCTGGAAGAAGAGAACGACAATAGCATCGCCATCCGCGTCTCTTACGGCAATCTTCATATCCTGATGACCGGCGACAGCGAAGGACCTGCCCGTGATTGGTGGATGCGAACCTGTCCGGAACTGCTCCGCGACTGCCAGATTCTCAAGCTCGCCCACCATGGCAGCCATAACGGGACCGACCGCCCCTGGCTCAACCTCGTAAAACCCCGCCTCACCATCGCCAGCCTCGCCTCCGGCAACAGCTACGGACACCCTCATAGGGAAACACTGGACTTGCTGTCCGAGTACGGGATCCCGCTGCTTCGCACCGATTACCGCGGCACGATCCGCATCGAGACCGACGGAAACCGTACCGATATCACCTCGACACGCGGAGCCTTGATGGCCTCGAAAACAAGTCCCGGCACGCACGACGAGAAGCCTGTCGCCACCTCCTCGACTTCGACCGCGCCGGATAAAGGTCCGAACGCCCGCAAGGTCAATCTCAATACCGCCAGTCGTCGCACACTCGAAGCCATCCCCGGAATCGACTCTGCCGTTTCCCGCGAGATCATCCGCAACCGACCATATCAGTCACTAAGCGACCTCGAAGCTCTGGACATCCTCTCCACCGAGCAGGTCGCTCGCATCCAGGCGCGGGCCGTCGTCCGCTGAAACCGACTTGACCATCGTTCGCCGCCGAGTGGCCGGGTATCCTGGGTTCACAATCACTCCCTGGAGCCGCCGCGCCATGATCGAGCCCTACATCGACGCCCACTCGCACATCTGGACCCCCGACGTCACGCGCTACCCGCTCGCCCCCACCTTCACCGTCGACCAGATGCAGCCGCCTTCCTTCACCGCCGAGGAACTGCTCGCCACCTGTCGCCCGTGCGGCGTCGGCCGCGTCAATCTCATTCAAATGAGTTACTACGAATTTGATAACTCGTACATGCTCGACACGATCGCCAAATACCCGGATCGTTTTGTGGGAACCGCAATCGTCGACCCACTCGCCGACGACCCCGCCCGGGCCATGCGCGACCTTGCCACGCGCGGCGTCCGCGC
>JBGSYY010000549.1:0-15713 GCA_041750675.1 Isosphaeraceae bacterium | reverse complement strand
GCACCCGCGCCGACCCAACCGACGCCGAATCCCGCCGGTCGGCCCGAGCGCATGCTGACGGGGCTGGCCCCCCAAGGCGATGTCACCTGGTTCTTCAAGCTAACGGGACCCGAACCCCTGATCGCCGATCAGGCCGAGCCGTTCCAACGCCTGATCGCGTCGATCCGCTTCGAACCAAAGTCCGACTCCCCCACCTGGGACGCACCCCCTGAATGGCGAAGACTTCCCGCGTCTGGAATGCGTTACGCGACCCTTCAGATCGACACCAGTGAAGGACCCCTTGAGCTAACCGTCACACCCCTCAAGACCAGCCCGGGAGACTACCAGGACTACGTTCTGGCCAACGTCAATCGATGGCGAACCCAGCTCTCCCTCGATCCGATCGACAAATCGGGACTCGTCCCGACCGGCGACTCCACCAGCCCAGTCCAGGAAGTCCCCCTCGCGACCGGCGAAGTGGCCTTCCTCGTCGATCTCAAGGGAACCGCTTCATCCGCCGACCCGGCCGCCTCGATGAGTGCGACATCACGCCCGCCCCTCGCTCGTTCCTCAGTCGCCTCCGCGCCCACGACCACGGAGTCCTCCAGCCCTCTGCATTTCCACGTGCCGCAAGAATGGTCCGTGCGCCCAGCCTCGGGCATGCGAAAGGCGGCGTTCGCCGTCAGCGATGCCTCCGACGCCGCCGAGGTCACGATCATCGCCCTCGCCACCGGTTCCGGCGACCTTCTCTCGAATGTGAACCGCTGGCGGCAACAGGTCCAGCTCGGTCCCTTGACAACCGAAACCCTCGCCGCCGACCTGAAACCCATCTCAATCCTCGGCGTTCAGGGCCACTTCGTCGAGCTGGCCAGTCCCCCCGGGACTCAGCCCTCCCAGGCCATCCTTGGCGCCATCGGTACTCGTGGAAATCAGGACTGGTTCATTAAGATGATGGGCGACACCCGCCTGGTCCAGAACGAGCGCGACCGCTTCAAGGCCTTTGTCGAATCGATCTCGTTCCAAGATAGCGACGGAGCCGGCGATGGCCACTAGCTCTCATCCGACGACACGCCCTCGACCCAGGCCAGGCGCTTCCGGTCAAACCACGGGCGATTCCACACTTTCGATTTTTCATCAAACGCTCCAGCACCTGGCGTCCCTGAAGATCACCGTCACTCTCTTCGCGCTATCGATCTTCCTGGTCCTCGTCGGCACCCTCGCACAGGTCGAGAAGGACATCTGGCAGGTCGTCGAGGAGTATTTTCGGACCCCAGTCGCCTGGATCGATCTCCGCGTCTTCTTCCCTCCGTCCTTCTTCCCCGGCCTCTCGCTCCCCCATCACATCACCCTTCCAGGCGGTCGGCTCGTTCCGCTCGGCTTCTACTTCCCCGGCGGCTGGCTGATCGGCGCCGCCCTGCTCGTCAACCTCATCGCCGCCCACTCCGTCCGGTTCTCCGTTCACGCCAAAGGCCCCCGACTCATCTGGGGCTGGGCCATCATCACCATCGGATGCCTCCTCACCTGGGCCGTCATCGCGAGCGGTTCCGTCTCCTCCAGCGAGGCCACCCTCTCCACCATTCCCTACGAACCGCTTCGAATCGGCATTCTGGTCGCTTCGGGGCTAGCCTGTCTCGCTTTCCTCTTCGCCGCGATCCGCGCCCCCCGCGATCGAAACCTCACACGTGGCCTCGCACTGCTCGCGGCCGCTGCGTTCGGCGCATTCCTCGCCTGGACCCTCTCCGCCGGCCCTGCATCGGTTCTGGGTGATTCCGCTCTCCGCATCGTCTGGCAGCTCTTCAAGGGACAGATCGCCGCGCTCGCGCTGCTTCTCGGCTGCGCAATGGTTTTCAAACACCGCGCCGGCATCGTGCTCCTCCACGGCGGTATCGGATTGATGATGCTCGGAGAGGTGCTGACCGGTTTGACCGCCGTCGAGGGCCACATGCAAATGGCCGAGGGCGAGACCACCAGCTACGTTCGCCATACGCGGCACTGGGAACTCGCCATCATCGCCCACACCCAGCCCGACCAGGACACCGTCATCGCCATCCCCGAGTCCCGCCTGATCGACGGCGCTCGCGTTCAGGATCCGTTGCTCCCCTTCGACCTCAAACTCGCCTTCTACTTCCAGAATTCGAGCATCCGCCCCGCCGGTCCCAGGGAATCCAACCCCGCCACCACGGGCATTGGTGTCAACTGGCTCGCCGAACCGCAACGGCCCGTCGCCGGGACCGACGGCAACCGGACCAACATGCCCGCCGGCTACCTCACGTTCTACCGCAAGGGAACCAACGAGGAGCTAGGAACGCATCTGGTCGGCATCGCTCTCGCTCAGGTCGGGCTTGCCGAGAAGGTCGAGGTCGACGGCACCGCCTACGAATTCTCGATGCGCCACATGCGAACCTACAAGCCCTATGCCCTCACGCTGCTCGACGTCCAGAAGGAGGATTACCCGGGAACCCAGATTCCCAGGCACTACGCCTCCGACCTTCACCTGATCGATCCCAGCCGCCGCGTCGACCGCAACGTGAAGATCTGGATGAACAACCCCCTCCGGTTCGCAGGCGAAACCTTCTACCAGAGCGGCTACTTTCGTGATCCCGAGACCGGTCAGGAAGCCTCGACTCTCGCCGTGGTCACCAACTCCGGCTGGATGATTCCCTACGTCGGCTGCATGCTCGTCGCGACCGGCATGCTCGCCCAGTTCGCCAGCGGTTTGCTTCGTTTCCTCCGACGTCGTAACGAACAAACCGATCGCGACGACACCGACGATCGCGACGCTCAGGAAACATCCCACCTCCATCCCAACCGCAACCCTCGGCCCCACCGAATCTCAACCCTCGTCCCGACGGCGCTCGTCGTGCTCTCCGCACTGTGGCTTCTCAATCATTTTCGACCACCATCCACACCTCGCAACGGGTTCGACCTTTACCACTTCGGACAGATTCCCGTCGTCGATCATGGCCGCGCCAAACCCCTCGACACTCTCGCCCGAAACAGCCTCCAAACACTCTCCAACCGCCAGACGTTCATCGACACCGAGGGCGATCGCCAGCCCGCGGTCCGCTGGCTCCTCGACCTGATCACTCGCCCCGCTCAGGCCGCCGAGTACCAGATTTTCCGGATCGAAAACTCCGAACTGCTCGACACCCTCGGCCTAAAACCACGCGAGGGTCTCCGCTACTCGCTCCGCGAGCTGGTCCCCCACCTGTCCGACCTTCGCGATCAGGTGGAACTTGCCGCCACCCTGGAAGCCGCCGACCTCAGCCTCTACCAGAAGAAGGTTCTCGAGCTCGACCGCAAGCTCGCTACCTGGAACTTTCTGATTCAGGCCTTCCTCCCTCCCGAGAAGATCCTGCTCAACCAGGACTGGGCCATGGGCCCCGCTCGAATCCCCGCACGGGCCACCCTCCCGCTCGTGATCCCCGACCCGCGCAGCGACGGCGGTTGGCTCACCTACGTTCAGGCTCTGACCCGTCCGCCCCGCGAACAGCAGTCCCCCCCCTCTCTCTCCACCCGCGCCACCAGCTCCCTGACAGGCATCCTCGAGGCCTATTCCCAGACCGAACCCGAGGCCTTCAATCAGCAGGTGGCCGCCTACCACCAGCTCATCCGCTCCCAGCCGATCTCGGCCCTGACCCCCGCAAAGGTCGACTACGAGTCCTATTACAACTTCGTCGATCCCTGCTTCCTCGCCCTCGTCCTCTACGTCGTTTCATTCCTGCTCGCCGCCTTCGCCTGGCTCGGCTTCCGTCAGCCCCTCAACCGGACCGCCTTCGGCCTCGCCGCCCTGGCCTGGTGCGTCCACACGTTCGTGCTCGTCTCCCGAATCTACATCTCCGGTCGACCGCCAGTCACCAATCTCTATTCCTCGGCCATCTTCATCGGCTGGGCCGGCGTCTTCTTCTGCCTTCTACTCGAACGCATCTATCGACTGGGCATCGGAACAGTCACCGCCGCCATCGCCGGCTTCTCCACGCTCCTCATCGCTTATTTCCTGGGCAGCGACGGCGACACCTTCGCCGTCCTCCAGGCCGTCCTCGACACCCAGTTCTGGCTCGCGACCCACGTCGTCTGCATCACCCTCGGCTACTCCGCCACCTACGTCGCGGGCATCCTGGGCATCCTCTACATCGTCCGCGGTCTCTTCACGTACTCCCTTTCGCCCGACACCGGCAAGGCCCTCAGCCGGATGATCTATGGAACCACCTGCTTCGCCCTTCTCTTCAGCTTCGTCGGAACCGTCCTCGGCGGCCTCTGGGCCGACGATTCCTGGGGCCGTTTCTGGGGCTGGGATCCCAAGGAAAATGGCGCGCTCATCATTGTGCTCTGGAACGCCCTCGTTCTCCACGCTCGTTGGGGCGCACTCATCAAGCAACGTGGCCTCGCCATCCTCGCGGTCGCCGGCAATATCGCCGTCAGTTGGTCCTGGTTCGGTGTCAATGAACTCGGGATCGGCCTCCACTCCTATGGATTCACCGAGGGCGTCCTTCGTTCCCTGGGTCTCTTCGTCCTTTCTCAGCTCGCCATCATCGCTCTCGCTCTCCTGCCCGACAGATTCTGGCGAAGCCGCCGTGCCCCCCGGCAGGCCGGATAATCCAACCCGCGCTCTCTCTCCCTCCGGATTCTTCCGTCAACCTGGCCAAACGCAAGCTCAGCCCCACGTCGACAATCGCCACAACCCGCACAATCCCCACGATTGGACTCAAGCTGCTAATCGCTACAACCGATATCCCAGGTTGAGTTGACTCTGTCACTACCGACGTGAATCGTCGGCAGACATGTCCCGATCCGGCCGCGCTACCGACGTGGTTCGTCACGCGAGGTCGTCTCGGAAAGGGCTCTAACACGTCGCACGCACTCATTTTTCCAGCCTCCCCCAGGCCTGGGATGACCCCATGACCCCGCAAACCCAGACCCGATACCTCCCTGGACAGAACAAGGAGCTTCGGATAATCGAATCTGCTCATCGGATTTCGACCTGAGGCCAGCGACGCCGGTGTCAATACCCTGTCGACGGTCGTGAGTCGTCCAGCCCCGCTTCTTGCAAGGATGCACGTGGATGCGGAACGGCCAATTTCTCTCAAAATTCCGGATCAGCCGTCTCCGACTTTCTCGACGCTCAAGCGCGGTGGTCGTCCTGCTCGGCCTTGCCGTCGTCTCGTGCAGCAATCCTCCCAATCAACGCAACAAGCTCGACCTCTACGCCGGCTGGCCGCAGGCAAGCCAGGCTCTCGGCCGATCGGCCGCCGATCGCCAGCCGAAAGGCCCCGTCCGCCAGGTCTCTCATACTCCCCGTCAAGGCCCGTTCGCACCGCTCAAGGTCGCCCTCCCCACCATCCCCGACGCGGATTTTCTCTACGAAGACGACTTCTGCATGACCTGCCACGAAACCTACGTCACCCTCTTCAAGGAGAACAACCCCCACCGCACCCAGCGCTGCGAGGATTGCCACGGACCCGCCACCGAACACATCGCCTCCCGTGGCCAGGAACCAGGCAAAATCCTCAATTTCAAGAATCTCAAGCCCGCCGAGCGTTCCGAAATCTGTCTCAAGTGTCACGAGGACGGCAAGGTCCCCCACGTAACCCAGTGGCGCACCTCCGTCCACGCCCACAAGGGCGTCTCCTGCTCCGACTGCCATCAATCCCACCAGGAAGTACCGCCGGGAACTCCCGCCTCGACGCTCGACGAGGAGGCGGCTCGCTCCCCAAACACCGAGATCGCTCGAACCTTGCCTCGTGTCGATCCCCAACTTCGCAAGTCCTCCCTCGCCAACGCCCCCACTCAGGACGCCTCAGCCTCGGACGATTCCACCCAAAGCGCCTCCACCATCACGGCCGCCCCGGTGAAACCACACATGGGCGCCGTCCAGCCCGACGTCTGTATCCGCTGCCATCAGGGTTCCTTCGAGCTCAATGTGCTCTCGGGACCCCACCAGGTCGCGCCCGGTTCCCAGTTCAAATGCACAACCTGCCACGATGCCCAGGGCACCCTCACCCGCCAGACCGGCAAGGAACTGTGCCTGAGCTGCCACAACCAGCCCCTCGCCGGCGAGTGGCATTCCTCGTCGCACAACGAGGCGGGATTGGAATGCATCGACTGCCACAACCCCCATCCCAACGTCGCCGCCTCCTCGATCGAGCAGAAAAAACTCGGTGCCCCCATTCCCCTACCCGTGCCCATGTATGTGCCGGAAGCTCAGGTCTGCGTCCGCTGCCACCAGGACACCGCCCAGTTGGTCGAGATCGCCGACCCCCACCAGGTCGGCGGCCCCAATAACTTCCAGTGCTCCACCTGCCACGACCCCCACGGCAAGATCCGCCAGTACACACGCCAGGAGCTTTGCCTCAAATGCCACACCGGCACACCCACCGCGGCATGGCATTCCAGCGTCCACAACCTTCAAGGCGTCTTGTGTACGGATTGCCACAATCCGCATCCCGACACCCACGTCCTCGACAACGTGGACATTCGCCATACCAACATCCGCCGACCATTACGCACTCCCATGTCGGTCAACGATCCCGATACCTGCTACCGCTGCCATCCCAAGCAGTTCGCTCAGAGCGTCATGCCCTCCCACCACCCCATCTGGGAAGGCAAGATGGTCTGTAGCTCCTGCCACAATTCTCACGGCGAGGCGCTCCGACTCCTCAACGAGCCAGTCCTTAACCTCGTCTGCTACCGCTGCCACATGGAACTACAGGGCCCCTTCGTCTACGAACACCCGCCCGTCACCCAGGATTGCACCATCTGCCACAATCCCCACGGTGCCGTCGCCAACAACCTCCTCCACCAGCCTACCACCTTCCTCTGCCTCCGCTGCCACTCCGGACATCGCAACGGCCCGCCGTTCCACGACGCCAACCTCCTCCCCGACATCGGCACCAATCCCGACCTTCAGCGCGCCTTCTACAACGATTGCACCGAGTGTCACAGCCAAATCCATGGCAGCGACGTCCCCTCCCCCAACAATCCCCACGCCTTCGCCCGTTAACCCGGCCCCTGACCACGGAGACCACCAACCCTCACACTCGATCCATAACCTGATCCCGATCCGTTCTCCTCGCGATCACACCGCCTGAAACCGTGGCGCGCTCCTCGCTCGTCGCAGGCGGTCCGCCCCGAGGATCACCGATCCACAGTTCACTCACGAACATATTCCCGCAAGTTCATGAAATCCGTCACGAAGAGTCCTGTCGAGCACTCCGCCACGATGAATCCCCTCCCTTCGGCTCACAGACTCGCCGCCGCTCCACTTTATATGAGGAACGCGCGGAGCCGTCGAAAATGGAGGGGGCATTCCGATGGGCCGGTCAGTAGTCTTGCTCTTGCTCACGATCGTTCTGGCAGCGCCCGGCGTGACCAGGCCCGTTCGCGCGACCCAGGATCCCGCTCCGGGCACAACCCCCGCACCCGGATCTGACGCCGATCTCCCCCCCCTCCCGGAAGGCGAATCCGTCTTCGACACTCCTACGGAAGTCGAACAGACACCAGGCACCGACGAGGGCGAACCCGTCACCCTCGACCCGCTCAGCCCCGAGCCATCCACCACTCCCGATCCCACCCTCGACCCAGCCGCGAATGTCCCGGCCTTGCACAATTGGTCCCCCTCATCTCTCGGCGCCGACGCCCCTCCCCCAGTCCCTCCCGGCTTCCTCCTGGGACGCTCCGAGCTTGTCGCTCGCTTCGGCTGGTGGGCCTCCAGCCCCTCGGGCAGCCCCATCAAGGTCGGCGAGTATCAGTCGCTCAGTCCGTCCCCGTTCTGGGACGTCGATTCCATCTCCAGCAACGGTCGACGCACCCTCGACTTCTGGGCTAGCGGCCTCGACAACGAAACCAATAACGTTCGCGGACGCTTCTACGCCGACGGCTTCCGCGCCAACGTCGACTTCCAGCGGTTCATCGCTCGCGGCGAGTACGAGCCGCTCAGCGGCGGCTCCGCCCTCAGCAACAACTATGTGGTCACCGAGAATCTCAACGTCGGTCAAGATTACGCGATCCGATGGGATGAACTGAACGTCGGATTCCGGGAAAAACTCACACCCAATATCACCGCCAAGCTCCAGCTCTGGGGTCTAAGGCGATTCGGCGAGCGCCAGTCCAACGCGATGGCCCACTGCTTCAACATCAATGCCGGCTCCCAGCCAACCGACAATCGCTGCCACGTGGTCGCTCAAAGCCAGCAGATCGACTGGCTCACCATGGAACTGGAGCCCGGCATCGAGGCGAAATTCAAGAACATCACCATCGACTACACGCGCACCATGCGCTCCTTCGGCCAGAACGACCAGGTGGTGACACGCCCCTACACCAACTTCGGCCCCTTCGGCGGCAACGGCACCCTCACCATCTTCCCCTACGCCATCGTTCCGGACAGCCTCTTCGAAATGGACCGGCTCAAGCTCGGTATCGACTTCTCCAAGGAACTTCGGCTCTACAGCTACCTGTACGACGGAAATATGCAAAATCAGTCCCGTCAGACCAACCGGAGCATCCGGGGCTTCGACGTCCGACTGATTAAGACCTCCGCCAGCGGTGTCACCGCGACCGCCTACGCCAAACTCTCCGATACCGGCAATCAACTCCCCCCCTTCCTCCTGCCGGAGGAACGCGACGACCCCTCACAAATCCTGCACCCTGTCGATTACACACGCTTTCATACCGGTCTCGACGGCCAGTGGTTCCCCTTTCGAGACGTCGATCCAATCTGGCAACGTCTCACCATCCGGGGCGGATACGAATACTCCTCGATCTTCAGAGACTATGCCGCCTATCCCACCAACCTGGCCACGGGATATATCAAACCGCCGACCGTCACAAACGACATCATCAACGCTCCCGTCTTCGTCCAACCAACCACGCACTATCACCAAGTGTCCATCGGTCCCTGGCTACGCTGGAAAACCGGCACCGATCTCTTCGCCCGCTACCGCCTCGTCCTGACCGACAACCCCCTCTATGGGCTTCAACCCAATAGCGGCGCCCTGAACGCAAACGAACCCACCTTTAACAACATGGTGGAACTTGGTGGAGCCTGGGCTCCGGCCTCGAATCTCCTGCTGAGCGCCCGCGTCTCCCTCCAAAACACCTGGCTCCGCTCCGCCTACGCTCGCTTTGATGAAAATAACTTCCCATTCTTGCTGACCGCTTGGTACGCACCCACAAACAAGCTCTCCCTGTCAGCGGGCTACGCCTACTTCACCAACTGGATCAATCAGGACATCAATTTCGGCTACCGCGGGCTCGATCAGCCGCCGTCGGCCGAAACCATCCCCACAACGTTCCAGGGTGGAAGCCAGGTCCTCAACGTCGGCGGCCGATACCAGTGGAGCGATCGGTTGCTCTTCACAGGCGGCCTGGTCTGGAACTACGGCAGTAACGTCTACTCCGTCGGCCAGTCCCAGACCGGCGCCGACTGGTCCAGCATTCCCTTCTATTCGAACGTCATCGTCCAGACCATGCGCTACCAGGCCGGCCTCGACTACCAGCTCGCTCCCAACATCCTCTGCTATTTCCGCTTCAACTACTTCGACTTCGACGACCGAACCCAGGACGTCAACAGCGGCACATCGCGGTTCTTCCTCGGTGGCCTGACCGCCCGATTCTAAGACGTAGTCGCGCAGACCCCGCTAATCGCCGGCCTTAGCCAAGGCACCGATCAGATGACTCTGCGCCCTCGGCAGCATCATGCTCGCCGACAACCACAATTCCGACCGCAAGTCCATCATCAGTCCTAGTTTACGAATGGAGCGGAAGGGGATCGAACCCTCAACCTCAGCATTGCGAACGCTGCGCTCTCCCAATTGAGCTACCGCCCCTCACGATGTTTGAAGGATAGCGACTGCCGGTGGGTCTGACAAGTCGATCGAGTGTACCCCAACCCCGAAGCCGGGCGTGGATTGCCCGGGCGCGACGCGGGTAAGGTGGTGGGGTCGAGTAAATCGGGCACGGGCAAACGAGATCGGGAGATGAGATGGGCACTCGATCGCTTGGGAAATTTTGCCGAGAAATCGCCTTCGCCGCCGTCGCTCTCGGGTTCGCCACGCAGGGATCGGCTCAGGAGTTTCCCTCCTGGGCCACAAACTGGGCCGACAGCGGCCGCCCAGCGCTCTTTCAGGGTGCGGGCGCGGGCGCGGCCGCCTGGGATCAAAAGATCCGCGAGCGCGGCTGGATCGAACGCGACGGCAATCTCTGGCACCTCTGGTATACGGGATACGTCGATAACCCCGACAAAACTCAGCCGCCCCAACGCCGTATGCTGGGCCATGCGACATCCACCGACGGCATCCACTGGACCCGCGATCCCGCCAATCCGATCCACACCGAACACTGGGTCGAAGATATGTGCATCGTCCGCGACGGGCCGCTGCTCCGCATGTTCGCCGAAGGCGATGGCGACATCGCCCACCAGCTCACCTCCGACGACGGCGGACAGACCTGGGCCGAGCTTGGACCGCTCGATATCCGCAAGCTCGACGGCACGCCAATCGACCCCGGCCCACGCGGGACACCCACCGTCCTTGTCGACAACGGTCGTTGGAACCTCTTCTACGAACGCGGCGATCTCGGCGTCTGGCTGGCCGTATCAGAAGATCCCGACCGCCTGATCTGGACCAACCTGAACGACGATCCCGTGCTCGCCCGCGGGCCCGACGCCTACGACAAAGAAGCCGTCGCCATCAACCAGATCATTCCCCGGGACGGCTGGTTCTACGCCTTCTACCACGCCAACGCCGAGCGACCCTGGGGCGACTGGACCACCTGCGTCGCACGCTCGCGCGACCTCCTCCATTGGGAAAAATTCGCGGGCAACCCCATCCTCCGCGGCAATCGCTCAAGCGGCCTGGTCATCGACCCCGACGGCGAGGCCGGCCCCTTGCCCCCCTGGCTCTATACCATGCACCCCGACGTGCGACTCCACCTTCCCCCAGCTCCCTCGCCGGGGAAAACTCTGCCCATCAACTCCCCGTGAATCGCCACCACCGCCCAGCCGGCCCCAGCCTCCCTGCCAGGACCGATGTCGGTACGCTTGTGTTCACATGTCTCAATTCCTTGAGACTCACCAGCGGCGATACACACGCGGCCCATACCCCGCCCAGCGCGGGCCATAACCGTAGGGCCTCGGTCCATATCCATACCCACGGTAGGGCATCGGTCGCCGAATCACCATCGGCTGTGCCATCACGACGGGCGGCACATACACAGGCCGCGGCGCCGCATAAACCAACGGCGGCGCGTACGGAGCCACACCCCAGGTCCTATAGCCCCCGGGATACCCCCAACCCGAGCCGACGTTGACGCTCAAGCCCGAGCCGTAGCCCCAGTTGCTATAGCCCATCCCAAATCCCTGAGCATCCGCCCGCGAAGCCCCCGGTCCGCTCAGACAGCCGAGGACCATTAGACTCATCGCGGCAAAGCTGCGGATCATGTGCGTCTTCATTTTCGTATCCCTCCCTCTCTCCTCCGAACCAAGGCACTCACGGCGATTCGCGCCGCGCCGACCCGTCTCGACGACTGGACACTACATCCCTGCACGGTCCATGCCAATCGGGGATTATTCGCCGAATCACAGCGATTCCAGCCGCTTTTCAATCTCCGACGCATCCCTCGCCAACCCGACACGCCAGAATCCTCACCCCCCGCGCGTCGATTCTCGCGGTCCACTCAATTCAACGGTACAAAACACCAATCCGCTGGCGATAGTCGTCATAAGTCGCCTCGAAAAGAGCTGCGGCCCGCTCAGCGCCAAGGTGACACGCAGACGTCAAAACCTTCGGCGGCCGGCCAGCCTCGGTCAAACGACGCGCCACATCGGCCTTGACCAGATTGATGATCGCGCAGCCCGTCACACTCGACAACGGCGACACAGGAGTTTCCAGCCCGTCAATCCACACGACCGAATCGCCCGCGGGCGCATGCTGGTCCAGCACCAGATCGGCGATCTCATGCAGCTTGCGTCCGCTAGAATGCTTCGAAATCGAAACCTCCGCGTGCGCCGTCGATGTCAGCGCCACCACAAACATCCCCAGGCGCTTGGCCTCCAAAGCCACGTCGACCGTCACCGCGTTGCACCCGCTGGTCGAAATCGCCAGCAGGCAATCGTCGCCACTGGTGACGAAGTTCCGCCACATCACAGGCCCAAACCCTTGCACATTCTCCAGAAACATCGCCTGACGCTGACCGTTCGCCCCGACTACCGGGTTATGAAACGTCATCGATAGCTCAACAATCGGATGAAAACCCGGAAACGAGCCATACCGCGGGAACATCTCCTCCACCGCCATCCGCGAATGACCCGTGCCGAACACATGCACCAGCCGGTCTTTCAAAATCGCATCCGCGAACCGCTCGCCGGCCCGCCGCACCGCGTCCAGACCCGTCGCCTCAATCCGCTCCAGCGCCGCATGCGCGGCCGACAGATACTGACGCAGCGGATCCACCGACCTCTCGGCATTCAGACCGCTCACGGGCGTTGCTCTCCGTTCGGCTCAATAATCTGGCCTTCGCTCACACACCAGCCGCCGTCCACAACCAACTCCGCCCCCGTGATGAACCGCGCGGCCGGCTCGCACAGCCCCAGCGCGGCCTCAGCGCAATCGTCGGCCGTTCCCGGTCCGCCGGCCAGAGGTTGCTTTGTGGCCAGAAAGGCGCGGATCGTCGGATCGCCCGCGGCACGCGCCGCCATCGGCGTCTCAATCAGGGCCGGCGCGATCAGATTGAAACGAATGCGGCTCGGCCCATAAGCCGCTGCCGCCGCACGGGTCAGCGATCGAATCGCCCCCTTGCTGGTCGCATAGGCGATCGTGCCGAAGAAATGCGGTGACGGCGACCAGCCCAGCACCGATCCCATGTTCAACACCGCCCCCCGCACGCCTCGGTCGTCCATCTCCTGGGTCAACATCTGCCGCACCGCCGCACGATTCGTCAAAAACACGCTCCGCACATTCGCGCTCAGCACGGCGTCCCATCCCGCGTCGCTGCACTCGTGCAGCGGCCCATCGCCAAACCGTCGCCCGCTAATCCCCGCGACATGAAACAACACATCCAGCCGCCCGCCCAGGTGCTCAACCGCCGCGACAAACAGCCCCGCCACATCCTCCGAAACCCCCGCATCAGCGGCGACAAACCAGACCGGGCCCAGATCGCTCAAGGCCTTAATCGCCGTTTGACCCGTCTCCGCCGATCGCCCGGCAATGACAACCCGCGCCCCCTCCTCCAGAAACCGGCGGGCCGACGCCAGGCCGATCCCGCTCGTCCCGCCCACAATCAGGCAGCTCCTGCCTTCCAGACGTCCTCCACGCGGCAACATCCGGCCTCAGTCCTTCACCTGAAAAATCGCCTCAATCTCGACGGCAATCCCACCCGGCAACGAATTGGTGCCCACCGCGCTTCGCGCGCCCTTCCCGGCGTCGCCAAACACCTCAACCATCAAATCGGAGAAGCCATTGATCACCTTGGGCTGATCCATAAACTCATCGCTGCAACGCACCAGACCAAGCACCTTTACAAGCCGCGTCACCTTGTCCAGCGAGCCAAGCTGCGCTCGCAGCGTCGACAGCACCGCCAGGCCCACCTGCCGCGCCGCCGCGTTCCCACCAGCCAGGTCGAGATCCGCCCCAACACGGCCGACAATCAACGTACCGTCCGATTTCAACGGCCCATGCCCCGAAACATACAGAAACTCGCCGACACGCAACGCCGGCACATACGTCGCAATCGGCTTGGGCGCCGGCGGAAGTTCCAGCTTCAACTGCGCAATGCGGGCCTCAACGCTCATGATCTCTAAGTCCTGATAAGTTCGTTGCGATTGCGGCGATACGCCGCAGTGGAGTCCACAGGTACCGGCTGAGGCTAACGCCCAACCGCCGGCCAATCAACGGGCGAGGCGGTCGTCGATCACTCCCCGCGCACAAGCGCCAGCAAGTCCGGACCAGCCATCCGGTGCGCGGCGTCGTGCGGACAGGCATAAACACAGCTCGGCTCCGTGCGCGGTCCAAGACTCGTGCAAAGGTCGCAGGTCGTCGCCTTGCGCACAGCGGCGCTCCGCGATCGATCCGACTGCTCTACCATGTTGATATTCCCATACGGACAATTCTCCGCGCACAGTCCGCAACCGATGCACCAATCCTCAATCAGAATCTCACGCGACGAACGCCGGCGAATCGAACCCACCGGGCAGCCCACCATGCAATACGGATCAAGGCACGACCGGCACGAACTCGCCACCAAAAAATGGTCGAACCGCAAGCCCTCACGCACCAATCGCGTAACCCCGCCATGCGTATCGGCACACGCCTTGGTGCATTCGTCACATCGCGTACACTTCACCAGATCAAGCACCAGCAGGCTCTGCGCGTTCATCAAGCCCTGAGCCAGGAAATCGCTCAGCGGCCGCTCCTCCACCTCACGCAGCGCCTCCCGGTTCTCAGTCAGCCGCGCACGCGCCTGCTCGACAACCGCCGCGCGAACCTGCGGCTGCTCCGCAATCAACGCCCGAAAGTCCGCCGGCGCAATCCGAACCAGGTCCACATGGTCCAGCGCCGTGCATGTCGCCGTGCGCAGGTTCGCCAGTCCCTCCTCCGCCAGCTCGGGCAGGTCGGCCAGCAGCGCGATCTCCCCCAGATACCCGCCCGGGCCGACATAGTTGAGCACAATCGGCTCCCCGCCCGGCCGCGCCTGGCTCACCTTCACAAATCCGGTGCGCACCAGATAAAAACCGTCCCGTGCCGATTCACCCTGACGAAAAATGACCTCCCCAGGGTCACACCGCCTCAGCGTCACTCGCGATCGCAGCCCCTCCACAAACTGGCGAAAACCCGACTCGTCAGCCCGCAACGGCGCAAACAACGCAACCGAGCGCAGGTGATTGTCAATCGCCCGGTCGCGATACTTGGCCTCGATCACCCGCCGAAACGACGGCGTCCGCTGCATGATATAAAGCACGTTGCGCAGCAGTTCCAGCACAACCACGCCCTGTTCGCCCGCTCGAACGGTCGCCGACCTCGGATACGCGTTCATGCACGTCATTTCGCCGAACAGATCGCCGACACCCAGCGCCGCCGCCGGCTTCGTCGTCGAGAGAGCCACAGGCGCATCAACCGAGATATACCGCTGCTTCGTCGGATCGCTTTCCTCCCGTGAAACCAACCCCTGGGCAAACCGACCAAGCGAACCAAACCAGCCACCCCTCGGCTGGTTCGCGACATGCTTCATCGACGTGTTCAGGTAGATCTCAACCGATCCCTTCTCGATCAGAAACGCCGTCGAACCAAACTCTCCCTCGCGACAAATGATCTCGCCTGGCTCGAATGCACGCCGCACCACCGAGCGCGCGTTCCAGCGCAAGAACGGCCGAGCGACCCCCGCAAACGCCGCGCGAATATCCGGCACCGAATGCTCAAACAATTCGTCCGCGGAAACCGGCGTGCCGCCCGCAAGATCGGCCGCCACCGTCAATCGGTTCGTCAACGCGCCGGTCGGGCACGAAACCATGCACTCCCCGCAAGCGACACACGTCGAACTACCCATCGGCGCATCAAGATCAAAGGCAATCCGAGTAGCGTATCCCTTGCCCGCTCGACCAATGACGTGATTCTCCTTGATCGCGTCACAGCCGCGCACGCATCGGTCGCACAAAATACACGCGTTGTGATCAACGGCGATTACCAGCGACGAGTCGTCGCGGGGCAGGGGGGTCGGGCGGCCCGGCAGCCCGCCGCCATCCACGC
>JBGSYY010000548.1:0-4697 GCA_041750675.1 Isosphaeraceae bacterium | reverse complement strand
TTGCTCGATGGTACGGCCGTGGGCAACCTGGCATCGGACCTCAACGCCCGATGCGCGCAGTGGGCCGGCGAGGACTTCCAGGGCGCGGGTCCAGTGGTCGAGTCGCGCCCGGTCCAGTTCGTCGGCGTCGGGCAGGAACGGGCGTGTGTACCACGGCAGCGGTTCGAGAACGTGGATCAGGTCGATCGACGTATCGCGACTTGTACCAGTCACGAGGGCACGCACAATGGCGGTCCAGTCGTCCCAGGGCGGTTCGCCGTCGATGGGGGCGAGGAGGGAGTGGAAGGTATTCATTTGTATACAAAGTCCCGTTACTGGGTTCGATACCGCTCCCGGGAGCGCCGCAGTCGGGCGAAGTGGCATCAAGGGTTGCGTGGAGACTTCGCGGGTGGGCGGCCCCGACGTTTCGCCCCATGCTTGGCCCCGGGTGGTTCCTCGGGAAACTCGCAGAGGGGCACGCTCTGGGATGGCTCGGCGAGCAGATCGGCAAGGTTGGTGTTGGAGAAGGCGGTTTCCACCTCGGCCAGGGCCTCGTCGAGTCGGCGGTGCAGTGGGCAGAGCCGGATGCCGTGCGTCGAGAGGCCGAGCGGACAGGTGCGGATGCGCTGGATCGGCTCGACGGCGTTGACCACGTCGAGCAGAGTCATCTGGCTCGCCGGTCGAGCCAACGTCATGCCGCCGCCCAGCCCCCGCTGGGAGTGGACGATCCCACCCCGCACCAGGCTTTGCAGCACCTTGGAAAGATACGCCTTGGGCACGCGGGTGATCTTGGCGATCTGGTCGGTCGTCGCCGGGTCGGGTGCGACGTTGGCTAGGTGGACGACAGCGCGTAGAGCGTATTCGACGGTCTGGGAAAGCATGGTCGCTCGATCTGGTCGGTCGTCGCCGGAGCGGGGAAGTCCGGTCTTGTCAAACGCGATAAGTCGATCTGATTCTCTGGTTTTGAAGCGGGATGGTCAATCTCTCTCTCCCGCTCGAGGATAATCAAGGTGCGATGGCTATCCGGGCCTGCGTCGAAGGTGTCGGGCCGGGGCATATCGGGATCAGCCATGCAAAGGGTGAGTTTGGTCCCCTCCAGTCGATAAATGCCGAGTACGTGCTTGTCGCGATGGGGTCCGCCTTCGGGGATGACGTCGATGGCGGGCGGATCGGCCTTGGGGTCGAGCATCAGGCCGGTGGCCGAGAAGCTCTTACCCTCGCGGGTCCAGACGACGCGCTCACCCTCGACGGTACGGAGGATCGACGCCATGACCTCAGGGTCGGCCTTCGTGCCCTGATAAATGAAGGAGACAACGCACCAGGTCCCCTGATGCCGCATCAGCTCAGGCGAGAGGGGTTTCGTCCGCGTGGGGGTGTCCTGCGGCGGAGCGAGGGCGAATAGGAGCGTGAGAAAGGTCGTCGTCCACATCGTTCTGGTCGGCCTTTACCGGAGGAGAGGAGCAGGTCGTCGCGTCGTGGGGTCTCTGGCTATGATAACGCATCTGTTGTTTGCGAGCGGCTCCCTCTCCGGCCGGCTCGGTCCTTGCAAATCTCCCGGCCTGAATCCGAGAGGACCGAATGATGTCCCTTGTATTTCCCCTGCTGCTGGGGATGACGACGATTCCCCTGATGGTGAATGCCATGCCGCCGACGGATCAAGCGCCGACGACCCTTCGCTACGAAGTCCGATTTCCAGAACCGCATACGCATTACGCCGAGATCGTCGCCGAGTTCCCCACCGAGGGCCGCGCGTCGATCGAGCTGATGGTGCCGGTCTGGACGCCTGGCTCCTATCTTGTGCGGGAATACGCACGGAATATCGAGGACATTCGCGCGGAGAGCCTTGGCGGCGAGCCGCTAAACCTGGTCAAAACACGGAAGAACCGCTGGCGGGTTGAGACCGGAGGCGCGGAATCGATCCGCCTGAAGTACCGTGTGTATGCACGCGAGCTGAGTGTTCAGGGGAATTATGTCGAGGCGGGCTTCGCTCTGCTCAATGGTGCTCCGACCTTTATCACCCTGGCGGATGAGACGGGGCCGCGCCCGCACGAGGTTCGGGTCTATCCGCCGGAGGGCTGGCCCCGGGTGGTCAGCGGGTTGCCGAACGCGCCAGGTGATGCGCCGGGCCATGTGTTTCTGGCACCCGACTATGACACGCTCGTGGATTGCCCGATCTATGCGGGGAACGCGTCGGTTTATGAGTTCGAGATCGACGGCAAGCCGCATTATCTGGTCAACGAAGGCGAGGGTGGCGTGTGGGACGGCCCGCGCTCGGCCCGAGACGTCGAAGCGATCGTAAAAGCCGAGCGCGATTTCTGGGGACAGTTGCCTTATGATAAATATGTTTTCTTCAACCTGCTGACCGAGACCGGCGGCGGGCTGGAACATGCAAACTCGACCGTGTTGATGGCGAGCCGGTGGGCAACCCGCAAGCGGGCGACTTATCTCAACTGGCTGTTTCTCGTCAGCCACGAGTTTTTCCACACCTGGAATGTGAAGCGCCTGCGCCCCGTCGAGCTGGGCCCGTTCGACTACGAGAACGAGGTCTATACCCGCAGCCTGTGGGTGGCCGAGGGGCTGACCAGCTATTACGACCGCCTGCTGGTGCGCCGGGCCGGCCTGTGCAGCGACGAGGAAATTCTGGCCGGCGATCCGCCATCGGGATCGCCCGAGAGCAGCAAGCCGCGCAACGACGTTGAACGGCTGCACGAGACGCCGGGGCGTCGGGTTCAGCCGCTGGAGCAATCGTCGTTCGACGCCTGGATCAAGTTCTATCGCCGCGATGAGAACTCCGCGAACACCGGCGTGAGCTACTACGTGAAGGGCGCGGTGGTGGGCTGGTTGCTCGACGCCAAGATCCGCAAGCTGACCGACGGCGCGAAGAGCCTGGACGACGTGATGCGACTGGCCTACGAGCGCTACGCGGGGACCAAGGGATTCACGCCGGCCGAGTTTCGCGCGGCGGCGTCGGAAGTGGCCGGCGTGGATCTGTCGGCCTTCTTCCGTACGGCGCTGGAGACAACCGACGAGCTGGATTACGCCGAGGCTCTTGAATGGTTCGGCCTCAAGTTCCGCGACCCGGATTCGTCAAGCAAGGAGCCAAAGGCGTGGGTTGGGATCGAGACCAAGAACGAAGGAGGTCGGCTGGTCGTCAGCGTCGTCAAGCGGCAGACACCGGGCGCGGCGGCGGGGCTGAACGTGGGGGACGAACTCCTGGCGATCGGCGAGTTTCGGGTCCGGCCGGACCAGTGGTCGAAACGGCTGGAAGTGCATCGGCCTGACGAATCGACGACCCTCTTGATCGCGCGGCGCGACCGCTTGATGCGGCTGCCGTTGACGTTTGGAGTCGAACCGGTCGAGTCGTGGAAATTGATGGTTCGCGAGAATGCGACGCCGGAACAAAGCCAGCACCGCAAGGCGTGGTTGCTGGGCAAGTGAGACGGAATGTGTGAAAGCGAGGTCGGTCATGTCGAGTGGATCAATCGGACGGTTGGCAACCCTGTTGGTGTTCCTCATGGGGCCGATGGCCGCGGTGGGCGAAGACGTCGTGATCGACGGCAAGACTTTTCGTGTGCCGGAAGGTTTCGTCGTCGAGCGAGCGGCAGGTCCGCCGCTCGTGGATCGGCCGATCACGGCCAATTTCGACGAGCGAGGACGGCTGTACGTTGCCGAGTCTTCCGGCACGAACGACCCGGTCGACAAGCAACTCGCCGAACGTCCGCACCGGATACTGCGACTGGAGGACAGCGACGGCGACGGTCGCTTCGACCGTCGAACCGTGTATGCCGATCAGATGATGTTTCCCGAAGGGACGCTCTGGCACGATGGATCGCTCTATGTCTGCGCACCGCCGCAAATCTGGAAGCTGACCGACGCCGACAACGACGGCGTGGCCGAACGTCGTGAGATCTGGTTCGATGGCAAGACGCTGACCGGGTGCGCCAATGATCTGCATGGCCCGTACCTGGGACGCGACGGTTACATTTACTGGTGCAAGGGCGCGTTCGCCGAGCAGACGTACGAGCGGCCCGGTAAGCCGGACTTCAAGACCCGCGCGGCACACATTTTTCGACGCAAGGCCGACGGCACGGGTCCGATCGAAGCGGTAATGACAGGCGGCATGGATAACCCCGTCGATGTCGCCTTTCTGCCCAATGGCGAGCGGTTCTTCACAACGACGTTCCTCGTGAACCCCGGAGGCGGCCAGCGCGACGGCCTGATCCATGCGATCCCTGGCGCAATCTATGGAAAGATTCACGATCCGATTTATGATCCTGCACACAAATGGACCTCGCCCGATGTGATGCCTCCGATGGTCCATCTGGGTCCGGCCGCGCCTTCGGGATTGACGACCTATGATTCCGGGGTGTTTGGTTCCGAATACCGTGACAATCTGTTTGCCGCGCTGTTTAACCTGCACAAGGTGACCCGGCACGTTCTGCACGAGAAGGGCGCGACCTACGAAGCGACGACCGAGGATTTTCTGACTTCGACCGACGTTGACTTTCATCCGACCGACGTGATTGAGGACGCCGACGGCAGCCTTCTCGTCATCAACACGGGCGGTTGGTACAAGCTCTGTTGCCCGACGTCGCAATTGCATAAGCCGGATGTGCTGGGGGCAATCTATCGGGTGCGCAAGCTCGGTACGCCGGCACTGGCCGATCCACGCGGGCGGGCGATCGACTGGCCCGCGCGCTCGGCAACCGAGCTTGTCG
>JBGSYY010000547.1:0-11062 GCA_041750675.1 Isosphaeraceae bacterium | reverse complement strand
ATCCGCACCCTCCGAGTCCGCGGCGCACCCGCCATCGGCGTCGCCGCGGCCTACGGCTGCGTCCTGGGTGCGAAACGCAACAGCGCCTCCCACCAATCCGTCCTCGACGGCCTCCACGCCGCCGCCGACTCCCTGCGCACCTCCCGCCCCACCGCCGTCAACCTCTTCTGGGCCATCGACCGCATGCGAGCCGTCGGCGATCAGGCCCCTCGATCCACGCCGTCCGCACTCCTTCAACTCCTGCTCGATGAAGCCCGCGCCATCGAGCAAGAAGACCGCCAAACCTGTCGAGCGATCGGCCGCCATGGCGCATCACTCCTGGAATCAGGCCAGGGCGTCCTCACCCACTGCAACGCCGGCGGCCTGGCCACGACCGACTACGGAACCGCACTCGCTGTCTTCTTCGCCGCCCACGACCAGGGCCGCGCCATCCATGTCTACGCCGACGAAACCCGTCCCCTCCTCCAGGGTGCTCGCCTCACCACCTGGGAACTCGCCCGCCGCGGCATCCCCGTCACCCTCATCTGCGACAACATGGCCGCCCAGGTCATGCGCGAAGGCCGCGTCCACGCAGTCGTCGTCGGAGCCGACCGCATCGCCGCCAACGGCGACGCCGCCAACAAGATCGGCACCTACGGAGTCGCCCTCCTCGCACACGCCCACAACATCCCCTTCTACGTCGCCGCCCCCTCCAGCACCTTCGACCTCTCACTCCCCAACGGCTCAAGCATCCCCATCGAACAACGAGACCCCCGCGAGATCACCCACAGCTTCGGCCGCGCCACCGCCCCCGAGGGAATCCACGTCTACAACCCCGCCTTCGACGTCACACCTGCGCGCCTCATCACCGCCCTCATCACCGAGCACGGCATCATCCGCCCCGTCACCGCCCAAAATATCTCCACCCATTTCGCGCACCCAGATGAACACTCCTTCTAATATCGATTCCTCGACATTTCTGCCTCCGGCATTCCCGTTGATATCATTCTCGCGTGAACCATAATCCAGCCGGTCCGCCTCCACACTCCCGCATCTCCTCATCAGAAGAACTAACGTCGCGGCCCGCACACAATCGATCTGAATGAGCCCCTGGGCAAGTCGTTCGATTTCTTACTGCACCCTTGACATACCCATCACGTGAGGCAGAAGATCCATCTAAAAGCATCCAATGGTTGGATGCTTTCGATCGGTCGCGAAGGCCCGTGTCCCTGTCTGAACACTCAGGCAGACACGGGCTTTTTTTTTGAGGGAGGGGGCTCTCAGCATACCCGCGGCCTTTCCACCGTGCGTCGCACAACTTGATCTCGAGGAGCTGGCCCCGAATTGGCCTTGGCCCTCAAAGGCTCGACCAAAAAAGCTAGCCCCTCATGTCGATGAAGGAGGAGCGAGCATGTCTACCACGACAACAAAATGGAAGGCCATCCTGATCGCGGTTCTCGGCGTTCTGATGTTCGCCGGGGTTTCCAGCGGGCAGAAGCCGCTCGGTGCTGGCGGAGGTCCGCCCGCAGGCAAGGGCGGTGGTGGTGGCCACACCGTCACCGCCGGCAACAATCTCTCAACCCCCGTGATCTTTGCCGACGAGCCTGTTGTGCTCCGTGGTACCGCTGGAGTCGAAAAGTTCACAGGCGCCTCGGTGACGGATGAATCCGGCACCTGGTTCGAGCAGCAGGATGCTCTGAACGAATGGCAAGCCGGATCCTTCCTGGTCCCCGAAAACGACGCCATCGTCGTTGACGAGATCGACTGGGGCGACAACCTCGAAGCCAAGGACTGGCGTTACGGCGCCAAGGTCCGGGTCGAGACCGTCCTCTACAACTTCCTGCCGGCGACCACGGCTAAGAGCCTCTCCACCGGCGGCCTCTCAGCCTACACCATGAAGTTCCTCTACGGTGAGGGAATCTCCGAGATGTGGGGTACGAACACACTCGCCATCTCTGGCCCGGAAGCCACCGTCTTCTCCGAACAGGCTAGGCTCATCATCCAGAAACTCACCAGGCCACGCGAGGATGCTGTAGTCACCTGGGACGATGTGAACAACAAGTGGATAGGCGATATCGGCAACCCGCTCTTCACCAGCGCCGTGTATGAAAATGAAGGCGACGGCCCCGGCGGCTATTCCGCCGAAGTCAACGTCCCCGGCAAGGTGATTTACGGCTACAACTGGGACACGCGCAAGGTCGGCGACGGAGCCGGAGACTACCGCATCACCTTCCGACTCGATCCCTACGAGCCGGAGGTCCCGGCTAAGGCCCAGTTTGACGAATTGACCGTCATTCGCGTACCCGTCGAGACCGAGGACAGCGTTTCAGTCGCCGCCGAGCCGGTTGCAGGCGGCACTCCCCTCATCGTCCCCGACTTCAACCTGACTTACATCGACGTCCGCCTCACGGGCACAAGTGGCGGCGGTAAGAAGAAGAAGTGAGTCAATCTAGCGACTCCGTTCGCGTGGCGTTCCCAGGCTCCGTCTCTCTGAGCACCGTGGACCCGGCCACGCCCATGCACGACGACTACAGAGAGGAATTGAGCCGGTCGACCGACCCATCACGGGCTTAGGCCGACCGGCGTCTCTCTCATTTCCGTGACCTTGGAGGCAGTCCTATGAAATGCCCAGCGACACGGCCAACTCGCTCCTCTCGCCGCCGCCCTCGTCCCGCTCTGGAACGGCTCGAGTCGCGTGCCTTGCTCAGCGGGATCGTGAGTCTCCGTCTAAGCGGCGGAAGTCTCTTCATCGACGGAGACCGTGCCGATAACGCGATTTCCCTTCGCCCGGGTTCCTCTCCAGGTGAGGTTCAAGTCATTGGTCTCGACGGTACGACCATCGTCGGCCCCGCATCGGTCAAAGTGACCAAGGATGTCCATATCCGTCTGAATGGCGGTGATGACATCCTCAATGTCGGTGGCGAGGAGTCGCACGAGGAAAGCGGCACGTCGGTCGCGGCCGAGGAGCATGAGGCGGAATCCCGGCTCGAACTGCCCGGCAACCTGCTCATCTCCACAGCCGACGGCACGGATCGAGTCACAGTTCGATTCACGACGATCCACGGCTCCCTGAGCATCGATACGGCTGCGAATCACTCGGCGAAGGCGAGCCTCGAAACCGACAACAACATCGTGACGCTCGGCCGGGGGCCAACCTTCCGTGATCATTCGGACGAAGGCCACACCACGGTATCGATTGCTGGGGCGGACAGCGACGACGAGGGCGAGGGCGACGGCGGCCCTCCGCCCGACCTCATCATCGGCGAGTCCGTGAATATCCGGACTGGCACAGGTGACGACCGCATCAAGGTCGCGTTCGCCGATATCGGCGCTGCTTTGTCGATAGACGCCGGCCCCGGCGTCGACTATGTCGTCACCGGACGAGGCCCGATTGCAGGCGAACACGGCAGCGGCGGCAGCGGTGGCAGTGGTGGTGAGGGCGGCGGCGGGCACGGTGGACGACAGCCTGACCTCCTTATCGGCTCTACCATGCGCGTGACCACGGACGCCGGCGCCGACTTCGTCATGCTTCGCAATACGAGGACCGATCGCCTCGATGTCTCCACGGGAGCCGACGGCGATGCTCTCGGTCTACAGAACGTGAAGGTCGAAGCCGCCACAGCCCTCGATACTTTCCAGGGCGACGACGTCATCGCGATCCTGGATTGCTCATTCAACGGTCGCTTCACTCTTCGCACCGGAACCGATAGCGACCAGGTCTGGATCGAAGGGACCGACTTCAACAGCTCCACGTCCCTCGACGGCGGTCCCGGTGTCAACCATCTCTATCTCGATGCGGCGACAGACCTCGATGCGAGCCTCTCGATCCGTCGCTTCATCACGACCCACAGCCCGGAAGAAGTAAGCTTGGCCTGGGACCTCGTCCTCGACCTGTTCGGACCCTTCCTTCAGGGCCGTTAATCGTCACTGACCTCTGGCGCATTTCCTACTGGTCTTGATGTTCGACAAACACCAAACGCAAACGACCCGCCGCTCCCCGGTAATGGGAAGCGGCGGGTCGTTCCATAGCCTCGGAAAAGCCCTGTCGCTCACTCCGAGATATGCCCATGCGGCAAAATGTACCCTGACGCCATCAGATTCTCGATAATCGCGTCCACGCACTGCTCAACCGAAAGCTTGCTCGTGTCGATCGTCACTTCCGGTTTCAGCGGAGGCTCATACGGATCGTCAACGCCCGTGAACCCCATCGGCTTACCCTCGGCCACCGCGGCCTTCGCCTTGGCGTAAAGGCCCTTCACGTCGCGCTGCTCGCAAACGCCCAGCGGCGTATCGCAGAACACCTCGACGAAGTTCCCCTGCGACATCTTCCGCGCCTCATCACGAACCGCGCGATATGGGCTGATCACCGAGCAAAGCGTCGTCCCGCCCTGCTTCGCCACCAGACCGGCGACATAACCCACTCGCCGAATGTTCGTGTCGCGGTCCTCCTTGCTGAAGCCAAGACCCTTCGACAGGTGCGTCCGGATCTCATCTCCGTCCAAAAACGCGCAGTTCCGGCCATACTCAGCCAGTCGCTCGATCAGGCCCTGGGCCACCGTGCTCTTGCCCGAGCCGGACAAACCCGTAAACCAGATCGTCAACCCCTGGCGGAACTTCGGCGGGTTCGTCTCATTCAGGATCTCCGCGACGGCCGGCCGCGAAAACCACTCCGGGAGCTGCAACCCCTTCGACAGAAAATCATCCCGCACCTGCGTGCCCGAGATGTCCGCCGTCTTGGTCCCCTTCGGAACCTCGTCAACCGGAGCGTACCGCTCCTCATCGGGCAGGTAAACCATCTGCTTGAAGTCGACCATGCCGACGCCAATCTCGTCCTGATACTTGCCCATGTATTCCTGGGCCGCATACGGGGAGTAGAACGGCTCGCCCTTCGAGTCCTTGCCCGGCCCCGCGTGGTCGCGACCCACAATAAAGTGCGTGCAACCGTGATTCCGCCGGATGATCGCGTGCAGCAGCGCCTCGCGCGGCCCCGCCATCCGCATCGCCAGCGGCAACAAGCTCAACACCACCGACTTCTTATCGTAATAATTGTCAACCAGCGCACGATAGCAGCGAACCCGCGTGAAGTGGTCCACGTCCCCCGGCTTCGTCACGCCGACCACCGGATGAATCAGCAGACCACCGCCGATTTGCTCCGCCGCCCGCTTGGTCAACTCTTCATGCGCCCGGTGCAGAGGGTTCCGCGTCTGGAACGCCACCACCTTGCTCCAGCCCAGCCCCTCAAAGTGCTTCCGCAGCTCGGCCGGCGTCTGACGCAGCTCCACAAAGTCATAGTGCGGCGGCGTCCGCAACACTTCCAACCGGCCCGCCGCATAATGGCCCGAAGTCTTGTTCAAATAGGCAACAGCCGGATGCTTTTCATCCAGCGTGCCATAAGCGCCCTTCGCTTCAGCCGCCTTGTCCACCTCGTAAATCTCGTCAATGTGCATGAACGCCAGCAGGTTCCCATACACATCACGCAGCGCCAGGGTCTTCCCCACCGCCACATCCGCGCCCGGCGTCACAGGCAGCGTCACCGGCAACGGCCAGAGCGTCCCATCGGCCAGCCGCATCTCGGCCACCACACGCTCGTAATCCGCCTTGCCCATGAATCCCGTCAGCGGCGAGAACGCTCCCGTCGCCAGCAACTCCAAATCGCAAAGCCCTCGCTCGTCAAGCGTCAAGCTCGCATGATCCTTCGCCGTCGCCTTCATCTGTGTGGCGCGCGCATCATCAACAATCAAATCCACAAGCTTTCCGCCATACGGCGTGATCAGCTTCTTTTCGGTCGCACTCGCGGGAGAAATGGTGAGGCTCCTTTCGCCTTCTTCGTAGCATTCGCAAAAAACAGAATCACAGCCATGTCGTACAACAACGATCCTTCGTGGCTCTTTGAGAAGGTACGAGTTTACTCGAAATCCTCCCCCAATGTCAGCGCTCCACGCGCTCCGCGTTGTCTCAAATCACCCAATCGCTCGCCGCCGAAGCCGCGATCAACGACTCCAAACTCGTACCCCGCAACACAGCCCATTCCGCCTCACGCGCCGCCCGCCACACCCGCGCCAACTCCGCCGCGCCCGGCGCGTTCGCCGATCCCATCACAGGCTCCAATTCCCCGTCAATCGCCTCCAGTATCTCCGCGATCGTGATCTCCGCCGCACCCCGCGCCAGACAATATCCCCCAGCCGACCCCCTCACACTCCGCACCAGCCCCGCCCCCTTCAACCGCTGCAGGATCTGCACCAGATACGTCTCCGGAATCGATTGCTCCTCCGCGATCTCACGTATCCGCGCCAGCGGCTCCTCACGCGGACGACACGCCAACGCCCACATCGCCAAACACGCATACTCCGCTCGCGCCGAGACCTTCATCGATCACCGTGCGGCGTGTCCTGCACGCCACTCTCTCCATCTATAGAACGCATCTCACCCTTCGCCACAACTTTCCCTCCCGATCACAACTGACTGCTATCCAGCGAATGCAGCCCACATTCCGTCTTCGCCTGACCCGCCCATCGACCCGCTCGCTCATCCGTCTCACCCGCCTGCACCGCACGCGTGCAAGGCCAGCACCCAATCGACGGATACCCCTGATCATGCAACGGGTTATACGGAACCTCGTTCGCCACCACATACGCCCACACATCCCGATGCGTCCAGTGCAACAACGGATTGATCTTCATCAACCCAAACTTCCCATCCCAGGCCACCACCGACGCCTGACGGCGATCCGCCGATTGATCCGCTCGAATCGACGAGACCCACGCCGCATACCCCGCAATCGCCTTCCGCATCGGCACCAACTTGCGATCACGGCAGCACCGATCCGGCTCGTTCACATACACCGGCCCCCCGTTCTCCCGCTCATAATCCGCCACGCTCAGCTCCGCCCGCACCAGCTCCACTTCCATACCCAACCGCTCCGCAATCCGATCTCGCAACTGCAACGTCTCCGCAAACTGATATCCCGTATCCAGATTAAACACCCGTACCCGTCGCTCGATCCGCGACAACATGTGCAAAATCGCGCACCCTTCCGGCCCAAATGCCGTCGCCATCGTCAGTTTCGGAAAATAACGACCCACCGCCCACTCCAGCACCTCCCACGGAGGCGCACCCGCCAGCTCCCGATTCACCGCTTCCAAATCCAGATTCTCGGCCTGGATCACCGGCTGCCCGATCGCAGTCATCTTTCCCACCCCCCACCCAGCCAATCCCATTTCCGCAAATCAAGTCGGAATGTAAGTCAACCTGACTCACTAAGTCAAGTATCGACCGCCGCCGCGTGCCGCCTCGCACGCGGGCATCAGAAATCCCGGATTTTATTCCGGATGGTCCCGCTTCAATGGGTTGCCCAATAGACCCCGGAAGCGGCCGGACTCCCGCCCTTGATTCCGGAGCGTGCCCCCGCCCCTCTCACTCTCCCCGCGGCGGTACCTCCACCTTCCGAAACCGCAACGTCACCGGCGTTCCGCGCACCGGCATCCGCCCCGCAAACACCACATACGACCGCTCCGCGTCGCTATTCGAACTGGCGAACGGCAAATCCAGAATCGCACTCGGAAAATTCGCCACGGTGACCAGATCACCACCGTCCGCCGCGTAGATCATCTTCTTGGTCTGCGGATCTTCAAACAACTCGCTTCCCGCAAACACCCAGTTCGTCTCCAGCGGCTTCCCCGTCTTCTCATTCTTGACCCATTCCCGCGCGTCAACCCGTTCTGTCTTTCCCTCAACCGGATACTCAATCTCGATTGCGACCTCCGGCCCGTCCGGCGACTTGAACTCCGGACGATATCGCACCGGATGACCCGGCTCACCTACGGCCAAAATCAAACCCGCATGGATCAACCGGGGCGATGCCCACGTCGCCAACACCGACTCATGCTCCTTCGACTGCTCCAGACAGAGCAAATGCTCCAAATACCCCTCCGTCGACGCCACCCGCGCCCGCATCACCAGCTCACGCTTGATCGGATCAAACCACAAATCACGCCCCAACGCCTTCCACCCCGGATCAGGACGGAATTCCCCGTGCGCCGCCGCGACCTCCCCAGGCTTCTGCTCGGCAGCCATCCCAACAGCCGCAACGCCCGCCAACATCCAAACCAGCATCGTCAATCCCTCCTCTCAACTTCCCCTTCAATCCCAAACCTGTTGCCAGCCTACCGCCGCACTCACCCCAACGTCCACAAAATCAACGAGAGCGGCCGCCCGGGTCATCCCCCGGCGGCCGCTCTCTCAGTCACATCGTTAGAGTCTTCGATCCCTGCGAGCTCAGAACGTCACGTTCTCGATCGCCGGAATCCCCAGCCGCTCCTCTTCCTCTTCGAGGATGATGATTCGCGGCGTCACCATAACCATCAGGCTGTCCGTCGTCCGGCCGATGCCGACATTGCGGAACAGGCGATTGATCATCGGCGTCTTGCCCAGAATCGGCACGCCGAACTCGCGACGCTCTTCGCGAAGCCGCTTCACGCCGCCCAGCAGCACCGTGCCGCCGTCCGGCACCGTCACCGTCGTGAAGAGCTGCGTGATCGTGAACACAGGCAACTGCACCTGGGCATTCACGGTCGACGACTGGCCGCCCAGGCCGCCACCGCCCACCGCCGCCGGAATCACGAAGTTGTCGAACTGCAGGAACGTCGTGAAGATCGGGCTGAGCGACATCCGCACATACCGTCGATCCGCCGAAACCACGGGCGTCACGAACAACTGCACACCGTCCGGGAACGTCTGAATCTGCGGCTGGAAGGCCACCGCACCCGCACCCAGAACCGGCGTCAGCGACGACACGAAGTTACGCCCCGTGAAGTTCGACACAAAGGCCGGCGAGCCGTTGAAGCTCGTCACCTTCGGCGCCTGCACCAGGTTGGCACGCGTGTCACCCTGGATCGCCGTCATGAACAGGTAAACTTCCAGGTCGCTCAGGAACGCCACACCGAAGTTCGCCGTCACGTTCGGAATCACGTTGAACGGCGTGATCGCGTCGATCGTGTTCTGGGTGAACGGCAGCGACAAATTCGAGTTGAAGTTCGGGTTATTCACATCGTTCGTCGGGCCTTGCGTGCCCACGACCAATGGCTCACGTCCAATCGCGTGATCCCGAATCGGGTTGATCAAGTACGGCTGAACCGCCGTCGCACCCGTCCCGCCACCACCCGTCGTTCCACCCGGGAACGGGAAGACCGCCGGATTCGGCACTGCGAACGAGCTCTTCCGTCCCACCGCGTCCGACTGGATCGCAAAGTCGAAGTCCACGCCGATCTGCTCGAAGAAACTGTCGCTCACCGTGATGAACCGCACTTCGATCGAGACCTGCAAGTCCTGCAACCGGCGAAGCTGTCGCAGCAAGTCCACAATCTCCTCATGGACCTCGCTCGTCTGCCGGATGATCAGGCTGATGTTCAGGTAGAACGGCGTGATCGAGCCTACTCCGTCAGGCTCGGCCCCCGCGCCACCCGCGCCACCGCCGCCACCACCACCCTGACCATACGCTCCATTCAGCTCATCTTGCGACGTATGATCATTGCTCCAGGTTCCCGGAGCAATCGATGACTTGATCAACTGGATCAGCGGCTGGAAGTCGACCTTCCGCTCGCCGGTCCCTTGGTTGTTGCCATTGGTCATCGGCGCGGGCGTCATAGGCTGACCCGACATCGCCGCCGCTTGCGCCTGCAGCACGTTGGGATCGGTCGCGTTCCCACCCGGCGGCGGCGTATACGGCAGCCCCGCGTTGATCGTCGAGCTCTTGCCCTGGGTCGAGATCACCAGGTCCGCCACGCTGTACACGACCGGATACATCCGGGCCTTGTTCATTTGCGGGCTGGTGATCAGCAACACTTCCTCATCCACGATATAGCTCAAATGCAGCGGGCTGAGCATGTACTTCAGCACGCTCTTGAGCTTCACATTCTTCACGGCCGTGATGTTCACCGGCGAGTTCAAGGTCAAGCCTTCTTCCGCCAGGGCCGCGGCGTCCGGCACAATGTCCAGACCCGTGTACTCCGACAGATACTTGATCGCCTCGCCCAGCGTCATCTGATCGCTGTTCGGCAGCGTCACCGGCTTGTTCAGAATGGTCTCGATCTCGACCACGCGTGCCGTCTTCTTCGGTGCCAGCCGGTCAGCCAGCGCCCGTCGTCGCTCAGTCAACGCGCCAAAGCCCTTGTCGTAGGAAATGCTCCGGCTCATCACGTCCGGTGCAACAATCCCCGCCTGGCTCACGTCCTGCATGGCCGTCAGGAAGGTCTCGTTCGACTCCTCACGCATCGACAGGTCGCGGTCGTAATGCCGACGCACCCGCGCCACCGTCGCCAGCGCCGTCGCCGAGATCTCGTTCGGATCGATCTCCGCCGCCAGCTTGGCATACTTCTCGGCTTCGACAAAGTCGTTCTTCGCCTGCGCCTCCTGGGCCTTCTCCATGTACTCGGCGTACCGGGCCTTCTTCTCCTTATCGTACTCGATCATTCGCAGCCGCTTCCGCTCGATCTCAGCGCGGAACGCCTTGTCCTTCATCTTCTCGTCGAAGGCCAGCTTGTCCTTCTTGGCCAGTTCGATCGCCACCTCGACGCGGCGAACCATCGTCCGAGCCACAGCCTCGGTCAGTCCCGCGTTCTGAATGCTGACCTTCGTCTGCTCCAGAACCTCGATCGCCTTGCTGGGATCCGTCTCCATCAGCCGACGAGCGTCGGCCACCCGCGTTCCTACCTCGGCATTGAGCTGCTGAGCCTTCACGGCCTCCGCATCCTCAACCGCGCGAATCGGGTCCGCGATGCCCATGCCCTCGGCGGGCAGCTTCATCAGCAAGTCCTGAACCTTCTGCTGCATCGACTCGTCGAGGTCGCCCGTCGTCAGCTCCATCAGCAGAGCACGCGATCGATCAACTTCACCCTTGCGGATGCTCGTCAACGCCGCTTCATAAAGCGAGAGTGCCGCCTGCTGCTGCGTCTGTGCGATCTGGGCAAGCAGGTTGTCGGCTTCCAGTCCCGCGCCCGCCTGCTTCGCCTGCAGGGCCACCGTCTTGGCCGCCTTGTAGTTGCCCGCCGCCAGCAACGCCTCCGACTGCATCAGGGCGTCCGACGGG
>JBGSYY010000546.1:0-3210 GCA_041750675.1 Isosphaeraceae bacterium | reverse complement strand
CGGGAGGCAGACGCCGAAGCGGACGACGACACGCCCCGCTCGTCGACACGCCGCACCAGCTCGCCCCCCCAACGCCGCGGCCTTTTCGGCCTCTTCCGTCGGGACCGATAAATACGACTTCGGTGGGTAGGCCCGGCCCACCTACGTCCTTTAACGATTCAACGCGCCCCGCGCGATAATCGACGGGTCATTGGCGATCCGCTCCGCGAACTTGCTGAGGTTCGCCACCGCCCGTTCGGCCGCCGTCAGCACCCGGTTCGCCGATACGGAAAGTGCATTGAGGTTATTGGACAGCTCCGGCTGCGTCAGCAACCGCTGAACCGATCCATTCATGTTCAGACGCCCGTTGCCGTCGTTCAGTGCTTCCGCCAGGAGCTGCACGTTGTAAACGATACGGCTCACCCGCGCTAGCGTTTGCCCCAGGACGGTCACCGACCGCCGGTCCGGCCCCCCGCCCAGGTCGGCCGCAATGGGCGATAAATCGACCAGGATCTTCTTGAGCTGCGCCGAGGTGTCCGCCAGTTCGCGCACGGCCGTCTTCAGGTTTGCCCGAGTCTCCTCATCAAGGGTGTCGTTGAACGACTCGGTCAACTGCCGGATATTTGTCAGCGTTGGCCCGATGTCTCCGCCGTTGGCCTTCAAGATTACGTCAAGCTCATCCGCCAGGGTGCCCACTTTTTGCCCCATGTCGCGGAATGAAACAATCAACTCGTCAACATTCCCCGCCTTGCTGGTGATGGCGCTCAGCCCGTTCGCCGCCGACTCGATCGCCGTCAGCGTCCCCTTCACGTTGGTGAACGCATCGCTCGCCGCCATCAGTGCATTGCTCAGATCCGGGGCCACCTCTCCCTCCACCACATGCTGCTTCGCCGCGTCCATCGTCCGGCTCGTGATCAACGGCTCCGAGGTGGTTCCCGGCAGCATGTCGATCCACACATCGCCGATCAATCCTCGCGCGATCTTCGGAACACTCCCCCCGCGCAGGCGATAGCGGCTCTCCAGCGACAGTGTCACCAGCACTCCATCCGCCTGGCCTGGCCGCTCGTCAAACTCGATCGCGATCACCTCGCCGATCCGGATCCCGCTCTTCCGCACCGGTATCCCCTCGCTCACCCCGGGCGCCTGCGGATACCGAACCATCAGGAAGCGGTGGTCGCGGAACAAGACCGGGCTTTCGCCGAACCAGACGATCAGCATCGTCAAGACCAGCCCCGCCACGATCACGAACATACCGATCCGAAACTGCATCACACGTTCGTTCATGGTGTCTCGCGGCCTCCTGCTCGCACAAACTGTCAGCCTTGATGGTTTGCCAGTTCCCGCAGCCGCTCGCCGGCCTCACCGCGCACGAACTGATGCACCCGCGGGTCCGCGCACTGCTCCAACCCCTCTGGCGGCCCGTCGTAAAGAATCTGGCTCTCGTCCGGTCCCAGATGGCTGAGCGGATAGAGCATCACCACCCGGTCGGCCACCTTCTGCACCGTCTTCATGTCGTGAGTGACCACCACGCCGGTCGTCTTCTTGGCGTGCTGGGTCTGCAAGATCAGCTCGTTGATCACGTCACTCATGATCGGGTCCAGGCCCGTCGTCGGCTCGTCATAAAGCATCACCTCGGGATTGAGCGCCAGCGCCCGCGCCAGCCCCACCCGCTTCCGCTGACCTCCCGACAGTTCCGCCGGCTTCTTCTGCTCCAAGCCCGGCGGCAACCCTACCTCCGCCAGGCGTTCGGCCACAATCCGACGCAGTGTCAACTCATCGTAAACATGATGCTCGCGCGGCCCGAACGCCACGTTGTCGTACACCGTCAAACTGTCGAACAGCGCCGCGAGCTGAAACAGGAATCCAAACCTTAGCCGCAGCCGCGTCAGCTCCGCTTCCGACAGTGTCGCCAGGTCATGCCCGTCAAAGAGGACCTGCCCGGCCGTCGGCCGCAACAGGCCGATCATCAGCTTCAACAAGACGGTCTTCCCGCAACCGCTCTCGCCGATCACGCAAACCGTCTGCCCGCGCGCGATCGACAGATCGATCCCGCGTAGCACGTGCTGGGCGCGAAACCCCATGTCACACCCGCGCAGTTCAATGATTCCGCCACCCTCGGTTCGCTTCTCGGCTCCGGTCGTCATAGAAACCCTCGCTCGACCGGCCAGATCGAAAAATAAATCATGTTCCAGCACCAACCGATCACGATGTCGATCACCAAGATGGCAATGAACGTATAAACAAACGACTCAGTCGCCGCGCGGCCCACGCCCTCCGCACCGGCCGACGAATTGAACCCGCGGTGGCACCCGATCAGGGCGATGGCCGCCCCGAAAAACACGCTCTTGAAAATCCCTATGAACAGGTCCAGTCCCGTGACGGTCGCCCGTGAGTGCATCCAGTAGTGAAAGGAGTCCACCCCCAGCAGTTGCGTGCAGACCAATGCCCCGCCGATCACCCCCATGAAGTCCGCCATCAGGGTCAACAGCGGAATCAGCAGCACGCACGCCAGAAATCGAGGCACGACCAGGTAGCGGATCGGATTTGTCCCCAGCGCCGAGAGTGCGTCGATCTGCTCCGTCACGCGCATCGTCCCCAGCTCCGCCGCCATCGACGACCCGACCCGCCCCGCCAGCATCGTCGCCGCCAGAACCGGCCCGAGCTCCTTCACCAGGGCGATGTTAATAACACCCCCCAGCTTCGTCTCCATCTGCATCGCTTCAAACTGGTTGAACGTCTGAATCGCCAGCACCATGCCGATGAACGTGCCCGTCAGGGCCACCACCGGCATGCTCGAAACCCCGATATTGTAAAGGCTCGGCACGATGACGCCCCAACGCGGCGGCCGCTTCACCATCCAGCCCAGTGTCCGCAAGGCGAACAGCGCCATGCCGCCCACCCCCACCACCGAGTCGAAAACGGATTCTCCCAGCTTTTGTACCGGATTGGGATGCTCGGCGGCCGTGGCAACGCTCGCCGGCGGCTGCGCTGGTACCGTCGTCGATCGGCCGCGTGACGAGGCGACAGCCATGATGCCCCTGGACCCCCTCCGCGTCGTCGGCCCGATTCACTTGGCCCACGCGCTCGCTTTTGATCCACCCTGATCCCGAGGGGTCCGTGATCCCCCGTCTCTGTCTTCCTCGCGCGCGGCCATCCCTGGGACCGCACTTTCTCATTCTCCCGAAACCCCCAGAAAAGACAAGTCCAGCCGAGAACTTACCAAAACCGCAA
>JBGSYY010000545.1:0-5859 GCA_041750675.1 Isosphaeraceae bacterium | reverse complement strand
ATGCGGGTTCGCCACTCGTCGAGCGATTCGGGGGCGAGGGCCAGCTCGCAGGCGAACACGCCGGGCCGCTGGGCGTCCGGGCCGGCGATCAGGGCAACCAGGATTCGGTCGTCACGCTCGCGCTGGGCGATCGACCAATCGGGCGGCAGGGCCAGAGTGACGCCATAGCGATCGGAACGGAATTCGACGGTTTCGCCCGCCGGGTTGGCGCCGAGAGTGGAGAGAAGCGTCAGGACGGGCAGCCAGTTCGACATCAGGCTCATCTCCCATTACGATCGGCGGGGCACGACTCATGATCGCCTATTTTGTTCCGCGCACTGGCATACGGTCCAGGCTTGCGAATTCGTGGGGTGTCTCGACGGCTCGATGACGGCTAGCCTACGACAGGGGCCTGGGCTATTATCGCGCTCGGCGGTCCGCAGTTTTCTTGTCTGGGCGGAGTGCCCGGCGGCGGCCGAGAGTGTCCCGGCAAACGGTTCTTGAACGTGACGAGGAGTGATCCCGAAGTGATTATCCGCACCAGCATCATGGCCGTTGTTTTACTCGGCGCGTCTGTAGCCACGGCCGACGACGCCGGCAAGCTCAAGGGCAAATGGAACGCCAAGGTCGGCCCCAATGAAGACATCGAGATCGTCATCGAGTTCAAGGAGAAGGCCGTTGTGGTGACCGTGCCCGACGGCAACGGCGGCGAGATTCAGATCGACGGCGAGTATGTGCTCGACGAGAAAGCCACGCCGCACAAGATCGACTTCGTCAAGTTCAGCTCGCCCGATGGCCAGGCGACGGAAGACAACCTGGGGATTTATGAGATCAACGAGAAGGGCGATGAGGTGAAGATCTGCACCGGCGGCCCCGGCAATGATCGGCCCACCGAGTTCATCACCGCCTCAGACGGAGGTGGACGCGGGACCATCGTACTGAAGCGTCTGAAGGACTGATTTCGCCTGCAAAGCAACGAAATGGGGGAAGGCACCTGGAAGCCTCTCCCCCTAGTATTCGAGCCCTTGAGTGCGAGAGGGGGGAGTCGAACCCCCACGCCTTTCGGCACGGGAACCTAAATCCCGCGCGTCTGCCAGTTCCGCCACTCTCGCAGTGCTGGAGACCAATTCTAGCCACTGATCCGAGGATTCGTCGATACGCGACGAATCCCTACGATGGGAAGGAGCGACCATGCGCCGACGCCGCTTCCTGAAACGACTTGGACTGGGGGCTGGGCTGACGGTACTGCCGACTGGCTCCCGGTCGTGGGCCGCGAGGCTCGCTTCCCAGCAGCGGGAGTTGGCTTGCGACGTTGCCATCGTGGGTGGCGGCCTGGGCGGATGCGCGGCGGCGGTGGCTGCGCTGCGGGCGGGGAAAACGGTGGTACTCACCGAGCCGACCGACTGGATCGGCGGACAGTTGACGAGCCAGGCGGTTCCCCCGGATGAGCATCCCTGGATCGAGCAATTCGGCTGCAATGCCTCGTATCGCGCGGTTCGCGACGGTATCCGTGCCTACTATCGCGCCCACTACCCGCTTACTGAGGCAGCTCGCGCCGACTCGCGCCTCGACCCTGGCAATGGCGGGGTCTCGGCGCTGTGCCACGAGCCGAAGGCGGCGCTGGCCGTTTTGCAGGGCATGCTCGCGGCTTATGAATCGAGCGGACGGTTGCGGATCTTGCTGGAGCATGAGCCGATTCGCGCCGAGGTTGACGGGGATCGCGTTCGTGCTGTTCACGTTCGCGGGGCTGGCACCGAGCGCGTGATCACGGCTCCTTACTTTCTCGACGCCACCGAGCTGGGTGATCTGCTGCCGATGGCCGGCGCGGAGTTTGTGATCGGCGCGGAATCACAGGCGCAGACCGGCGAGCCACACGCTCCCGCTTCGGCCCAGCCTTTGACTCAACAAGCGTTCACATGGTGCTTCGCCATTGAGTATCGACCGGGCGAGGACCATACGATCGATCGGCCGGAGGACTACGATTTTTGGCGCGACTACGTGCCCGAGCTGTGTCCCGCGTGGCCGGGCAAGCTGCTGGCGTGGGAGACGACTCAGCCGATCACTCGTCAGACGGTGAATCTCGGCTTCGACCCCACCGGCTCGGGCAAGGGGTTCTGGGTTTATCGTCGGATTCAGGACCCGAGGAACTTCGTGCCGGGCGCGTTTGCGGGCAGCCTGGGTGTGACGCTGGTCAACTGGCCGCAGAATGACTACTGGCTCGGGCCGATTGTTGGTGTCGAGCCGGAGGAAGCCGCGCGGCACCTGAGGCGTGGCAAGCAGCTCAGTCTCTCGTTGCTGCATTGGCTACAGACCGAAGCGCCGCGACCGGATGGGGGCACCGGGTGGCCCGGCTTGAAGCTCCGGCCTGATCTTGTGGGCACGAGCGATGGACTTGCCAAGGCACCTTACATTCGGGAATCGCGGCGGATTCAGGCGGAGTTCACAGTCCTGGAGAAGCACGTTGGGACGGAAGCCCGCCGCGCGGAGCTGGGTCGCGACGAGGTTGAGGCCGAACGGTTTGCCGATTCGGTCGGTGTGGGCAGCTATCGGATCGACCTGCACCCCAGCAGCGGGCAGGACAACTACATCGATGTCAGCAGCTTGCCGTTTCAGGTTCCGCTGGGTGCGTTGATTCCGGTCCGGCTCGAAAATTTGTTGCCGGCTTGCAAGAACCTGGGCGTCACCCATATCACGAATGGCTGCTATCGGCTGCACCCGGTTGAGTGGGCGATCGGCGAGGCGGCCGGAGCGCTGGCCGCGCATTGCCTCGACCACAAGACAACGCCTCGCGCGGTGCGAAATGGGGAGAAAGCGCTGGCCGGGTTCCAGTCGGCGCTCAAGGCGCAAGGGGTTGAGATAGACTGGCCGCGATTATCGCCGCGCTGAGAGATCGCGGCTTCGGATCGCCCCCTCCCGGCGCTTCCCACCATGGCGAGAGTGAGCAGGCGTCTCTCTCGCCCGGGTGGAGAAGGGCACGAATAGGGAGGTCAAGCGGCAGCCTCAGCCGCGCGAGGCTTTCAAAGCGCCGGGCCGAGCAAGTCGCGAACCGCGTCGCGTTCTTGCTCCAGTTCGCGGGCAGAGGCCAACAGTTTTTCGCGCAAGGCGGAATCGACGTCGAAGTCGGAAACGACGTTCCAGCCCCAGCCGTCGGCCGTGCGGACGGGGAAGCTGTAGATCAGGCCGGTGGGCAGTCCATAATCGCCACGCGACCAGACGCCGACGGAGAAGCACTCGCCCTCGCGGGTGGGGTGGGTCAGCGAATGCACGCTGTCGATGGCCGCGTTGGCCGCCGAGGCGGCTGAGCTGGCCCCGCGTGCCTTGATGACGGCTGATCCGCGCTTGGCGACCGTCGGGACGAAGTCGTTTTCGAGCCAGGCGTGGTCGGTGATGACCGACGTGGCGGGCTTGCCGCCGATGAGGGCGTTGGTGTAGTCGGGAACCTGGGTATCGGAATGATTACCCCAGATTGCCAGCCGGGTCACCCTCTCGACGGGGACGCCGGCTTTCTTGGCGAGCTGCGTCGCCGCGCGGTTTTGATCGAGCCGGGTCATGGCGAACCAGTTGTCGGGCGGTACGTTGGGGGCGTGGCTCTTGGCGATGAGAGCGTTGGTGTTGCAGGGATTGGCGACGGTGAGGACGCGGACACTGGGGCGTGCGGCGTCGTTAATCGCCTTGCCCTGGGCGGTGAAGATCGGGCCGTTGGCGCGGATCAAATCGGCGCGGGTCATGCCGTCCTTGCGGGGCAGGCCGCCGACGAGGATGACCCAGTCGGCTCCGGCAAAAGCTTCCTCGGCCTTGTCCGTGGCCGTCATGTCGGCCATGAGGGGGAAGGCGCAATCCTCCAGTTCCATCAACGTGCCCTTGAGCGAGGGCAGGGCGGGCGTGATCTCAAGCAGGCGGAGGGCCACCTTTTGCCTTGGTCCGAAGATCGCACCGGAGGCGATCCGAAAAATCAGGGCGTAGCCGATCTGTCCGCCCGCGCCGGTTACCGCCACCTGGATTGGTTTGGTCTCATTCATCGTGATCGTTCTCATTGCTGGGCAGGAAACACGTGTCTCGAAGGATCTCGATTATCACCGCTCGGGATGATCCTGAGCAGGGGTTGCCGCCGCGGCTTCGGTCTGGCGTTCCTTGAGGGCTTCGCGGTCCAGCTCGTATTTGAGGCGATCGCGCATGAGCTGCATCTCGCGGGGCAGATGCCGCACGCCGGCCAGTAGCACCATCGCTCCGAGCACCACCGCGGGCAACACCACAAGCATGCCTGCGCCCAGATTTTTCCATTCGCCATCGAATTGCACCGGCACAAAGCCGAGCTGCTCCAGCAATTGACCGGGCGGGGTCATCATGATCGAGAAGCGTCCGAAGTAATCGGAGACTGTTCCCATCAACCAGGGCGACCAGACATCGCCGAGAAAGTGGATGCAGAACGTGCAGATGGCATAGGCTGTGGCGCGCATGCTGGGCATGACCACGTTGGCGATCACGGCGTTGCTCGGGCCGACATTGGCGAAAAGGAGCATCTGGGCCAGGAACATCCAGAAGCCGATGGTGACTGCCTGTTGCGACATCAGGCCCAACACGATGCAGGGCACGGCCAGGAGCATTGATGTTCCGGAGACGAGCAACAGCGCGCCGGGAACGCGCTTGGCCAATCGATCGGCGATCCAGCCGCCGCCAAGCATGCCGATGATGGCCGCCATGAAGCCCGTGAGCGCGACGAGCGTTCCCGCGTCTTCCTTGGGAATCGCACGGACGCGGACCAGGAAGGATTCGAGCCAGAAGGCCATGCCGCCGAAGGCGAACGTATAGGCGGCGAGGCCGAAGACGGTGTAGGTGAATGAGGAGTTGACGAGCAGATCCTTGTAGTCGTTCTTGGATGGTCGGAAGGCCTGGTGACGACGTAGGGCGTCCTCGTCAAATCCTTCGCTGAGGCCCCGCACTGGTTCGGGGAGAAAGAGGACGACGATCGCCGCGATGAAACCCGGAATGCCGGCGACGAAGAAGGCGTTGCGCCAGTCGCCGGTCCAGAGCGCGATCATCGCGCCCAATTTGATTCCCAGGGCGTAGCCGATCGGCATGCCCAGGTAATAGATCGACAGGATGCGTGCGCGGCGCGATCGTGGGAACAAGTCCATCAGGATCGACGGCGCGAGGACACCATACGTCGCCTCACCGATTCCCAGCACGCTCCGCGCCAGCCGCAGCTCGCCCAGGTTGTTCGCCAGGCCCGTGCCGATTGTGGCCAGGCTCCAGATTCCCACGCCGATCGCCAGCAGCCGCGTACGCTTGACGCGATCGCCGAACCAGCCCATTACGGGGCTGATCAGGCAGTAGGTGATGAGAAAAAACGCGCTGAGGGAGCCGGCGTCGGCGTCGCTCAGCTTCAAATCGGGCTGGAGAAGCGTGAGCACGCCGGCGAGGGTCCAGCGGTCGTAGAAGTCGAGCAGGTTCATCGCAAACAGGACGATGAACGTGGTGACCGCCCAGCGCGGAATTCTCTCGACTGGATCGGCCGCGTGGGCGAAACTTTCTGGCGTGCTCGGCGACGACACGGAATTCACCCCTTGCGCGGCTGGCGCGTTTCCGACCCGCGATCTCGCGATGATGCTAAGCCAGTGGGCGGGAAGCGTCCAGGGAGAGCCGCGAATGGGATCTCAGGAAACGCGAGCCGCGGAGTCGTCGCCGTCGGATTTCTCGACCCGTACATGCAGGAGGATCGCCTCGTTGATTCGCGACAGGCTCTCCCTGGTGATCGACTCGGGGGCACGGATCTCGACAACCTTGCCCGAATCGTCGCCTCGCAGGCGGAGGACGATTCTGAGGGAACCGGTGGGCGTCATCTGATCATCAGGTTGATCTGGGGCGGAGGCGGTGTCGAGC
>JBGSYY010000544.1:0-39996 GCA_041750675.1 Isosphaeraceae bacterium | reverse complement strand
CGTTTGAGGTAGACGCTGACCGAGCCGGCGGGTGAGTCGATACGTAGCCGGCCGGTGGAACGGCCCTGCTTGCTATGGTGGCGGTCGTCGGGGTCGATCTCCTGAATGCGATCGAGAAGCCCGGGCGGGAGGTTGCGGGTGTAGCTGGGGTTGATCCAGAGCCAGTGGTGACCGCGCGAGCGCGAAGGGCGGGCGGAGTCGCTCATGGGTGGGCGTACTCCGTGTTGGGGTTTTCGGCGGTCCAGCGGTAGACGAGAACGTGCATTGGGGAGCCGCCGGGGTGGTCGGGGAAGGCGGCTGCGAGGGAAGTCCGACCGTCGAGCCAGGCGTGAAGGCGCTGGGAGCGTTCGCTGCCGGAGGCCAGTTCGTTTTGCTCGACGACGACGAAGGCCAGTCGCGGGTCGTCGGCGGCTTGTTGGAAATGCCAGGGGCCGTAAGTGGGTCGATCGGCCAGGAAGGCGGCCCAACCTCGGGTGTCGAGGATGGCATCGTCGTGCTGAGTGTGCGTGGCCAGCCATCGGCCGGCGGACCAGTGGCCGTAGCGAGTGGGGTGGCTTGGCTTGGCCTGCGCGGTGACGCCGAGTGCGACCATCACGGCGATGGCGGTTGCGCACGTGACCGGACGCAGTTGTCGGGAAAGGCGAAGCCAGCCTTCCAAACGCGCGAACAACCGGGCGAGACGCCAACCAGCCCAGGGTAAGCCCAAGACGACCGGGGCGAGGACGTGACGCACGGAGAGATAGCCGAGTGTCGAGAGATGGCGGACGAGCAAAGCCGCGAATATGAGCATGTAAAGCCGCCACACGAGGCGGGCGGGTGAGGGCGGGGCGAAGCATGCTCCCGCCAGGATCAAGGGAGCGAGGAGAAGACCTGTGACGCGGAGCCAGGTGAGCGCGACTTCACTTGCGGCGAGGTGTGGGGGAGGCGGTGCGGGGTCAAGCTCTTCCTTGGGTGGGATGGGCGACTGGCGGGGTGCGGCGGCGACCTGCGGCGCATGCGAAGGAGGGAGGCCAAGGCCGAGCCGAAGGGCGAGTTTTTCGGATGCTTCGCCCTTGGCCAGTCCATACGCGCCAACGAGGGCGAGCATGGGCAGGGCGAGGCGAGCAAGGGCGATGCCCTTGGAATGCCAGAGCGTCCATTCCTTGCCGATTGCCACGAGGAGGATCACACCACCAGCGATGACGACTTCGGGCCGGGTCCAGTAGCCCAGACCCGCGGAGATGCCGGAGAGAATCGCGGAGCGGCGATCGCCGGTATGGAGCCAGAGTAAGCCGCGATCAAAGGTCGAGAGTGTGAAGAAAAGGGCAAGGCTATCGCTCAGGGTGTCGTGGCCAACTTCCATGGGAATCGGCAGGAGGACGAGGAGCAAGGCGGCGAGATCTGCGGCCGTGCCGCCGAAGGTCCGATATGTCATCGCATGAAGCGGCAGCAGGCAGGCAAGGTAGGCCAGAGCCGAGATGGATTGGGCGGTGAGTCGCCAGGAATCGGGGGTGTTGCCGGCAAATGTCGACACGACCGGCTGAGCGACGGCGATGAGGGCCGGATAAAGGGCGTGCTGGTCGGAGCGTCGGAGGGCGTCGAGGGGATTTTCCGACTGGAACGCGCGTGCGGTACGGAGGAACTTGAGACCGTCCTGGGCGGGCACAAGAGTGCCTGCGATGGCGGCGGCGTGGAGCGCGGCGGCCAGAGCGATGATTGCGGCAAGCCCGACCCGCGACGGTTTCAACGCAGATCCTCCGTGATCCGATGGCGGACGAAAAAACGGCGCGGACCAATCCCTGGACCGTGGCCGGCATTCTAGCCCTCGGCCTAGGACCGGCAATGCCAAAAGTTGGGGGCAGAGGGAGAGAGCTGACGAGTCGAATCAGGACTGAGACGGATGATCGGCCTGGTTACAGGCTGGAATGGAGAGCCGGAAGCAGGCCCCTGGGTGTGTGCTGGGAGTGAGCGAAAGTTCTAATGTGCCACCCTGAGTGATGGCGGATTCGCGTGCGACGACCAAGCCGCGCCCATGGCCAGGGCCCTTGGTGGACGCGCCTCGCTCGAAAAGTCGGTGGCGAATCTCGGGAGCGATGCCGGGGCCGTTGTCGGCGATTTCGACGATCAACCGAGCGCCGTCACGCATACCGCGGATTGTGATCACAGGGTCAGCGACCGATCGAGTGGCCTCGATCGCATTTTTGAGAAGGTTGACGAGCGTGTGCAAGAGCATCCGACGGTCGCCTCGCGCGGTAAGTTCGGCGATGAGGCCATCTCGTTCGATGCGAACTTCGGGGGCCGTTTGGGTCGCCCGGAGGAGCAGGAGGGCTTCGTCGACGCATGGGCCGATCGGGACCGGTCCGAGCGTGACGGGAAGGGTGGATTGCTTGAGAAAGGCGTCCAGCTCACGGACGGTCATGCTGATGTAGTGCGAACACGAGTCGACCTGTCGCCAGGCGTCACGAGCGAGCGCGGTGCTGGCGGGGAGATCGTCGTCGAGGCCGATACCACGCCGGGAGAGTTCGCGTGTCAGAGCTCGGGAGGCTGCGGCGCGTTCGTTGGGATCGGCGATGGCCCGGGAGAGGGCGGTGTCGAGGGCATCGGGCAGTTCATGGCCCAGTTTGTCGAGCAGCTCGACATGGGATTCGAGGTTTCGCCCTTCATTGGTGAGAACGAAGGCGACGTTGCCGAGTTCGTGGCAGGTGCGGTCGGCGAGGTCGATTGTTGCCTTCTGAGCGGCTTCGCGGGCCGAGAGCCGGCGCGTAACGTGGGCGTGGAAGGCCATGAAACCGAGGCAGAGCAAGGAGTAGCCAGAGAGGCCGACGACGGCGAGCAAGAGCCGGCGATAGGCGAGTGCGAGGTCGCCGCCGAGCGAGGCGAGGTCGGGGTCGGGGCGGAACGAGACGTCGAGCCATACGGCGGGCCACTTGGGAGTGGCTTCGAGCATCGCGATGCGGGTTTGCTGAGGTGAATCAGTTTCGGCGGTGGCGCGAGCACGCCAGATCAAGGGCGGCTCCTGGTCGGCGCGGCGGACGCGAACCTCGACGACTTCCAGCAAGGGCGCTCGGGTGTTTTGACTCTCGAACCAGGAACCAAGGCGGTCGAGCGACTGCTCCACAACGGCTCGCGCGGCGGAGTTTTGGGGACTGGCTCTGCGCCATGCGTCAACCTCGTCGACGAGGTTTCGGACGCTGAGATAGTCGGCCGAGGCGGTACGAACCCATCGACCGAGAATCTGGCGGGGCAGTTCCCTGCGGAGGCGCTCCAAGCGGTCGAAATCGCGGCGAACGACGACCATGCCGAAGACGAACATCAAGAGCGAGAGCAGGGCGATGATCAGTCCGGGCAAGCCCAGCGCGGCTCGGAGCGTTGGCAGCCAGCCACGAGATTCACCGACGTTCATGGGGTGCCGGGCCCCAAGATCGGATGCATGTGCCGGTCGGGACCAAGGCGGTAGGAGCGCCAGCCGGTGGGGTTGGGCAAATGGGCCTGGATCTGAGCGAGGTCGGGCCGAAGCTCGAAGACGACGCCAAGATCGTCGCCGAGTCGCTCTCCCTTGTCCAAACGCAGCGAACGGCCGATCGTGCCGGGATCGCCGGGATCGAGATCAAGGCGATCCAGGGATCGGGCCAGGTCGTCGCCGGACTTTTCCGAGAGCGCGAGGGCAGTCACGAGGGCGGAGATAAGTTCGGCCTCGACGCGCCCGAGGTCGGAGGGGTTGGGGACTTCGCTGGTTCCGAGAACGCCACCCGAGGCGACGCAGCGGATCGAGAAGCGGACTCGACCGGTGAGCTGTTCGAGCGTGGAAAGTCCGATACCATCGCCGCAAAGGACTTGCAAATTCGCGGAGGCGCTCTGGGGAAGTGCCTGATCGATCGCCTGGATCAGACGGCGTGCGGCCTGGCCCTGGAGGGTGAGAAATGCCCAGGTGGGCTGAGCGGGAGTGGACGATTGGGCGGCGGCGACGATCGGGGCGACCAGGCGTTGCTCCTCGATGGTCGGCTCGCCGAGAGTGAGGCTGGGGTCGACGCGAGCGGTGATGGAATCAAGCGGGGCCTTGATAGATTTTTCGATCAGAGCGCGTTTACAGCTTTGAGCGAGATCGGCCGAGAACGGATCGGCGGGGTCGGAGATGAGAATGACGCGGGAGGGGTGTTCGCTGGGTCCGCTCGTGAGCGAGTCGACGAGCAATGCGGCCATGTGGGTGTTGTTCAGGCAGAATCGGAACGTACGATCGGGGTGGATGCCGAGCAGGGTGCGTGGTCTCATGGGGGCCTCTGAGTCGGGAAGGCTCACGGCAGACGCGGAGGGGATCAGAAGCGGTGGCGATGCTCCAGGCGGACTGGCGGCGAGAGTACGGGCGATCGCCTCGGTGAGCGCGGAGTTTGAAGAGCCGATCACCGCTTCGGGCGGGTTGGAACCTCGGAGCAAGGCTTCGAGGCGATCGGACAGTTCCCACTCGCCGGCCGGATGATGCCAGGTTAATAGGATGCGTCGGCCACCCTTTGTCGGGGTGAGGACGAGGCGATCGGGTGCGTTTTCGGTGATGCTGACCCAACCGGCGTCGGCGGCTCGCCTGGCTCCAAGCTCCAGTGCTTCCCACGAAGCGCGATCGGGAAGAAAAACGGCGATCTCAGCACGAGACCGGCCGCGGGCGGCCAGGTCGGGCAAGCCGGCGGGTGCGAGTGCGTAGGCGACCAGGGCGACCAGGCTCGCGGCTCCGGCCAGAAAAAGAGCAGAGATGATTCGGTTGCCCTCGGGCATCGTCAGTCCGTGAAGGAACGGAGAAGGGCAGCATCGAGCGCGGATGGCTGGGTTGGGGGAGCCGCTCGCGGGGCAGGCATTTTTGTTATGCCCGAGGCAACTTTCATACCACAAGCCTCCTGAATTACCCAGATCGAATGATACGCAGGGATGGGGGCGGAACGCGGTTGCAAAGTGCGGGAGTCTGCTTTGAGATGAAGTGAGAGATTCTGGTTTGATGAGTCGGGGCGGGATGGGCCGACTCAGGAATCTGGTACTTACGCCAGAAATCGGTCGGCAGGATTCTTTGCGGCGATTGATGATCTCAAATCGAGAAGGTGCAGGCTGATTGTGAGTGGAATCCGCATCGCCAGTGTTTCGGGACTTCGGGGCCATGTGGGTAACGGCCTTGATCCAATCATTGTCGCGCAGTTTGTCGCGGCGTACGCGGCGGAGTGTGGGGCGGGGCCGATTCTGGTGGGGAATGATGCGCGGCGGAGTGTGGAGCCGTTTCATCATGCGGTGCTTGCCGCGTTGACGGCATCGGGTCGAGAAGTAGGCTACACGGGACCGATCGCGACGCCGACGCTGGGCGTGCTGGTCCTCGAGCGCGGCGCTGCGGGTGCGGTGCAGATTTCGGCCTCGCATAATCCGCCGGAATATAACGGCCTCAAGCTGTTCGCTCCTGAAGGATCGGTGCTCAGCCCGGAGGCGGGAGCGGCGATTTTGGCGCGGATTGAGCGCGCAGAGTTTGCCTGGGCGGCGTGGGATGGGGTTGGGTCGGCGAGGCGAATCAACGATCCGTATCGAGGTCATCTGGAGAAGGTACTTGCTCTCGTGGATGTGGAGCGGATTCGAAGTCGACGGTTTCGGGTGGCGTTGGATTCGTCTCATGGCGCGGGTGGAGCGGTTGGCGGGGAGCTATTGCGTCGCCTCGGTTGCGAGATCACGACCCTGGGTTCCACGCCGGATGGGCTGTACGAGCATCCGGCCGAGCCAACCGAGACGAACCTGGCAGGGTTCGCCGCCGTGGTGCGGGCGGTGCGGGCAGATGTGGGGTTTGCACAAGATCCGGATGCCGACCGACTGGCGATTGTGGATGAAAACGGTCGGTATATCGGTGAGGAGCTGACGATCGGGCTGGCCGCTTGTCATCGGTTGGAGCAAGAGCCTGGACCGATCGCCGTGAATCTCTCAACGACGCGGCTCGTGGATGACATCGCCGCGCGGCATGGTGGGAGCGTGGTGCGGACACCGGTGGGTGAGTATCACGTCGTTCGCGCGACGCGCGAGAGCGGAGCGGTGCTGGGTGGCGAGGGGAACGGTGGGGTGATCGACCCCCGCGTGGTTCCGGTTCGGGACAGCGTGGGCGGAATGGCGATGGTTCTGGATCTACTGGCTCGAACGCAGGCGAGCCTCTCGTCGATTGTTGCTGAGTTGCCGGCGTATGCGATGATCAAGACCAAGATCAACCTGGGCGATCAGTCGCTGACCCTGGGGTTCGAGCGTATGCTCTCGCGTTTCGAGCCGGAGAGCGTCGATCGCCGCGATGGCTTGCGTTTGGACTGGGCAGATCGCTGGGTGCATGTACGATCGAGTAATACCGAGCCGATCGCTCGAATCATCGCCGAGGCCCGTGTGGAGGCTGAGGCCGTTGATCTCGCCCAGCAGGCGGGACGATGCTTTCAAGACCCGAACTGATCGCGGCCCAGCGCCGCGTGAGCCGAGATAGGTGCCGATGCGTATCGCGATTCTGACCAATGAGTACCCACCGAACATCTACGGGGGGGCGGGCGTGCATGTGGAGTATTTGACTCGCGAGCTGATCCGAGCCGAGCGGACCAACCATACGGTTCAAGTGCTTTGTTTTGGAGAACAGCATGAGCGCTCGAGTAGCCTGGTTGTCGACGGTGTGACCGCCGAGACGAGCATTACGACTCGCGACCCGCGTCACGCCAAGTTCTTTGACACGATGCTCCGCGACCTAAGGATGGCGGGTGCTCTGGAAGACGTTGATGTGGTGCATTGCCATACGTGGTACACCCATTTCGCGGGCTGCCTGGTGAAGCAACTGACCGGCGCGAAACTGGTACTGACGACGCACTCGCTGGAACCGCACCGGCCCTGGAAGGTTGAACAACTGGGAACGGCCTACAACGCAAGTTCGTGGATAGAACGCACGGCGTATCAGAACGCGGATGGAGTGATCGCGGTTTCGCAGTCGATGCGCGAGGACGTACACGACCTGTACGGGGTTCCGCACGACAAGCTTCGGGTGATTCACAACGGGATCGACCTGAACCAGTACCGGCCGACTCCCGATCCCGAGGTCCTCAAGAAGCACGGAATCCGAACCGACCAGCCGTACATTTTGTTCGTGGGTAGGATTACCCGCCAGAAGGGGATCATTCACCTGGTTGAGGCGATCAAACATCTGACGCCGGGCGTGCAGGTGGTCTTGTGCGCAGGCGCTCCGGATACGCCGGAGATCGGCCGCGAGATGGCCGAGCATGTGGAGGTAGCCCAGCGTCGGACAGAGAATCGGATCGTCTGGATCCCGCAGATCCTGCCCAAGGAAGAGATCATCCCCATTTACACCGGGGCGTCGATCTTCGTCTGTCCGTCGGTTTACGAGCCGTTTGGGATCATCAACCTGGAGGCGATGGCCTGCGGTACGGCGGTGGTGGCGTCGGCTGTGGGGGGAATCAAGGAGGTGGTGGTGCAGGATCGAACAGGCTTACTGGTGCCGTTCGAGGCACGAAGCGAGACGGATTTCGAGCCGGTGCAACCGGAGCAATTCAGTCGCGATCTGGCGGCTGCCGTGAATCGGTTACTAGCCGAGCCAGCGAAGCTCGAAGCGATGGGCCGCCGGGCCCGCGAGCGAGTCGAGCACTACTTCAGCTGGACCAGCATCGCTCGCTTCACACTCGATTTCTACTTCGAGCTTACCGAGCGATGATCTAAATAAGTTATTACCAGATAACGAATTACGTCGAGGACACCCGAGAGGTTTCCCAGGCCTCCTCGCAAAGGGGCATCGACATAACCTGGAGGCAGCGTAGGATAAAGGTTGTGGTACAGGTCGAATAGTTTCTCGATCGAACCGAGAGCGAAGCAGCGAGAGAATCTCCGAATGGCCGAAACGAGGAAAGAACGGAAGCGTGATCTAGGCGAGCGGGCACGTTCGGCGTTGCCGGCGGTGGCCCTGGCCGTCGGCTTGGCGGCTCTTACCGCGCACGCAACCGAGGGCGTCGTAGTTCGGGACATTCAGCGCTACTGCACGGTGTGCTGGCGTAACGCTCGGATCGATCCTGGTGTCTGGGACGACTGCACGCAGGAGGTTTGCGTGCGGCTGCTGACCAAAGCTCGGGCAGGAGATTTGGACCTAACCCAGGTTTTGGGCGAGGAGACTCCGGAACGTCGAGAATTGGTGCGCGCGATTGACATGGTGCGGAAGCGCGTGCAGCGAGCCCGACGCAGTGTAATGCTGACCGACGATCAGCCCGGGACGGTTTCAGGCGGTCACGCCGATCGGCTTGAGCTGGGCGATTTGTTGCTTTCCGCACGGCGCGCGGTGCTGTCCGATCGGCAGGATTCGATTATTGAGCATTGGATGCGGGGCTGGACCGTGCCGGAAATCGCCGAGCGGCTGTCTTTACCCGTTGCGCGGGTGAGTGACGAGAAATACAAGGCTCTGCGAAAACTACAACGTTATCTTTCGGACGTGGTCGAGACCGTCGAGGTCTGAGCGGGCTGGCTCCCGGAAAAAGCGGCTTGCTTTCGAGATTTTCTCGACCGTGGCTCGTCAGGCTCTGAGTACGATAATGCTGAGGCCGCACGTCGCCTCGCGTATCCACGCGGGGTACCGTGAGAATGAACTGCGAAAGCAACCTGCCACGGGAGGAACCGCGAGATGGCGAGCACAAGCACGCCGCCGAGGGCCGACATCCCGCCGTCGTCGCCCGACGTGATCCGTGAACAGCAAATGCGCCAGGCTGAGGAGCTGCTGTTCGCGGGAGAGCCGCGCACGAGTTTTGCGAAGGCGCTCTACCGCGGCGAATTCCGTGGGGCGGATCTGTTTCCCTATCCCCAGCGCGAACCAAGGCGAGACGCGGAGACCCGGGCAGCGGTGGAAGCGGTTCGCTTGTTTGCGGAGTCCCACATCGATTCAGCGAAGATCGACCGGTCTTCCGACATTCCGCGGTCGGTGATTGATGGCTTGGCAACGTTGGGTGTTTTGGGGATGACCGCGCCTAGGGAGTATGGCGGTAGGGGGTTCAATCAATCGCAGTATTGCCGGGTGATGGAGGTGATCGGCGGACACGATTCCTCGACGGCGGTGTTCGTCAATGCGCATCATTCGATCGGGATTCGTGCGTTGCTCCTATTTGGTACGGAAGCGCAGAAGAATCAATGGCTGCCGCCGCTGGTACGGGGTGAGAAACTGGCGGCGTTCGCGTTGACCGAGGAGCAGGCCGGCTCGGACGCGGCGAGCGTGCAGACCGTGGCGATGCCGAGCGACGATGGGCAGACGTTCGTCCTGAACGGCACGAAGCGGTATATCACCAACGGCGGGATCGCCGACGTGCTCACGGTGATGGCGCGGACGCCCGATCCCGGAGGCGGTGAGTCGAAGATCACGGCCTTTTTGGTCACGCCCGATCTTCCTGGATTCGAGGTGGTGCAAGCGCGCATGCCGAAGTGCGGCATTCGGGGTACGGCGACGGGCGAGCTGGCGTTTCACGACATGCCTGTGCCAGCGACGAACATTCTGGGGCCGCGCGGCAAGGGGCTGAAGGTCGCGCTGACCGTTCTCGACTTTGGCCGGACGACGTTTGGGGCGTCATGTACGGGGGCGGCGAAGGCGTGTCTGGCGGCGTCGGTACGTCATGCCTTGAGACGGCGGCAGTTCAGCCAGAGGTTAGGAGAGTTCGAGCTGGTTCAGAAGAAGATTGCCCGGATGTCGGCGTTCGCCTACGCGATGGAGGCCACGACCTATCAGACGGCGGCGCTGATCGACTCGGGCTCTGAGGATTACATGCTGGAAACGGCGATTCTCAAGGTGTTCGCGACCGAGGCTCTCTGGGAGATGGTTTACGAAACCCTGCAAATCCATGGTGGGCAGGGGTATTTCCTCGATGAACCTTACGAGCGCTGGATGCGCGACGCGAGAATCAACCAGATCGGCGAGGGCGCGAATGAGGTTTTGAAGGCGTTCATCGCGATGGTGGGATTGCGTGACGTGGGGATGAACTTGATGTCGGTGGCGTCGTCGTGGAAGACGCCGAGCAAGCTCATATCGGTGGTGGGGCGATTCGCGGGCGAGCATGTGGGCCGCTGGACGCGAATTCCGCGCGTGCCCGTTAAGTCCCCCGCTCTCCATTCGGAAGCGGTCGAACTGGCGCGACGGGTGCCAAGATTCGCCGATTTTTGCGAGCGGACACTTATCGCACATCGACGTGATCCGAACGCGTTTCTGGACAGTCAACTGGAGCAGGAGCGGATCGCCGAGGCGTCGATGGCTCTGGTCACCGCGGCATGCACGCTTTCGCGGCTTGATTCCGAGCTGGTTGACGGAACCGCAGGCGAAGCGGGCGAGGCTGCGGGGCGGCTCTATCTGAGGCTGGCGAACCGCCGGTTCGACGAGGCGCTGCGGGGCCGCGAGGAGAATGATGACGAGGCGATTCGACGAGCCGCGCGGGCAGTGCTCAAGCTTTGAACAACGCGCCCAGGCTCGTCCCGGGCGGGTAGGAGCCTGAGTCTCAGCCGCCAATGATGATGTCGAATGAGCCATCGGTCCCGGGAATTGCCGTGGTTCCCTCGGTGATCCTGGGCTTCGACGGGCCGTAAATGATGATCTGGACAGGCGTTCCGGCGGCCGGAGGCGGGGTGATCGGGAGTGTCAGTTCGATCGTGCCATCGGGAAAAGTAGAGGCGGTTCCTTCGAGAATCGTGGGGGTGCCGGGGCCGTAAATGATGAGCTGGGCGGGCTGATTCATTCCGCTGCTGTTGGGCGACGATGGGGTACCGCGGTCGCTGGAATGGGTGGGTTGGATGGCGCGAATGACAGGCATTTTGTTAGGTCTCACCAGGGGAATCGAAGGAATTCTGCCGAGGACATTAAGGCGGATGGCAGACACGCCGGGGCCTTCTCGACACAACGAAATGATCGAATTAAAAACGGGTGTGATGACCCGAAATCGAGAAAGGGTGGGAGATTTGGGGGCGAGTTCTCATCGTATGGGGGAACGTTCTAGGCTCCTGACGGAGAATCCGTAGTTGGAGCACCAGCCCGCGAGGGCGGTCTGTCCCCATGAAGGCCTCGGTTCGGCTGATTTGTCCTGCCTGCTTGCGGAGCGTGGAGGCATCGAGCGAGGAGCCGAATCCCAGGTCCTGGCTTTGCCCCCATTGCGGCTGCCGGAGCGAGGGTGCCGGGATTCGTGGCGACGAGGCCGGGGATGACGACGAGGCCGCGCGTTCGGCATTTGAAAGCGACGCCCTGGAAATCGATCTGACACCAGAGGACTTATGCCCGCTTGAGAGCCTCGAAGCCGAGCCGGCGGTGCCGGAGGTGGTCGGACGATTCCAGCTTCGCGAGTTTCTGGGTGGGGGAGGATATGGTCATGTCTATCGCGGATATGATCCGCGTCTGGATCGGGATGTCGCGCTGAAGGTGTTGAAGGATCAGCGGCCTTCGACGCGCAAGATCGAGCGGTTTTTTCGCGAGGCGAGAGCGGCGGCGCAGCTCGACCACCCGAATATCGTCGGGCTGCACGACGCCGGCCGGGATGGGAGTCGTTGTTGGATCGCCTATCACTATGTGGCCGGTCAAACGCTCGCGGTGACCTGCGCCGAGGGGGCGATTCCACCTCGGCAAGCGGCCAAAATTTGCCGGGCACTCGCTGATGCGTTGGAGCATGCGCACCAGCGCGGAGTCTTTCATCGCGATTTGAAGCCGGCGAATGTGCTGATTGACGGCCGAGGCGAGCCGCGGTTGACGGATTTCGGGCTGGCGCGTCGGGTGACGATCGATCCGACCATGACACAGGATGGATTCATCATTGGGACGCCCGCCTACATGAGCCCCGAGCAGGCGGCGGGCCAGGGCCATGTGGTCGATGCGCGAAGCGATGTTTATAGCCTCGGCGTGATCCTCTTCGAGATGCTCTGCGGCCGACGACCGGCGGATATGCCGAGCAATGTCCCTCCCTGGCGGATCGAGCAGGGTCGGGAGACGATTTCGCCGCGCCAGTTGACACCTTCGGTGCCTCGCTCGTTGGATCGGATCTGCCGGCGTGCGTTGACGACGAATCCAGCCGATCGGTATGCCTCGGCGCGGGTGATGGCGGAAGAACTGGATCGTTGGCTACACCGTCCCAGGCGGCATGCGCGAGGCTGGGTGGCGGCCGCGGCAGTGGGTCTCGCGACGATTTGGATGCAGATGCCTTTGCGTCAGGTGGTCGAACCGGGCCAGTCTGGGGGACCGCGTAGCGTGCGTAAGTCGGCGGCGGGAGTGGACGCGGCAGAGGGGGTCCGGCGAGTTGTGGCGCGGCCGGCGACTCAGAAACCAACGGAGTCGAAAGGGGTCGCCAGGGTGGTGTTGCCCAGGGGTCGCGTGACGCACGAGCCTGGCTGCGCGGCGTTGCAGGCTGCCCCGCCCGATTCCTGGATTCCCGTCGATCGACTGGATGCGGCGGAGCGGGCGCGGTTGCGGCCATGCATCCTTTGTGCCGGGGGAGACGGGACGGAAGCCTCAGAGAAGGCGTTGACGCCTTGAAGTGAATCGAGGAGTCGTCGGGAATTCCGCAAAAGACGAGTGGAACCCTCTCAGATAACGGGCGATGATGTGCTTGAGCGGCAGACGACTTGCCGCGTGCCACTCGTCGCCTGATCTTCAATTGATTCGCGATGCCCCTTGATTGGCTTTACCTGGTTCTGACGGGACTGCTCGGCGTGCTTGCCGGGCTGGTCGCATTGCGCGGCCGGCGGGCACTGCGAGAAATGGGGCGGATGCTTCGCAATCTGGAGTCGGGTCGGCCGGTACGGCGGCTGCTCGGGCTTTATCCGGGAGCGCCCGGGCACCTGGTCGAAATTTATAACGAGGTTGTTCCGCGGCTTGAGGCGAGGTTGGAGCGGCTCAACTCGGATAGGAACCTGTTGCAAATCGTTCTCGAGGGGATGGCCGAGGGCGTGCTGGCGGTGGACGGCCGCAGGCGGATCTTGTTTGTGAACCGCTCCGCGCTCGAGTTGTTCGCGATGGGGTCGCCGGGGATCGGTCGGTTGCTGGCGGAGGTCGTGCGCAGTCCCGAGCTTCAGCAGGTGGTCGAGCTGACATTCGCCAGTGAATCGCCGCGTCAGGAAGAGATTCAGCTTCCGGGTCCACGGCCGATGCAGAAGCTCAGCGGGGCGCGCATTTTGGCGGTGCGAGGCCGACGGCTGGAGGGTGGGGCGGGCGCGGTGCTTGTGTTTCACGATGTGACGGACCTCAGACGATTGGAACGAATGAGGCAGGACTTTGTTGCCAATGCCTCGCATGAGTTGAAGACGCCGTTGGCTGCGATTCAGGCGTTTACCGAAACGCTTATCGACGGGGCGATTGAGGATGAGACCGTCAATCGCGATTTTCTACGGCGAATTGAGGAGCAAACGGCGAGGTTGAACGCCTTGATTCTGGACATGCTGAGCCTGGCGCGGCTGGATGGGGGCCGAGAGACATTTCAACACCGGCCGCTTGTTGCATCCCATGCGCTTCGCGCGTGTTATGACAATCATCTGGGACGCGCCTTGGCGAGCGGCCTACGGTTGACGCTTCACCTGGGAAATCTCGACGACGCAACGAGGATCGTGGCGGATGAGGAGGCGATGCGACAAATTCTTGATAATCTGATCGACAACGCCATGAAGTACACGCCGGAGGGGGGCCGGGTGAACCTGAACGCGAAGGCGACCGCAGCTCAGGTGGTGATCGAGGTTTCGGATACGGGAATGGGGATTCCACGGGACGAATTGCCCCGCATATTCGAGCGGTTTTATCGGGTAGAGAAGGGGAGGAGCCGAGCGAAAGGCGGTACGGGCCTGGGGCTGGCGATTGTCCGCCACCTGGTTCAGGCTCTGGGTGGGAGCATCTCCGTGGAAAGTCGGGTTAACAGTGGAAGCCTGTTCCGGGTGGAGTTGCCCCGCTATCGGCTCCCGCGTTCCGCAGCGGGTTCGGAATCGGCTGAGGCCACGTCCGTAGCACCGGGAGAAGGCGAAAAAAAGGACGACCTGGACACACCAAATCTTCACATTGGTCTGATAGAGTGATAGATCGAATGTTCTTAAGTGACCGGAGTTTCCGCCGTGCTGCCGTGGCGGTGCCGTGGAGAGGTATTCCTGGGAAGGTGAACGCGATGCGAGGCGGTGCTCAACTGTGGATGCGGGCGGCGAGTCTATCGCTGGTAGCGATGGTTATGGGCTGCGGCGGAAGCGATTCGGGGACGTCGGGTCCTGGAGGTTCGACATCGGGAAAGGACGCTGGGGGATCGCTGGTCGTTGATGGATCGAGCACGGTTTACCGGATTAGCCGGGAAGCGCAGATTGATTTTCGCAACGTGGCTCCGAACGACCGAGTTTCGGTCGCCAACCATGGAACGGGCGGTGGATTCGATCGCTACATGCAGGGTGAGGTGGACATCATCGACGCTTCGCGCGATGCGAAGCCCGAGGAAACCACCATGGCCGTCGAAAGAAAGATGCCCTGGACCCGCTTCCTGGTCGCGTACGACGGAATTACGGTCGTCGTCAATCCGAAGAACGATTTCGTCAAGAGTCTAACGGTCGATCAACTCAAGCAACTCTTCGCGCCGAATGGCACGGTAGTGACCTGGAAAGACCTCGATCCGTCGTGGCCCGATCGAAAGATCGTGCTTTACGCACCGGGAACGGCGTCGGGCACCTTCGATTTTTTCAGCGAGGCGGTGGTGGGCAAGGGAACGACGTCGAATCGCAAGGGCGTTCAGGCGAGCGAGGACGACAATACGCTGGTGACGGGAGTGTCGGGCGACAACGACGCGCTCGGTTATTTCGGCTATGCGTATTATCAGGCGAACAAAGCCAAGCTTCGGGCCGTGGCGATTCGTTCGAACGCGGAGGCCGAGGCGGTTGAGCCGACGCAGGAAACGGTGCTAAACGGGACCTATACACCCCTGTCTCGACCGCTTTACATCTTCGTCAAGAACGAGGTGCTGAAACGGCCGGTGGGCGAACGGTTCATAAAGCACTACCTGGATAACGTCGCGAAATTCGCGGAGAAGGCCGGCTATATGCCACCGACCGAGGCCGATCGTGCCGCAAACATCGAGGTCTTCCAGCAGGCCACAAGCAGCGCGTCTGCCAAACCGGCCGGCTCCGCCTCTTGAGAACGGGGACGCCTTGTCATGTCGGGACCGGCAGAGATCCTGAAATCTCCCGTTGACCTGGTATGGGCGCGACCGTCGTGGTTTCGGCGCGTCGAGAGCAAGGTCGTCTTTGGATTGCTTGTGCTTTGCTCGATGGTGACGATTCTGACGACGCTCGGAATCGTCATTATCCTGACCTTCGAGAGTGTACGGTTCTTTCAGGTTTCCGGTGTTAGCCCGCTTAAATTCGTAACCGGCACTGATGTGGAGCCGCCTGTCTTCGGCATCCTGCCATTAATCTGGGGAACCTTCCTGGTTGCGGTGGGTGCGTCATTTCTGGCCCTGCCGATTGGGTTGCTGTCGGCCATTTACCTAAGTGAGTACGCACCACGTGGCGTTCGGGCCGTGCTCAAGCCGACGTTGGAGTTGCTGGCGGGTGTACCCACGATCGTTTATGGCTTTCTGGCGCTTCAGCTTGTGACGCCGATCTTGCGTAGCGTGCTGGGACCGATGGGATTCCAGGTACAGCAATTCAATGCACTGAGCGCATGTATTGTGGTCGGCGTGATGATCATTCCGATGATCAGTTCGCTGAGCGAGGACGTGCTCTCCGCCGTGCCGCAGGGCTTGCGTGAGGCGGCGTATGGTCTGGGTGCCACGAAGTTCGAGGTAGCCACGCGAGTGGTATTGCCGGCGGGACTTTCGGGGGTGATCGCGTCGGCCATCCTGGCGATCAGCCGCGCGGTGGGCGAAACGATGGCGGTGGTTCTGGCGGCGGGTCAGGTGCCAAACTTGACGCTCAATCCCTTGGTCTCGATCGAGACGATGACGGCGTACATCGTCTCCGTCGTTGGCGGTGAGGAAACGCCCGGCTCAGCGAAATCGCTTTCGCTCTTCGCCGTGGCGATGGTGCTGTTCCTGATCACGCTGTTGATGAACATCATTTCACAGTTAATTCTGAATCGGTATCGCGAGGTGTATCAGTGAGTGGCTCGGCGTCGACGAACGCGCTTTACGCCGACAAGAGTTGGGTGCGGCGAATGGCGCGACCTTTTTTCGCCGTTGCCTGTTTATTAGCGACCCTAAGTGGAGTCGTTGTGCTCGCGGTTTTGCTCGGCTCTGTGGTGATGTCGGCACTGGGTCGTGTGGATTCACGCCCCTGGTACGATTTGGCGGCGAATCTCCGGAGTTTGGTTGAATTGATGCTCCGGCTGGTGACGAACACGCCGGGAGAATCGGCGGCGGTCTCCGGCTTCCGTGTTGGAGTGGTCAGCAGCCTTTGGCTTCTGGCACTGGTCGCCCTGTTCGCGGTCCCGGTCGGTGTCGGGGCAGCGGTGTTCCTGGAAGAGTATGCGAGCCCGGGGCGCATCAAGAATTTCGTGCAGACGAACATCTCAAATCTGGCGGGGGTGCCGTCGATCGTTTACGGCATTCTGGGATTGACTCTGTTTGTCCGTGCGTTTGGTTTCAAGCCGCTGGCGCTGGGCTATTCGATCTGGTCCGGGGCACTGACACTCGGGCTGCTCGTCTTGCCGACGATCATCATCGCGGCGCAGGAGGCGCTTCGCGCGGTGCCGCCGTCGCTTCGCCAGGCGGCCCTGGCGTTGGGAGGTAATCGCTGGCAGACGGTTCGTGATCATGTGATTCCCGCTGCCGCGCCGGGGATCATGACTGGGGTAATCCTGGCGCTTTCTCGAGCGATCGGCGAAACCGCGCCGGTGCTGATGGTGACGCAGGCAACCTCGTTGCTTGATCCACCGCGGGGACCGAACGATCAATATGTGCCGCTTCCACTCGAGATTTACAATTACGCGAAGTTTCCCGGCGCCGAAGATCAGGCGTTGGCAGCCGGGGGGATCTTGCTCCTCCTGCTGTTGCTGCTGAGCATGAACGCAGTCGCCATATTTCTTCGCAATCGCTATGCCCGGCTTGCTCGGGCCTAAGAGCTAGCCCTTCCCCCAACGGATCGCGCGGTGATGACCATCGACCACCAGCCATCAACGACTCAACCTCACCTTACGCCCGCGGAAGGATTGGCGAAGGTGCCGCCGCCGACCTCGATCCAAACCGCTCCCGCCATGCGAATTCGGGGCCTCAATGTTTGGTACGGACAAGCGCATGCGCTCAAGGATATCGATCTGGATGTTCCACGGAACCGGATCACGGCCTTGATCGGTCCATCCGGTTGCGGCAAAAGCACGTTGTTGCGTTGCTTCAATCGGATGAACGATTTGATCGCGGGTGCTCGGGTTCGCGGCGAGATCCTGTTTGACGGTGAGGACATCGTCGGTCCTGAGATCGACTCGGTTTCGCTGCGACGCCGGGTCGGGATGGTCTTTCAGCGGCCCAATCCGTTTCCGAAATCAATCTATGAGAACGTGGCCTGGGGCGCGAAGATCAATGGCTATCGTGGCGATCTTGACGAACTCGTTGAGGTTTCGCTTCGCCGCGCCGCGCTTTGGGAGGAAGTCAAAGGCAAGCTGCGAAGTTCGGGACTGTCGTTGTCGGGTGGGCAGCAACAGCGGCTCTGCATCGCACGGACTTTGGCGGTTCAGCCCGAGGTCATCCTGATGGACGAGCCATGCTCGGCACTCGATCCCATTGCGACCCGAAGTGTCGAGGATTTGATGGAGGAGCTGAAGGCCGACTACACGATCGTCATCGTCACGCACAACATGCAGCAAGCGCGACGCGCCAGTGATCTCACGGTCTGCATGATGCTGGACGACCAGGCGACCCTGGAAGGCCATCGAACCGGGGTGGTCGCCGAGGCGAACGCCACCGAGATTCTGTTCACCAATCCCCAAGACCCACGCACCGAAGCCTATATCACCGGCCGGATCGGTTGACCGAGAAAACCGTCCGGCTATTCCTCTTGATTGGATCTCCCGCGATATGTCGAAGCCGAAGATCCTGATTATTGAAGATGAGCGCCCGCTGGTCGAGCCGCTGGCTTACCGTCTCGAGCGCGAGGGGTATGACGTTCTCATCGCCTACGACGGCCAGGATGGATTGCGGCAGGCGGAACTGAAGCTGCCCGATTTGATCGTGCTCGACCTGATGCTGCCCGTGAAGAGTGGGCTGGAGGTAGCCCGCGAGTTGCGGGCAGGCTCCGGAACCCGCACGATCCCGATCATCATGGTGACGGCGAAGGCCGAGGAAACGGATCAGTTGATCGGCTTCGCCGTGGGTGCGGACGACTATGTGACCAAGCCCTACAGCGTACGGGTGCTGGTCGAACGCATCAAAAAGGAGCTGCGCAAGCGCGAGGAACGCGATGCGACGCCAGGCAACGCCTTGATCGAATGTCAGGGCGTGCGAATCGATCGCCTGAGGCACCGTGTGACGGTGCAAGGCGAAGAGCTATTGCTCACGCCGACCGAGTTTCGGCTTCTCGAAGCCATGCTCCGTCATCCCGGCCGCGCCTTCTCGCGACACGAGTTAATGGACTCGGCGATCGGCACTGAGGCTTTGGTGCTGGAGCGTACGATCGACGTTCATATCAAGAGCCTGAGACGCAAGATGGGTGAGGCCGCCGATTACGTGGAGACGGTTCGCGGGGTGGGCTACCGGTTCCGCGAGACGTCGAACGCCTCGGCCTGAATCGGGGCTGGGGCAGTTCGGACGGGAGGCGGTGTGCGACGATTGCGGTCCCTATCGCGCAGTTCGCCGCGCACAATGGCGATATCTGTCGGCGCTTCGATACCCAGCCGAACCTGTCCGCCGCCCAGGCGGACCACCGTCACGCAGATCCCGTCACCGATGTAGAGCTTCTCGGTCAGCTTCCGTGTCAAGACGAGCATGAGACAGTCTCTCCCCCTGCGTCGAATGGAGTGGAACCCGTTGATTCGCCCGATGATGCGCGGCCGAGTTCCGATCGGCCGAACCGTCGCGTTGAGGCGTCCGATCACGACATATTCAATCTAGGACAGGGAGCCGAGTCACGCCTGCGGATTCTCGTGTTTGTGCCGATACAGCGGCGGGTGCCAGGTTGGCTTTCCGGGCGATTTGCCGGATAATCCAATTGTGCCGGGTGCGATGACCCTGCTTGAAGTGTTCTCAAGGCAAGAGTTTGTGATGAAGCATACGAAAGTTCTGATCATTGGCTCCGGCTCTGCGGGACTGACCGCAGCGATTTACGCCGCACGCGCGAAACTGGAGCCGATCGTGCTCGAGGGACGTGAGCCGGGCGGCCAGTTGACGTGGACGACCAGCGTCGAGAATTTCCCAGGGTTCCCCGACGGTATCATGGGTCCCGAACTCATGGACCTGATGCGCAAGCAGGCCCAGCGATTTGGCGCGGACACACGCTATGAGACGGTGCTTTCCTGCGACCTTTCGAGTCGACCCTTCAAGATTCAAACGACGACCGACCCGAGCGGCGATCCCAGCGGGGATAAGCAAGAGTACACGGCGGATGCCGTGATTGTCGCGACCGGGGCCTCGGCGCGTTGGCTCGATATTCCCAGTGAAGAGCCGTATCGAGGCCATGGAGTGAGCACCTGCGCCACCTGCGATGGGGCTTTTTACAAAGGCAAACCGATTGCCGTGGTGGGTGGCGGGGATTCCGCGGTTGAGGAGGCGACCTTTCTCACACGGTTCGCATCGAAGGTCACGGTGATCCACCGTCGCGAGTCGCTGCGGGCCTCGAAGATCATGAAAGAGCGGTTGCTGGCGAATCCCAAAATCGAGCTGGCGTGGAATTCGGTCGTCGACGAGGTGATAGGTGATCTGGAGCCGCACAAGGTGCTCACAGGATTGCGATTACGCTCGACGAAGGACGACTCGGTCCGCGATCTTGCCGTGGATGGGCTGTTCCTGGCGATTGGACACGTTCCCAATACGTCGGTTTTCCAGGGTCAACTCGCGGCCACGAAGGCGGGGTATCTCCTCAACCGAACAGCCATGGCCTGGGCGAACGTCGATGCACCGGCGGGGCTTTCCCTGGACGGGTTCCCCAACTACGGAACAGCGACCACGGTGGAGGGCGTCTTTGCCTGTGGTGACGTGGTTGATACTCATTACCGGCAGGCGATCACAGCGGCCGGATCAGGCTGCGCGGCGGCAATGGACTGTGAAAAATGGCTGGAACTCCAGCACGGCTGACCTGGACTTGGACCGACTCTGGCCGGTCCGAAACCGCGGACCCGGTGACGTGGGGCGTCGACCGGCCTAGAATACGTAGTGAAGAACTCTCGTCCGCTTAGGACAAGGGTTTACGAGCTCAATCGATTTCGCACGCTTAACGGATACCCATGGATAAAAGTACGCCGCCAGAGCCAACTCGTCGTCGGGAACCGCGTCGGAGCAACGGCTCGACCACGACCCCGACGCCCCCCTGGCTGTGGCTTGTGTTGGTGTCAATCATCGGCCTGATCATCTACATGACGAAGCCGGAGAAAGGTTCCGTCTCCTACGATTGGTTCCTCGATCAGGTCGAGCAAAACAACGTCAAGAGCGTTTTGATTCAGGGAAACGAAGTGCGGGGCGAACTGCGTAAGGAAACGCCGTACGACCTTTCGGGCACCCGATCCGAGCGACTCACCACATTCAAGTCGAGCTTTCCCTCGGAGCATCAGATTCAACCGGTGCTCGACCAGTTCGCCGCGTACAAGGAGAAGAAGCAGGGTGAGCCGGTTCGGATTGAGGTGGATCAGACCCAAGGTTCCAGCTCGCTACTCTGGTTCACGTTCCTGCTGCCGACCTTGCTCTTTTTCGGGCTGCTTTACTTGATGATGAGGAGAGCCCGAGATCAGTTCGACGGGGGCATTCTGGGGAATTTCGTCAAAAGCCCGGCCAAACGCCACGATAAGTCGAAGCAGCGGACAACGTTCGACGAGGTTGCCGGCCTTGAGAATGCCAAGTACGAGTTGCAGGAAATCGTTGATTTCTTGAAAAGCCCAGAGAAGTTTCAACGCCTGGGCGGCCGGATTCCCAAAGGTGTGCTGCTCAACGGTCCACCGGGAACGGGTAAGACGTTGCTCGCCCGGGCCGTGGCCGGTGAGGCGGGCGTGCCGTTCTTCTCCATCTCGGGCAGCGAGTTTATTCAGATGTTCGTGGGCGTGGGTGCCAGCCGCGTTCGCGACATGTTCAAAACTGCCAAGGAAAGCAGCCCCTGCATCCTGTTTATCGACGAAATCGATGCCGTCGGCCGGATTCGAGGCGCGGGCCTTGGCGGCGGGCACGACGAACGTGAGCAGACGCTCAACCAGATTCTGACTGAAATGGACGGCTTCACGCCCAGCGAGACCGTGATCGTACTGGCGGCCACGAATCGCCCCGATGTGCTCGACCCGGCCTTGTTGCGACCGGGCCGGTTCGATCGTCACGTCACGGTCGATCTACCAACCAAGAAAGGCCGTGCGGAGATTTTGAAGGTCCACACCCGCAAAGTTCCACTGGGTGAGGACGTCGACCTGGACGGCATCGCGCGAGGCACGGTGGGTATGAGTGGAGCCGACCTGGCCAATCTCGTCAACGAGGCGGCGCTGCTGGCGACTCGCGATGATAAAGATGCGGTCACGGAGGACGACTTCGAGGCGGCTCGGGACAAGATCTTGATGGGAGCGAAGCGCGAGGAGTTCATCACCCAGCGAGACAAGCGAGCGACTGCCTACCATGAAGTAGGCCACGCGCTGGTCGGTTGGCTCACCCCGGGGACCGATCCGGTTCACAAGGTGACGATCATCCCACGCGGTCGTGCGCTCGGCGTAACCCAATTCCTGCCTGAAGAAGATCGCACCGGATATACCGAGAGTCAGGTTGTGGCTCGTCTTTCGGTTTTGATGGGTGGTCGCGCGGCGGAGCGACTGATTTTCAATGATCTCTCCACGGGAGCGGCCCAGGACCTGGACCAGGCCACTCGGCTGGCGCGCAGGATGGTGACTCAGTGGGGCATGAGCGATCGGCTGGGGCCGGTCTCGTTCAAGATGTCGGACGAGCATCCGTTTCTGGGCCGCGAGATGTCGGAAGTACGCGATCACTCCGAACACACGGCGCAGGTGATCGACGAGGAAGTCTCACGCATCCTCCGCGACGCCGATGATCGGGCATTTCGCTTGCTGGAAGAGCGTCGCGACGATATGGAGCGCCTCGTGGAAGCCCTGATTGAACGTGAGGTTCTCTCGGACACCGAGATCGAAAACATGGTGGGCAAGCGAGTTGGGCGTCCGGCGGATGAGCCGGCGGTGACAATCGCTCCGCCCTTGAATCCCTCTGGCGCGTCGATGTCCTGATCGAAAATAGGCTCGCGCCTTTCCTCTCCTTGCCGACACGAGTGACTGCCGCCCATGCCAGCCGAGTGCCCCGTCGTTTCCGCCGGCGTTGTCGTCGCCGATCATCTGTGTACGCCGATCGACCACATGCCAGCCGCGGGCGAATTGGTAAAGGCTGAGGAACTGGTCCTCAATATCGGTGGCGGCGCGTGCAACGCGGCGATGGACCTGGCACGATTGGGCGTCCGTTCCCGCCTGTGCGGACGGGTGGGCGACGATATCTTCGGCCGGTTTGTCGCCGAAACTCTGCGAGGGCAGGGGATCGAATGCGACACCTTGCAGATTGATCCCAATCAGGCGACAAGCCAAACGCTCATCGTCAACGTGAAGGGGCAAGACCGCCGGTTCATCCATAGCTTTGGGGCGAACACCGGATTCACGATCGAGGATCTCGACGCTGCCATCGAGCCGGCACCGAGGGTTCTTTACATCGGCTACTTTCTGATCCTGCCGCAGCTCGACGGAGAGGCGCTCGCGGTTCGCTTCGCTCGACTGCGTGAGCAGGGGACACTGACGGTTCTCGACGTGGCCTGCCCGGGCCGCTCCGCCGACTACCTTGAGCGGCTCCGGCCCGTTCTGCCCCATACGGACGTGTTCTTGCCGAATACCGACGAAGCGGCCTTGATTCTCGGCGAAAACGATCCGGTGCGTCAGGCGATGGAGTTTCATCTACTGGGTGCGCGGCGAGTGGTCGTCACGCAGGGTGAGCGTGGAGCCGTCTCAATCTCGGATGAGCATAAGCTGCGCATCGGCACTTTCCCAATTCCCTTCGTGGATGGGTCGGGCGGGGGCGACGCGTTCGACGCCGGCTACATCGCGGGGCTGCTCGATGGCCGTGATGAGATCGGCTGCTTGACCTTCGCCAGCGCGATCGGCGCGAGCTGCGTTCGCGCTGTGGGCACGACGACCGGTGTGTTCACGCGTGCCGAGGCCGACGCCTTTGTGGCGGCCCATCGGCTTGAAATCGCTCCGCTTGAGCAATCCGAGTGATCACGCGGGTCTCTCAAATGTCGAGAACCACTTCCGCGATCCAGGTTGATCCGTCGCAATGGGCGAATGCGCCGTGGCGAGTGACGGCCTTGACCTCGTGATCGAGGCCGTGACGGTTGGCATCGATCGGCTCGCCCCAAAGATGGGCGTTGAGCAACCAGCGTGACGTGGTGTTTTCCTCGGCAGTCAACTGGATGCGTGAGAAAACCACATGTGTCGTCTCAATGCGGAAGAGGATCTCGTCGAGCCAGGCGAGGAGCAGATCGGTTGGGTTGTCGGCCTGGAGCGTGATTTCGCTCTGCACGCGACTTTCGATCGAAGCGGGATTCGCGACCACGAGTGATACAACGCCGAGTGCGGCCGTTTCCATCAGATCGGCGAGAGAGCTTGCGTGGATGCGCAAGCCGACATCGGCAGTATGGTCAAAGGTCTCGAATCGGCCCATTGGGTCGGCCCTCCTGGAGAAGTCAGCCTCGACTATTACGCATGTCAAATCATCTCTACGATAATCAATAGGCCCACGAACGACACACGGTCCACCAGGGTGGTCCTTTCATGAGTCCTCGAAATCGCAAACCAAAGGGGAACCGACGAGGCGGCGCTCGTTCGGGTCCCGAGCAACGGTCGCGTACGGGGCGGGCAGCGCCCGGGTTTGGCCTGAACGCGATCGGCGACGGCCGCCTGGAACTGATCCACCCCCGCTGTGTCTTGGATCGCGAGGAGGATTTTCGGGAAGGAATCGAGGTCTGGCGTGGGGGTGAGCCGGAAGAGGCACGGGAGGTTCTCCGTTTCGCCCTGGAAGATTGCGGTGACAACCTGTGGGTGCATGCGGCTCTCGGCCAAATTGCTCTGGAAATGGGAGACCAGGTGCTGGCGCGTGGCCACTTTGGCTATGCGTTTGAGCTGGTCCGGGCGCTCGTCGAGCCACTCTCGGCAGGAGTTCTCGATCCCGGTCTCTCCGGCAACCGGCCGTTTTTCGATGCCCTCGACGGCCTAATCGCCTGTCAGCGTCGCGAGGGGCAGGGTGGTCCCGCCGACGCGCTGCAATCTCTACGAGATCGGCTGGCAAGTGAGACGACGCCTCCGGGTCAGGGCGTTGATTCGTAAATAACGGACTGGGCCACTTTGTAATTTTTCCTCTAGAATCTTAGGGTCTTTTGCAAAAATTCCCTATTGCGGGGATTGCGCGTTACTTATAGAACGGCCTCCGAAGCGAGGCTTGCGGGCAACCGCCGGCATCGACTTTCAACCTGGGCATTCGCGGACGGATTGAGGCACGGCTTCCCTATGATCGTCCGCGACTGTCCTGAAGGCGTCGAAATCCTCGCGCCGGCCAAGCTCAACCTTTTCCTGGAGATCCACGGCAAGCGGCCTGACGGCTATCACGACCTCGAATCGTTGATGGTCGCCATCGACCTGCACGACACCTTGCGGTTTCGCACCGATTCCACCGGCCGCATCCGCCTGACGTGCGACGATCCGACCCTGCCCACCGGGCAGGAAAATCTGGTCGTCCGCGCGGCCGAGGCCATGCGACAGGCGGTTCCGGGACCTGAAGGCGTGACGATCGACCTTACCAAGCGGATACCGGCGCAGGCTGGTCTCGCGGGTGGCTCGAGCGACGCGGCGGCGACGCTTGTCGGCTTGAATCAACTGTGGAAGTGTGGGCTGACGACCGAGGATTTGGCGGCCGTGGGGGCCGGACTGGGCAGCGATGTCCCGTTCTTTCTTCACGGCGACGCAGCGATCTGCCGGGGCCGAGGGGAGCGGGTCGAACCGATCCCGATTGCCGGCAGGTTTCACTTCGTGCTGGCCCGCCCGAATGTGGGAGTCAGCACGGCGGAGGTCTACCGACGCCTGACCGTTCCCCGCCAGCCCCGCCCGCTGGCCGACTGCCTCGAAGCCTGGCTACGCGGCGACGTCCCCCATCTGGGCCGATCGCTGTTCAACCGGCTGCAGGAAGTGGCGGAGCACCTCGCCCCGGACCTGATCCAGGTTCGGGACGCCCTGATGTCCCTCGGCTCGTTGATTGACGGGCACCTGATGAGCGGCAGCGGCTCGGCCTACTTCGGCCTATGTCGCGACCGGGCGGCGGCGCACCTAGCCGCCCGACGCCTCGAAACCCTCGGGCAAGGAAGCGTCCGAGTGGTGACGTGCGGAGCATGAGAGACCTCGACGCACTGAGTAAAGGAGTACCGGCCGTGGAGATCACCGAAGTTCGCATCAAGCTCATGGAGGATAACTCCGGGAGCAATGAACGACTGCAGGCCTTCTGCAGCATCACCTTCGATGACATGTATGTCATCCGGGATTTGAAGATCATCGAAGGGGCCAAGGGCTTCTTCGTCGCCATGCCTTCGCGCAAGCTCAGCGATCGCTGCAACCACTGCGGCACCAAGAACCATCTGCGCTCGCGCTTTTGCAACCACTGCGGCAGCCGGCTCGATGAGAACCGCGCCCTTCGTGACAACGACGGTCGCGCCAAGCTCCACGCCGACATCGCCCACCCGATTAACTCCGCATGCCGCGAGAAAATCCAATCCGCCGTGCTTGCCTCGTATGCCGAGGAGCTTGAGCGGGCCAAGATGCCCGGCTACACGTCGCGCTACGACGAGTACGACGACGTCGACTATGATCACAACCCGTACGAAACCTCGCTTCCGGCCTTGGGTGGCGCTTCCGAGCCGCCGCTGCGTCGTGGTCCACTTCGCGGCCACACCCAGCACTCGCGCAATGGCACGTTCCTTCGCGGACCCCATGTGCCGACACGCCGCGAAGGGGCCCCCGTCGAGAATCACACCACCGAGCATCGCACGGAAGGCCATTTCGGCGCAGGGCTCTAAGTCGAAACAACACGGTACGAGACCGCAACGCGGTTCCGACCCAGAACTGTAGGCCACGGCCGGTCTCGTACCGCGCCGTGGCCTTCTGTCATCTGCCAGCCTAGAATCCCCCAGGCGAACATCTGGAGGAATCAGGCCTTTCCTTGAGTGCGGATGCGTGTGCAGAGCAACTCAGACTGACTCCAGGTCGGCAAAGCCGAGACGGGCAGCACGCGTCTGGCGGGTTGCTTGGCGTTTGGTGCGGATCGGGCTGCTCTCCTATCTGGGACTTCTGCTCATGTTGTCCTGGTTCCAATCGAAGCTGATTTTTCCCAGCCAGTCGACTCAGGGACTGCGCATCTCGCGGTTCACGCCGCCACGTGGCGCGTCTCTTGTAACGCTGCCGACAGTAGGCGGCGCCAGGGTCGCAGCGCTCTTCGGGACTGCGCTCCGACCGGACGGCCAGCCCCTAACGGACCCCGCATCGTGTCCCACGTTGCTCTATTTCTACGGAAATGGCATGTGCCTGGCGTATTGTCTCGATCTTTTCGAGAACTTTCGACGGCTCGGCGCGAATGTGTTCATCCCCGATTATCTGGGCTACGGTCTGAGTGAGGGAGAGGCCAGTGAGGAAGGCTGTTACACCTCAGCCGACGCCAGCTTGAAATTTCTGAGGTCGCGGCCTGACATCGACATGGATCAACTGGTGGTCGCTGGGTGGTCGCTGGGTGGGGCCGTCGCGATCGACCTCGCGTCGCGTGAGCCGATGGCCGGGCTTGCCAGCTTCAGCAGCTTCACAGCGATGGAGGATCTGGTCTCGGGATTGATGCCCTGGGTTCCCGCCGGCTTGTTGTTGCGCCACCGATTCGAGAGCGAACGAAAAATCGCGCGAGTCCATTGCCCAATCCTGATCGGCCATAGCCGAGGCGACGAGATTATCCCGTTCGCGATGTCGGATCGTCTTGCCCGCGCGGCCGGGGGCGACGTGGTCAAACTGACGATCGAGGCCGCTCCTCATAACGACTTCTTTGATGTCGGCGGCACGCAAGTGATGGAGGCCCTCGCCAACCTTTTCTCGCGTGCCGGCCGAATGATCCCACCTGCCGCGGTGAAATCAGCGTCTTAGTCTTTGAGACGAGTCACTCCTCCTGAGTCACTCAGTTCGCGGTGGCAACACCTCAATCGTAAGGCCTCGATAACGCACCTCTGTCGGCCCGCCGCTGTGCAGTTGCAGGCCGAAGACACCCCGGCGCATGCCGTCGGGATCGTCGAGATCGACGCAAAGCTGGCCGTTGATGCGTGTTTCGATCTTCGAACCCTGCGCCATGATCTCGTAGCGATTCCACTCGCCGGGCTTCACGTGCGGCTCGCCGGATTTGTCCCAGAGCAACGCGCGGCCGTTTTCCTCAGAGTTTTCCCCACCATCCGGGGCCGATATCGGCCTGATTGCCGCGCATCTCTCCATCCGGCAAGGCGACACTTCGGAACTGCACGCCGCTGTTGCCCTCGTTGGCGACGAGCTTGACCTCGAAAGTCAGCCGGAAGTCGGTCGCGGCCAGGTCGCTGATCAGAAAAGAATTGTGATCGAGGCCGTTAGTTTTGCCGACAATCTCCCCGTTCTCGACCGACCACAACCCGTCTTCACCGCGCCACCCAGTCAGGTCGCGGTCAATAAAGAAACTCGGGGCGTTCTCCGCTGTGAGGAGTTGGGGCACCTGGTTCGGACCAGCGACATAAGCAACGAGAGAACGGATCTCATGCGGCGTGAGGTTCGCCCACTGATCCTCGGGCATCAGCGATTGCTCGGTGAGCTTGCGCTCTTCGATCTCGCCTTTGGGAATGACGACCGTCTCGTTTTGCATGACAAGCGTGACCGCGTCGGCGTCCTCACGCTGAACGATGCCTGTGAGCGTCCGGCCGTCGGCGGTCGCGATCACCGTCGCCTGATAATCCTTGCCCACGAGGGCCGAGGGATCAACCACGTTCGAGAGAATGTACTCCAAATCGGCGCGATTGGAGCCGGTGATATCGGGACCGATCTTGGGTCCGACGCCGAATAGCATGTGGCACTGGCCACATGTCTTGGCGAACACCGCGCGGCCGAGCATTGGGTCGGGAGCGTCGCTATAGCCCTGATGGATCAGTTGGCGATACTGGTCGATCAATCGAGCCTTCTCCGCTGGAGTCTCCCGGGCCTGGCCCCAGACCTCGGCGATTCGTGTGTTTAGCGATTCGTCCTTCAGATTCCGCAGGTTGCGGATCACGTCGGCATTCAGGTCCGCCGCCGGCAGGCGTCTGGTCTCCACGGCGTCGAGCAGAGCCTTTCCGCTGCTGGGGCGTGCGGCGAGGGTCGCCAGGGCGTCGCGCTTTTGCTCCGGACTCAGATCCGGATAGGCGCTCAAAATGATGTCGTTGTTATCCGGGTTGTCATAAGCGGCCAGACCCTTGAGGGCGGCGGAGCGTAACGGGCCGGGGACTTTCACCAGCGTTTGCAGCACCCCGGGCAGGCGCGGATCGCGAACCTTGAGGAGTGCGGCCAACGCCTCCTGCCGGCGATCCACCGACGCATCGCTGGCTGTCAATGTTGAGCGCAAGGACTCCATTGCCCGAGCGTCGCCGAAGGTCGTGCCCAGTGCGATCGCCTGTGCGCGTGTCGCCGCTTCGTCGGTTGTCATCACGCGGTCAAAGGCCGCGGCCCATCCCGCCGGCGGCGACACCTGACGACGACCCTGAAGCGCCTCGTTCGTCGCGGACAGAATTGCCAGCCGGGCCGAGGCGTCCTCAGTTCGATGGAGAGCCTCAACGATCGTCGCAAGAGCATCGCCCGTCCCGATCGCAGCGACGCGCCGTGTCATGAACGGCAAGAAACTCGGCAGTTTCGCATCAGCCGCCAAGGCCATCGCACGCTTTGCGTCGACCGCCGCCATCGGCTCGGCCGCGTACCAAACCATGAACGGAAGGTTGGGATCGTCGGCATCCTCAACGTGGGCGACGAGGCCGTCCAAGATCGCCCACTTGGCATTATCGTACGATTCGGCTAGACGCTGAACCGCACTGGCGAGATAAAGCCGCACGATCGCCGAGGTGTCTTCTTTCGCCATGACGGCCATCCGTGCCAGAGTCTCAGGGGAGGGTTGGAAATCCTCGCACGCGAGTTGTATGGTCCAGGCACGGATGTACGAAAGCTCGTCTTGCAACAGTCTCGAGAGCCACTCCTCTTTCAATCCGCCCGTGCCGTGGAGCAGCCACAACCCACGAAGGCGCACCTCGTTTTTGAACGACCCGGCGGTGATCGCCTGAAAGATGTGGTCGCGATCTTCGGCTTTGAGGCCCCGCTCCTGTAACAAACGTGACGCGAGGCGAGCCTCTGCCTTCGCTCCTTCCGCCATGACCTGGAGCAATACCATGGTCCCGGCGCCGGTCAGATCGACCCTGGGCGTTTCAGGTGTACCGTAGCTCACCTTGAAGATCCGCCCGTTCGTCCGGTCATGCATCTCCGTCTCATTGCGGTGGCACTGATTCTTGTCGTACCAGTCGATCATGTACGCCGAGCCGTCCGGCCCCTGGCGAATCGCCACGATCTGCGACCACGCATCATTCGCCAGCAGAAAATCCGGCCGGTGCGAGCCGACGAAGCCAGACCCCTTGGGCGTCACAACGTCGTGATTGAGCCGCGCCCCGTGAATGTTGTTCATGAAGAGGCCGCCCCGATACTCCTCGGGCCAGCCTGGACCGTCGTAAATCATCAATCCCGAATGCGCATGCCCGCCGCCCAGGCTATCGGAACGGCCGTTGCCGCCGTGCGGGTTCGCGCCGACGTAATGCCGATGGTCGGCAATGGTCTTGATGTCGTCATACGTATACGGATTGAAATGGCTGCCCGCCTGCCGCTCGTACCGACCACCCTGGACCATGTGATAAAGGTGCGGAATGACGCAGGCCTCGATGAAGCACTGGCCATTGGCGTCGAAATCGACACCCCAGGGATTGCTCGTCCCGTGCGCGAAAACCTCAAAGCGGTGCTTGGTCGGATGATAACGCCAGACGCCCGCGTTGATCGGCGTCCGCTCCGAGTCGGGCGTTCCCGGCTTGCCGACCTTGCTGTGCGTGAACACGCCGTGGCAGCCGTAGAGCCAGCCGTCGGGTCCCCAGACGAAGCTGTTCAACGTCTCATGCGTGTCCTGCATCGCCCAACCGTCAAGCAAAATTTGGGCCGGGCCGTCGGGCCGATCATCTTTGTCTTTGTCGGGGATGAAGAGCAGATATGGGGCCGCACCCACCCACACGCCGCCGAAACCGACTTCCAGCCCGCTCACCAGATTCAGCTTGTCGGCGAACACCGTACGTTTGTCGAATTTGCCATCCTTGTCGACATCCTCGAAAATCAAAATGCGGTCGTTCGCCTGATCGTCTGGAAGGCGGATGGGATAGCTATACGCCTCGGCGACCCATACCCGCCCACGCTCGTCGATCGTCATCGCGATCGGCTGGACGACGTCTGGCTCACCGGCGAAGAGCGTCACGGTGAAGTTAGGCGGAACGCTCATCGACTTCGCGGCTTCTTCGGGAGAAAGGCCCGCGTGGGCATAGACATCGGGCGAGGGCGCCGAGGTTCGCTGCTCGCCCTGCGGCTTTTCGGTGTGGAAGCGAAAGTCGTCAAAATTGAGGTGGCCCCAGGCGTCCGACCGAGCATCGACAAGACGAATAAATATCTCCTTGCCTTGATGTTCGCCTAGATCGACGGCTACTCGCTTCAGATCTTCGACATTCTGGCCGCTGATTCGTAAAAAGGTTTTGCCCGTGTCGGCCCGAACCAACTCAACACATGTCCCCTCGCTCGATCCACCGGCGATCAGAAAGCTCGCCCAGGGCTGGTTCACTGCAAACGGAACGGAGGTGAGCGTCCCTTGCGGAGCGTCGCCTTCGCGCTCGAACGTGCCGATCCAGAACTTTCCCTCATGTCGGCTGGCCATGTCCGATCGACGAGCAGCGACGGTGTCGCCCTCGATCGGTTGACCGAGGAATGCTGTACCTTCCGCGCGCCAATCGGCCAGGGTTCCCGATTCAAAATTCAGGTTCAACGGACGTCCCGCGCCGTCGCTGGGACTCGTTCCCGTGTCGTCGGCATTCGCCGAGATTGCTAGCGCAGACAACACCGTCAACACGACGACTAAACGCAACCGTATCAAAGCTCGCATCGCAGCCCCCCTCATACCGACAACACTCACATCGAGCAATTCAAGTCATGTTAGCATCGGGCGCGCCCGGCGTGCAGACGCACGCAGTCGTTGAATGATTATGAATGCGTGGCCGGTTCGCCGGGCAGAACGTCGGGTACTACCACTCGAGGAACTTCTCCCGAGCCGGATTGCTCGCGCTCCCATGCGTCGACCCACGTCGACCAGGAGATCCCATCGCGCGGGAAGAGCAGGCGAGAAGCCAACATGGAGTTGCCTGAGACGGTATCGGAGACCATCGACGCCTCTCGGAGGTCGATTGGAACGCGCATTGTGCTGTCGTCCGATGGCCACGTTTCCAGGCCTTCTCCCGTAAGGGTGAAATCGCTGCCCAGTTCGTCGCGAACCTGCTCGCAAGCGACCTCGACTCCCGCTCTTGCATACAGCCCCGCAAGGGCATTCCCCAACGCGGAACGGGGCGATTCTTCAAGGCTCTCAACCCAATTCGGCAACGGCTCACCCAGCCGCGCCGCCAGCCAGCCGTCTTCTTCGACAAATGTGATGACCAGGGGATGGTCGGCGAAATCGCTACGCTCGATCTCCGCGCGAATCGCAATTGTCGAGAGTCGGATTTCCCCAACCTTGAGCGGGATGTCGGAAAGGGTTCGACTGCGCCGAAGCAACTCAAGGAGGTCTCGTTCCAGGAACCGACGGACATCCCGCTCGACGTGATGAAGTTCCTCTCGCATGTGGTGCCGAGACCAGCGACGCAGCGTATCGCGGCCCGGCCTCGCGGCTTTCCGAAGTTTGCGAAACGTTCGGGGCAAAGTTCCCGAGTGGAATCCGCGCCGAAGTAATCTGACGACCGTTTCACCGTGGCTGCCGACCAGGGTGCGGCGGAGCGTCCGCGGCCGGTTCGACGCGTAGAGCTTCCAGTTCTCCTTAAGCTCCCACACCAAAAACCCAAACACGCCGGGCACGAGCAACTGCAAGAAGAACGCGAACCCAAGCGCGGTATCTTGGGCAAGACCGAGCGGCGGCGACATCAACACCGGTGGCAACGCAAGTACGAAGGGCAGAGTCACCTTATGAGCCACCGTAACAACGGGAAAATGCTTGATCGGATTGATTTGCGGCTCAATCAACAAATTGACAACCATCCGGACGACATAGCGAACAGCAGACCAGAGTAGACCGAACACGGCCTTCAAGCCCACGATCAATCGCGACTCGCCGCTTCGGAAACGAAGGAATTCGTCCACCGCATAAAGCATCTGGTCGACCCACTCGACGGCCAGCCGGAAGAACTGGAGAATCGCCCGGATCAACCCGGGAAAGAAGTCGCGACCAAGCCAAACCCAGGCGCGGCCCGCCGCTTCGGTCACCTCCTCCTCGAACCAGCGGCCGACTCGAGAATTGGCGATGGCCAGAAATCCGCCGAAGGTCATCAGCCCGATCCGAAGCGAATCGACTCCGAAAACGCGGGCGATCCCCATCGCCAAGAGTGCGGGAATCGCCGGTTTGATTGCCCAACGCCATGCTCCGCGCGTCCATCGGTTCGACAGAAATGCGATCATCCAGGGTTGTTGACGCAACCAACGTGGTAAATCCACCGCGATTGCCCAGAAGCCACGGCCGGCCGTGACGACCACCCGCGTCATCAGCGAACGAAATCTCGACCAACGAATCAACGCCAGCAAAACCACGCCCAGAGCAAGCACGTTCACCCGTGTCATCACATGCACATGATGCGATTCGTAAGCATGAATCGCTGTCGCAATCGGTTCCTGAAACGCCGGAACCGATGCAGCACCTATGGTCCCGGCGTTTAGCATGATTTCCGCCGTTCGTGAAGCCAGCGGACCGGGGCCGGCGGTCAGGTTGACGATCGGCTCGACGAGATGTTGCAGCCCTTCCAGGACGATGAACGCCCCACCGAACGGCAAAACAAGGTTTAAGGTCAGCCAACGCCCCAACCAGGTGCCGAACGCGAGCGAGCTTCCTTTCTGAAGCAGACGGAGATAGATCTCCGCGCGGCGGTAAACTCCTTCCAACTCCTCGGCCAAAGTTCGGTCGAGCTGAATCAGACGGTCGCCGTTGATGAGTGCGTCTGCGCTCAGGTCGGGGAGTTTGAGGGGATTCCTTGCCAGTTCGTCGCGAAGCTCGCTGGCGGTCACGAATCCGCGGCTGGCGATTCGATCAATGAGCTCCTCGATCAGCTTGGAGTGCCCGACGGCCTCGGGCACATTGCTGGGTCGCAATCCCGCATGATCGAGCGCGGCCGCAATTCGAGGCCGAAGAGCGCGACGGAGCGAATCCTCGGCATGGTCGGACGCGTGATGCAATCGATCGGCGAGTACGGTGCGTTCCGAATCGTCAATCGCCACTCGGCCCAGTCGCTGAATCGCCTGGCGAAGATGATGCTGCCGCTGGACGAGCCCCAGTATTGGCGTCGGCCGTCGGAGCGGCATTGTGCCGAACGAGGTGATCCAGTCGAACAGAGCAATCCGTGCTTGCGGTTTCTCAAGATCGACACACGCATTCTGCAGGCTAAACAACACACGTGCGGCACCGCCGCGAAGCCCCTTCGTCGCGGGCTGGAGCAACGGCTCAAGCGCGCGTCGCCAGGCCGTCACTTCGCCTGGTTCCGCTTCAAGGGCGCGAGTGAGCCGAGCGGCCAGCGATTCGATCGACTCCCTCGCCTTCGCCTCATGTTGACCAGCCCGCGATCGCGTTTCGTCGCGTGCCGCCCGACACCAGAGAATTGCCGCGCGTACATCATTACCGCGGGCGCGAGCCAACTCCGCGGCTTTCGCCAAGAGCCGGTTTGGCCCAGGGCTGAGTCGTGGAGGGTCGGGGTTGGAGGTCAGCGTGTCGATCCACTCGTGGGTTTCCTTCTCATCCTCGACCGGCGCCAGGTCCGGCTCAGCACCGACCGGACGTGTCCGCTCCGCCAGTTCCCCTCCATCGAGGTCGGCCAGCAGCGCCGAGTCGACCCGATCGGTATCGACAATGGAGGGAAACACCTCACGCAATCGCGCCGGTTCGATATGACGCAAGATCAAGTATCGACACACAAACACGCGATAGACCTGAAGCTTGGGAGCGTCCACGTCGATCCGGCCATCCTCGCTCAGAACGCGATCCGCCTCACGGCAAACCGCTTCACCGATGGCCGACTCGCGCTGGCGGACCAGCGTCTCCGAGAGCGAACCTTCGAGGCAACGCGCGTCCAGGGCTCGTTCGACCGCTCGGTTCAGAAGCGCCGCCCAAAGTCGCCGTCGCGCGACCCGCGGATCCGACCAATCACGATCGACAGGAACAAGCCACAGTCGCTGTAACGGGACGTTATTGCTTTCATTCAGACCCAGTTCATCGGGCTTTGAACGGCTCACCGCCCGTTGCCGGGTGACCATCACACCCGCCCCGCGGCCTGTGGCACGGCGGGCACGCCGACGTCCCGCGACTCGACGAAACAAGCGCGGCTCCACCAGAACCACGCTGGGATCAATCGCCGAAGCCAGCCGACGCAAGGACTTGAGATCCGACGACAAGTCCTCCATCCCAGTTCTCCCGACTCTGTTGCCACACGCGTCCCGCTCGATCTCTGATCAACCCTTATATCACAGACCCGTCCTCGCGCCGGCCTTGACCCTTCCCTCGACGCCGTTGATTGTGCAAGATCAACCCTCGAAACAAACGATTCGTCCCGGTAAGGGACCCGGCGCGGTCGAGCATTCGAAACGTATGACCGATACCCAGATTAGTGACCATCCGCTCGACCTCATCGCCGTCGGCGCGCATCCCGACGATATCGAGATCGCCTGCGGCGGTACCCTCGCTCATCTCTCCCGCCTGGGCTACCGCGTCGGGATCGTCGATTTGACCGACGGCGAACCTACCCCGCTCTCGCCCGGCCCGGACGTCCGTCTAAGCGAGGCTCGCCATGCCGCCGAAATCCTGGGTGTCGCCCATCGCGAAATCCTCAACCTGCCCAACCGTCGCCTTTTCGACTCATTCGAGGCCAGAGTGACCCTGGCGCGAGTCTTTCGTCGATACCGGCCTCAGGTCGTTCTTGGGTTCGGCGGAAAAACCGTCATGGCTTCGCCCGACCATTACCAGGCGATGCTGATCACCGACGCCGCCGTATTTTACAGCCGGCTCACCAAATGGGACGAGCATTTCGACGGCCTGCCGCCCCACTCCATCGCCAGCCAGCTCAGCTTTCCCATCGGGCTCCATTCGATCGACATGCCCGAGGCTTCTGGTTATGTGGTCGCCGACATCTCCGACTCGATCCAGCAAAAGCTCAACGCCATCCGTGCCTATCAGACTCAGTTCCCCGCGACCAAGGCTCGGATTTTCAGCGCCATCGAGGCCATGAACCGATATCATGGATCAACGGCTGGCTACGAAGCCGGTGAGCTTTTCTTGACTTATCGTACCGTCGGTGTCGACGACCTGATCTCGTGGGCGTCTCCCCGTCGCAACCATCCCGGGTGATTAATCCGGTTACCCACTCCGCGACGTTTCGGTTTTTCCGTATCGCACCGCTTTCTTCCCCCGCGGCAGGCGTTAAACTTCTTTGATTACCGGTTCCGGCAAAGGTGGCCACCCGGGCGTTTTGGTTCGGCCCCCGGCTCGGTTCCCTGCGATGAAGAAGGCGGACATGGTGGGCCTCAAATCCTGGTGGCGAAAACTGTGGGGGGCACCGAAGCCGCTTCCAGAACCGCCTCGAAACACAAGCGCGGAACAGACGGCCGACTACGAGACGCCGCCTCCGCTCACCATGCCCATGCCCGACGGCGAGCTTCGCGTCGGAGTTGTCACCACCCGCGGAAACGTTCGCCGACGCAACGAAGATAATTTCTACGTACCCGGAAAGCCTTCGCTACAGCACGCCCCCTCCCTCGGACCGGGTCCGGGCAGCAGCCTCGCCGCCGACGATTTCCCCAGCGGCCTGATCACGCCGGGACCTCCCGACCTGTTCATCGTCGCCGACGGCATGGGCGGCCAGCTCGCTGGTGAGAAAGCCAGCCAACTGGCCGTCGAGTTGATCCCAACCCACCTGGCCGGCACCATCACCGCCGTTAGGGACGATAACGAGATCCGCAGCGCGATACTCGACGCCATTGAGTACGCCAACAACCAAATTCTTAGCCAGAGCAGCATCCACCTCGATTACGCCAATATGGGCACCACCGTCGGCCTGGTGCTCTTTCGCAACCGCCACGTTTTCGTTACCGGACTGGGCGATACGCGCGTCTATCACCTGCACGGAAGCACGTTTCGTCAACTCACTAAGGATCACTCCCTGGCCAACGCCCTGCAGGAAGCCGGCAGCATCTCCCCGGCCGAGGTAGAAACTCATCGGTTCAAAAATATCCTCTACTTGTTTCTGGGCTCGCGAGACGTTCACGACCGCCCCGAACCGGTTCAGGTCATCGACTACGTACCGGGCGACCAGTTCCTGATCGCTTCCGACGGTCTCACCGGAGTCGTGAAGGACAACGTCATCGCCGAGATCATGCGAAGTTGCGAAGATCCCCAACGCGCCGCCCAGCAACTGGTCAACCGCGCGCTCGACAATATGTCCAAAGATAACATCACCTGCATCGTCATACGGGTCCTATGACCCCGCCCGGACCCCGCCCCAACCGCGAACCACGCCGCGACGCCGGCTCCTCCACCAGCGGCGTGCCGAGCCTCGTCGAGTTCGCAAACAACGCCATCAAGAGCGGCCTGCTCTCTGAGGAAGATCTTCGTGCGGCTCAACAAGCGTCCGGAAACCAATCCCCGCCACGCGATTCCACCGAGCTGGCTCGCCTGCTGATTCGCCAGGGCAAGCTCACCCACTATCAGGCGCGTAAGCTGTTCGCCGGCGTCACCCGCGGGTTTTTCCTGGGCGGAGCACGAATCATCCGCGATCTCGGCGAAGGTGGGATGGGCAAGGTTTTCCTGGCGGTTCGGGAATCCGACGGTCAGCGCGTCGCCATCAAGGTCCTACCGCCTCGCAAAGCGTTCGAGGATCCTCAAGCCCTCGCCCGGTTCCGTCGCGAGACCGAACTTTCTCGCCGGGTCGAACATCCCAACCTCGTACGCACGCTCGCCGTCGGCTCCGAGGGCGGCGTCAACTTCATGGTCATCGAATATGTGCCTGGTGATAGCCTGTATCACCTCGTCGTGGGGCCACACCGCAGCCCCTGGCGCGTCACCGACACCGCACGCTATTTCCTCAAAGTGCTCGACGGCCTTCAGGCCGCCCACGACGCGGGCCTGATCCATCGTGACATCAAGCCCTCAAACCTGATGGTCACTCCCGAAGGCGACGCCAAGATCCTCGACCTCGGCCTCGCCCGCGCTCTGGGCGAGGCCGAGAGTGACGGCGCGAGATTGACGCGCGACAACGCTGTGATCGGCACCCTCGACTACGCCAGCCCCGAACAGCTTGCCGACGCCGCCACCGCCGATGCCCGAAGTGATCTCTATTCCATCGGCTGCTCCCTCTACTTCACACTATCCGGTCAGCCGCCGTTCCCCGGTGGAGACGTGATCAACAAAATCTACAAGCAGCGCATGGAAGATCCCCCGCCGCTCGAACGGCTTGTGCCCAACATCCCCTCAAGCTTCGCGGCCCTGGTCCGCAAGCTCATGGCCAAGAATCCCGATCATCGCTACCAGTCTGCCCGCGAACTTGCCGCCGATCTCGCTCGATGGACCGATCCGGCCGTGGTCCGCGCACTTCTCGGAAGCCGGGGAGAGAGCGCTCGGGCCTTCCGACTTCCACCTCCCGAACTGGAAGAAGAGGATCTGCGGTTCCTCGATTCCCCTTCCGGAGGCCCCCCGAATCACTCCATTCACCGTCAAATCGGCGACGCCGCCCCCGCCCCCGCGCCCCGCAATCTCCGAGCGATGCCTCCTCGATCGGCTCAGCGCCATGACCACGAGGAAAACGAGGCGACCGACGACACGCCCGAGGGCCTCCCTGCCTGGATTCTCTGGATCATCGCCATGCTTGCATGCGTTCTGGCGGCGGTCCTGGTCTTCCTGGCCGCACAGAGCCACTAGCTTTTGAACTTGGCACACGACTTGCCAGAATTATCTACCGTTCGCTTTTCCGACGGAACACGGCCCTATTCCTGGGAAGCCCCTGTCATGATTGCTGCGTCACTGAGCGGTCCCGCCCGTTCGGCTGGCAACGATATGCAGCCGGAAGTTGTTGAGGTCTCTTTACTCCTCACCTCCCGGCGCTTGGATGCGCTCCTCATGCTGGCACGCACCCGTGGCGAGAGCGTGGGACAGATTCTCCGCGGCCTCATAGACGAAGCCGTGAGCAAAGATACCCTCGTTGGCTGAGGCGGAAACGCCGAATCGCTTCCACCTGGCGACCATTTGTATACCTCCGCACCTTGCCATCGGCGGGCTCGTCACCCAGAATGGAGGGCGTGCGAGAACGTATTGGTCCAACCACGCAAACGATACGCTCGTCTCGACCCAGGCTTTAGGGTCGGAGACGTGGGTCGTCTCCCCGTGGATGTGCCTATGTGGTAGAGATGTCGACTTTTCGGAGGCGCGGATTGGAAGAGTCTCGGCGTCACCTCCATCCGCCGGGCGATGTCCTCGACCTCCTGCTACCTCCCGTGGGTACCTGGTTCCGATCCGCTTTCGACGCTCCAACACCTCCCCAGTGCCTGGGTTGGCCCGCGATTGCCCAGGGTCTCAACACACTCATCGTCGCGCCCACCGGATCAGGCAAAACCCTCGCCGCATTCCTCGCCTGCCTCGATGCGATTTGGCGTGAAACGGCCTCCAACGCCCAATTGCGCAGCACACGCCTGCTCTATATTTCGCCACTCAAGGCGCTCAACGTCGACATCGCACGAAATCTTGTCGCTCCCCTGGAAGGAATTTCCGCCACTTCCCAGGCGATGGGTACGCCGCTCCGATCGTTGCAAGTCGGAGTACGCACAGGCGACACCCCGCCCGCCGAGCGCCGCCAGTTGCTGCGCCACCCGCCCGACATCCTGATCACCACGCCCGAATCCCTTCATCTGATGCTCACCAGCCGTGCCCGCGAAACGCTCTGCAATGTTCGCCATGTGATCATCGACGAGATCCATGCCCTCTGCTCCAACAAGCGAGGCGTCTTCCTCAGCGTGCTGCTGGAACGGCTCCAGTCGCAGATCGACACCGAATTCACACGCATCGGCCTTTCCGCCACCCAGCGGCCGCTCCAGGAGGTCGCCCGCTTTTTGGGCGGTCAACGCCGCGTGGTGGGGCAGGGCACCTCAGCCAAGTTTGAGTCTCGACCTGTCCACATTGTCGATGCCGGCACGCGTAAGGATCTCGACCTGGCTGTCGCCTATCCGGGACCGATCGCACCGGGCGGCTCGATCTGGCCGGTGATCGAAGAACGGTTGGTGGACCTGATCAGTCGGCACCGCTCCACGATCGTCTTCGCCAACAATCGGCGCGTCGTTGAGCGTCTCGCCGCCTCCCTCAACGAGCAAACCCAGCCCAACTCGGTCTCCGAAACCGACATCGACGAGCCGCACGCCGTGTTCGCCCGCCCTCATCACGGCAGCCTCAGCCTCGATGTCCGCCGCGCGACCGAGGACGCCCTCAAGGACGGCCG
>JBGSYY010000543.1:0-5988 GCA_041750675.1 Isosphaeraceae bacterium | reverse complement strand
CAGCTTCGAGCCGGCCACGCCCGCGCCCCCCGCGCGCATGCTGGCCGAACGATCCACGATCAAGATCGTCGTATCCGCGCGACCTCCACCCACCAGCCCCAGCCAACCCCCCGCCAACGGCCGCGCCACCGCCACCAAAAGCGCCGCCAACGCCGCCACCCGCACGGCCAGAATTAGCCACTGCCGGATCCGCGCATATCCCCGCGACATCCGGTTCGCGGCCAGCAAAAACATCATCGCCGCCCACTGAACATTCTGATATCGGCGCTGGTTGATCAAGTGAATGATGATCGGCAACGCCGCCAGCGGCAACGCCGCCAGCATCCAGGGTTGGAGGAAGCTCATCGCACGCCCCTCGCCTTCGCCCGACCGACCAAAAATTTGATCAACACCTGCTCATAATTTTCGTCCAGCACAACACGGTGATAGTCGATCGCCGACTCCCGCACCACCTCCGTCAGCCGCTCCAGATACTGTCCCAGCGCCTTGTGATACCGCTCGGCGATCTCGTTCGGCTCGGCGAACAGTGCCGGCCCGCCCTCCATATCGAGAAATCGCATCGGCCGGCGAAACTCAAACCGCAGTTCCTGGGGATCAAGCAGATGAAATAAGGATACGTCATGCTTGCGAAACCGCAGATGTTGCAGAGCCCCGCGCAGCTCGTCCGGGTCGACGAAGAAATCCGAAAGCACGACGATCAGCGCCCGCTGACGCACCGTCTCGGATAGCTCGTGCAAGATCGGCACCAGCCGCGTGGCGCCGCTTGGGCGGATTCGCTCCATCGTGTCGAACACGGTGCTCAAATGTGCTGGGTTGCGCCGCGGCGGGATGTTTTGGACGATCCCTTCGGCAACGCACGCCAGGCCTACGGCGTCGCCCTGCTGGACGGCCAGATAGCCCAGCGTCCCGGCCAGCCGCCGCGCGTATTCGATCTTGTTCACACCCTTGGAGCCGAACTCCATCGAGCCGGAGGTGTCGATCACCAGACAAAGCCGAAGGTTCGTGTCCGACTCAAATTCCTTGACGTAAAATCGATCCGACCGACCATACGCGCGCCAGTCGAGCCGCCGCAGATCATCGCCGGCGACATACTTGCGATACTCAGCGAACTCCACGCTCGACCCCCGATGCGGCGACGCATGAACGCCCGCCACGGTCCCCAGCATCGGCCGACGCGACGCCAGGGGGAACCCCGACAGCCGCGACAACACCCCCTGGTCGAGAAAACTCCGATTCCGGCGTTCCGCCTGCATCGTCTCGGTCCATTCCCCTGGTGCGTCGAATCGCGGCTGCTAAATTCTGCTGCCCCTCCCCCCTCCCTGTAGAGGGACGGGGGTGAGAGTCTTCCTCTGATCTCTCTCCCCCTTATGGGGAGGGCCGGAGAGGGGAGCCGCATCCCCTCTTCACCCCCCGGAGAGTGCCAGGGATTCGTCTTCAAACCAATGAGATCGCTTGAAAAACCCTTCATTCACGGCAATACAATTAACTCGCCGCCTCCGCCTCCGCGACCAACCGTCGCGCGATCGCCCGCGCGTCGATCCCCTCGGCCTGCGCCGCGAACGTCGTGATGATCCGATGCGTCAGCACCGGAACCGCCACTTCTTGAATGTCCTCAAGCCGCACCATGTAGCTGCCCAGCAGGGCCGCCCGCGCCTTGGCTCCCAAAATCAGATACTGCACCGCGCGTGGGCCTGCGCCCCAGCTCACCAGCGGCTTCAGCCAGTCCGGCGCGGTTGAGCCACCCGGCCGCGTCTTCCGCACCAGCCGCACGGCATGCTCATAAATGTGGTCCGGTACCGGCACCCGTCGCACCAACGCCTGATACCGGATGATCTGCTCCGGGGTCAAAAGGTGCGTCAGTTGCGGCAAGTCTTCTCCGGTCGTCCGGCGCGCGATCTGGATCTCCTCGTCTTCCGACGGATAATCCAGCTCGATCAGGAACATGAACCGGTCCAACTGCGCCTCGGGCAGCGGATACGTCCCTTCCTGCTCGACCGGGTTCTGCGTGGCCAGCACCAGAAACGGCGGATCGAGCCGGAACGCCTTGCCCAGAACGGTCACGGTCCGCTCCTGCATCGCTTCCAGCAGCGCCGCTTGCGTTTTCGGGGGGGCGCGGTTGATTTCGTCGGATAAAACGATGTTGGCGAAGATCGGCCCGTGGATGAACTGAAACTCGCGCCGCCCGCCCTGGCCTTCCTGCAAAATGTCGGTGCCGGTGATGTCCATCGGCATCAGGTCGGGCGTGAACTGGATGCGGCTGAACTTGAGCGTCATCGTCTCGGCCAGCTTGCTCACCAGCAGCGTTTTTGCCAACCCCGGCACGCCCATCAGAAGCGCATGACCCCGTGCGAACAGGCAAATCGCCAGTCGCTCGACCACTTCCGTCTGACCCACGATCACCCGACTCAACTCGTTGCGCAGACCGGCATACACCGTGCGCAGCTCGTCGATGGCGCGGACGTCATCCTCACTCAACCGTTCGTGTGTCGTCGTCGACTTCGCGGAGACCGCCTGAGACATCGTCGAATCGCCTCCATCAATATCATCGCGCCCGGGCCGTCCACGACGGTTGTCATGGACAAAGTCTATCATGCCCGCGTCGCTCGCGGCCGACAAGCGGCCGATGCTCGCATTCTCAAATTGCCCCAAGGCGGGGCTTCCCTAGCGAAGGTATAACGATCAAGGCAAGCCGCCGTCCCAAAAAGGTCGCCCCGCCCCCCCGAATTCACATCCGAAACACATCCGTCGATAGGGCTTGCTTCCAGCCTATTTGTGTTTCACAGCCTCGGGCTAAATCGCACGCTGATCAGCGTTTCGATCGATCGAGCAAACGTCGTAAGCCGATCGTTTTGCTTGCTCAACCAGCGTCCAATCAGGGCGATCTCTCTCCGAAATCGTGGACAATCGGTCCACCACCCCGCTCTCATGTCACCCGTCCTGGCGGGATGATCGGTCATAAGTCATCTTCCCACCCGAGCCCTGGGAAAAGGCTTCGCGTGCCCGGGGTTTGCAAGTCTTGTCGAGCCACCCCCGAACGCCAGCGCTCACCGGGAGGCTCACCAGAGAACCCCGGACCCGACGCACGCAACGGTTGCCAGAAACATAGATTATCCGCGATACTTCGAAAAACCTTTCTCGCAGCGCGACGAACCAAACCCTCACCGCCATGAACTCACGCCCCTTTCATCTCGGCCTCGTCCAGATGCGCTGCTCCGACGACCCCGCCGACAATCTCGACCGCGCCCTGGGTTTCATCCGCGACGCCGCCTCCCAGGGCGCGAACGTCGTCTGCCTGCCCGAGCTGTTTCTCGGCCCCTACTTTTGCCAGACCGAGGATCACAGCCAGTTCGACCGCGCCGAGCCGGTCCCCGGCCCCACCACCGAGGTCCTCGCTGCGCTGGCGAAGGAACTGGCCGTCACCATCGTCGGCTCGCTCTTTGAACGCCGCGCCGCCGGCATTTATCACAACACGGCCGTCGTCCTCGACGGCGACGGCAAGCTCGCCGGCGTCTATCGCAAGATGCACATCCCCGACGATCCGCTCTACTACGAAAAGTTCTACTTCACTCCTGGCGACCTCGGTTTCCAGGCCATCGAGACCAGGCACGCCACCGTCGGCACGCTCGTCTGCTGGGATCAGTGGTATCCCGAGGCCGCCCGGCTAACGGCCCTCAAGGGGGCCGACGTGCTCGTCTACCCCACCGCCATTGGCTGGCATCCCGCCGAAAAGGCCGAATACGGTGACGCCCAGTACGACGCCTGGCAAACCATGCAGCGCGCCCACGCCATCTCCAACGGCATCTACGTCGGCGCCATCAACCGGATCGGCCACGAAGGCCCGGACGACGGCGGCATCGAGTTCTGGGGCGGCTCGTTCGTCGTCGATCCGTTCGGCCGAATCATCGCCCGCGCCAGCCACGACCGCGAGGAAGTCCTCGTCGTCGCCTGCGACCCCAAGCTCAGCGAAACCACGCGCCGCCACTGGCCCTTCCTGCGCGATCGACGCATCGACGCCTACGCCCCGATCACCCAACGATTCCTCGATCGCCCCTGACGAGTCGCAGAATGCAGCTCACTTGAAGCCGCCGATCCCAATGGACAGGTTGCCACTGCCCAGGATCAACGACGCGCTCGGACCAGTGGCGAAGCCCAGGATCTTGGCCCTGGGAATCCGGAGCGGGCCGAATTCACTCTCAAACTCCAGCACGTCGAGATCGAACTTGCCGCGTATCGCCGAGCCGCCCGTTGTATGCAGGGTATCGCCCTCATCCGAAAACTGAACCATCTCGATCCGGTCGGCGGGAACCTTGAGTTCGCCAAGTGTTTCGGTCCGCATCACAAATTCCGTGTTGGTGATCTTGCCGCTGACACGCGCACCGTCGACGGTGGTAACGATAAACGTTCCAGGCTCCAACGGCCGTCCGAAGCCCTGGGCCGGGGCGTCTCGGCCAATGACGAGCAACCCGAGGGCGGCCAGATAGATGGCGCAAGGAATCTTCATCGCAGGTGCCTCCACGTCCAACGGAAAGTCGTTGCAACACGCGGCAAGGTCGGTACCTCGTCCAGCTTGACCGACGGATCGGGTAACATTCCAGTAGATTCCGTTTGAGAAAGTGTTCCGGAGCCTCGCACGCCCATGTCCGAAACGCCGACGACGCCGGCCGAACTCGGCTACCGCCTGCCCGCGGAATGGGAGCCGCACGCCGCGACCTGGATCGCCTGGCCTCAGGAACAGGGCGACTGGCCCGGCAAGTTCTGCCCGATTCCCTGGGTCTACACCGAGATTGTCCGCCACCTCAGCCAGGCGGAGCCGGTCAAGATCGTCGTGCCCGGCGGCGACGCCAAACGCAAGGTGCGCTCACTCCTGAGGCGCGCCGGCGTGGCGTTGGAGAACGGATGCGTCCAGTTCGTCTCGATCCGCACCGATCGCTCGTGGCTGCGCGACACCGTGCCCAGCTTCGTCGTCCGCCGGCTCGACGCCGATGTGCCCCTGGGCGACCCGCACGAGCAAGCGGCCGTCGCCTGGCGGTTCAACGGCTGGGCCAAGTACGACAACTTCAAAAAGGACGTGCGCATCCCCCGCAGGCTGGCCAAGAAGCTGGGAATCCGCCGCTTCAAGCCAACCTACGAACACGATGACAAGCGGCGTCGGGTCGTGCTCGAAGGCGGCTCAATCGACGGCAACGGCCACGGCACACTGCTGACGACCGAGGAATGCCAGCTCAGCACCGACATGCAGGAGCGTAACCCGGGCCTCGACCGCGAAGGCTACGAACAAGTGTTCGCCGACTACCTCGGTATCCGGAAAACGATCTGGCTCGGTCGTGGCATCGCCGGCGACGACACCCACGGCCACGTTGACGACATCGCGCGATTCATCGACCCGACGACAATCGTCGCCGCCGTCGAACCAGACCCCTCCGACCTCAACTACGAACCGCTCCGCGATAATCTCAAACGCCTCAAGGCCGCGCGCGACCAGGACGGCAAGCCGCTCAAGGTCGTCGAACTGCCGATGCCGGGGCCGGTCCTGTTCGAAGGATTCCGGCTGCCGGCCAGCTACGCCAATTTCTACATCGCCAACGGGCTGGTGCTGGTCCCGACGTTCAACGATCCCAACGACCGCATCGCGCTCGACACGCTTGCCCCACTATTCCCGAATCGGCGAATCGTCGGAATCCACTGCGTCGATCTGGTGCTCGGGCTGGGCACGCTACACTGCCTGACTCACGAGCAGCCGGCGGCAACCGTTCTGGAAAACGATTGAGCCAGCCCGTACGATGGAGTTGCGAGTTCGCGTCGGCCGGCGCGCACTGGTTTCTCTTTCGATAATGAGGCTCGCTCCATGGCGCCGCGACGACCGACTCCGAAAATAGGCCCCAGCAGCGGCGGCAGCCGTCGCCCCACCACAGGCGGGCCGAGGAAAGCGGGTCCAAAGGGGTCCGGCCCCCGCCCCTTTGGTCCGCGTCCGCCGAAGTCGTCCGGTCC
>JBGSYY010000542.1:0-4246 GCA_041750675.1 Isosphaeraceae bacterium | reverse complement strand
CCCTCACCTCGCCCCACGCCTCATGGACGAAGCACCCGACGTCCGCCGTGCCGTCGGCCGCGCGATCTTCCGCCTCGGCCCTCGCGCCCGCATCTTCCTCCCCGACATGATCCTGGCCGCCCAGAATCCCGAAAACCGCGAAGGCGTCGACCGCATGCTCCGCCGCTACGAGCGCAACGGCCCCGACCCCGCCTCCATCCCCGAACTCACCGCCCAGCTCCAGCACGACAACGAAACCGTCCGCCTGCTCGCCGCCAAATTCCTCGGCCTCGCCGGCCCCGCCGCCGCCGAGTCCCTCCCCACCCTCGAACGCCTCCGCGCCGACGACCCCAGCGAAGCCGTCCGCAAGCAAGCCGAATCCGCCTGCGAACTGATCCTCAAGCCCACCCTGCCGCCCTCGTCCGACGGTTGATCCCGCTCCAGGCGGCCACCGCCCAGTCCGCCCGCTCAGAAATCCCTCCGCCCCGCCCCAACCTTCGGCTCCCAGGGCCCCGTCAGCTACGAGCCGTAAAGAAACCAAAACTCATCGGAAAACCCGTGCGAGTCCTCGAGCACCGCTCGATACGCACTCTGCATGTTGGAACCGCCCACCCCAATCTTCTCGAACAGAGTCATTGAACGAAGACTCACCACCCGTAAATTCCGCTCCGCGCACCATTTCTCGATGGCTCCCCTCGACTCCGACCGATGCTTCCGCTCAGTGGCGATCACGAAAAACAGAATCAACGGCATCCCAACCAACACCGCCACCTGGGCAATGATCTCACGCATGAGAATATCGCACCTCCCAGGAAACAACGACCGAGGAAATCGACTCTTGCCTACCGCAACCAGGCAAAAGGTCTCCAGAAATGCTTCGCAGGTTCCCCAACGGATGAGCCACCTCGCCAGATCCCTCCCTTGTTTTCGGCCCGCAACCACATCCTTGCCCTGACCAACACGCAACGATCCACGTTACGAGAATCCACCGCCATGAACAAACGGACGCTAGCCATCCATGCCGGAGCTTCACCGTTTCTCGGGCCTGATCAGCAACTGACGCATCGGAACCGGCATTTCCGGGAACAATTATTTGATCGCAACCGCGGATTCCAGAAATCGACACATTTCATAATTGAACTACCCATTCTGCCTCTTATGAGAAAAGGTAGAAATCGAAGGCAATATTGTTAGAAACCAGCAAAAAACTGACGAACTCCCATAAAATTCTTGTTGCGATGGCCGCGACCACCTGTTAGACATTTCGTTTAGTGCAACATTGATCGCATGTGTGCTGTAGTGATCGCAGACGATTCACCAAGCTACGGCATCGACGGCGCCCCGTCACGTCGGGGGGGAGCCACGATCAATGAAACACACATTCTGATTAGAGGGTGTGAGGTTTCTTTTTAGTGATCAGGTTTCGGCCCAGACTCTCTCCGGGTTCACTGGCGCCACCTTCCTGGTTGCTCGCTTTGTGATTGCATCGATTGACCTGTGACAGCGGATTCCCCTATGGGGCGATCCGGGCGCTGACCCTGCGCGCTCCACCATCGGCCGCACCACGAACGACACTCAACCGGGCCCTGACGACGTTGCGCATCGCATCCTCAACTATTCGGAGCAGAACAAATGAAGTCGAAGAAGACCCAGCGTGCTTCCCGTCGCCGAAATCGTACCGTCACTCGCGTCGGCACCGAGCAGCTCGAGAATCGGCAGCTTCTCGCCGTGAATTTCATCAACTCCGACCTTGAGTTCATGCTTCAGCAGATCCTGATCGCCGAGGCACACGCCGGCGGTGCCGACATCAACACATTGATTCCCAACGTGGAGCTGGCTCGCGGTCTCCGCACCATCACGGGCGAGTTCAACAATCTGGTCACCAGCCAGAGCGATTTCGGCGCCGCCGATGTCATCTTCCCCCGCATGCTCGAGGCGTCCTTTGGATCGGGTGAGGCCGAGACCTCCTACACCCAGGCCGCCGGCACGGTCACCGACTCCCGCCCCCGCACCATCTCCAACCTGATCGTCGACCAGACTCCGAACAACCCCGCGGCGCAAGCCATCGCGGCCGAGCTTGGCTTCGAGCTTGTCACCGGCACTCGCGCCGACGGCGTCACCTTCCAGACTTATGTCATCCCCAACGAGTCGCCCGACGTCGGCCTGTCCGCTCCGTTCAATTCCTGGATGACCTTCTTCGGCCAGTTCTTCGACCACGGCCTCGACCTCGTCCCCAAGGGCGGCAGCGGCACCGTCATGATCCCGCTCAAGCCCGACGACCCGCTATACGAGCCGGGCGGCTCCACCAACTTCATGCTCGTGACTCGCGCCACCAACCTTCCCGGGCCTGACGGCCAGCTCGGCACGGCGGACGACATCCACGAGCACACCAACCTCACCTCGCCCTTCGTCGACCAGAACCAGACCTACACCTCGCACCCCTCGCACCAGGTCTTCCTCCGCCAGTACGAGATGGTCGCCGGTCGACCGGTCTCGACCGGCAAGCTCATGGAAAATCCGACGCTCGGCGGCATGGCGACATGGCTCGACATCAAGCTGCAAGCCCGCACCCTGCTCGGCATTAACCTCACCGACGCCGACATCCATAACGTGCCCCTGCTGCACACCGACCCCTACGGCCGGTTCATTCCCGGTAACAACGGCTACCCGCAGCTCGTCACCCTCACCGGCCTGGTGGAAGGGAATCCCGCGGCCAATGGCGGCAACGGCGTCAACATCCCCGCCAACACCGCCCGCACCGGCCACGCCTTCCTCGACGACATCGCGCACGCGGCGGTCCCGGTCCTCGACAGCAACGGCGTACCGCTGCCCGGTCAGTACAACGCGGCGCTACTCAACGCCCACTACATCGCCGGCGACGGCCGCGTCAACGAGAACATCGCCCTCACCGCCGTCCACCACGTCTTCCACGCCGAGCATAACCGCCTCGTCGGCCACATCAAGGACGTGATCGGGGCCACGGCGATCGGAGGCGACCTCGCCTTCCTGAACCAGTGGCTGCGCACCCCGCTGACTCCGAGCCAGCTCCAGGCCGTGGTCGACTCCGAAACCCCAAACATCGACTGGAACGGCGAGCGCCTCTTCCAGGCCGCCAAATTCGGCACCGAGATGCAGTACCAGCACCTCGTCTTCGAGGAGTTCGCACGCACCATCCAGCCCAATATCGACCTCTTCCTCGACTTCGACTCCGGAGTCAACCCGGCGATCGTGGCCGAGTTCGCCCACACCGTCTACCGCTTCGGCCACTCGATGCTCACCGAGACCATCGACCGCCTGAGCCCGACCTTCGCCTCCTCCGAAATCGGCCTCATCCAGGCCTTCCTCAATCCTCTCGAATTCGCCGCCAGCGGTGTCACCCCGGCCGCCGCCGCCGGAGCCATTATCCGCGGCGTCACCCGCCAGGTCGGCAACGAGATCGACGAATTCGTCACCGAAGCCCTGCGCAACAACCTCGTCGGCCTGCCACTCGACCTGGCCGCAATTAACATCGCCCGCGGCCGCGATGTCGGCATCCCGTCCCTGAACGCCGCCCGCCGCGACTTCTTTGAAAAGACCGGCGACAGCCAGCTCACCCCCTACACGAGCTGGGCCGACTTCGCGATGCACATCAAGCACCCCGAATCGCTGGTCAACTTCGTCGCCGCTTACGGCACGCACGACAGTGTGACCTCGGCGACGACGCTCGCCGGCAAGCGCGCCGCCGCGGCCCTGCTGGTCCTGGGTGACGACGGCATTAACGAGCCGGCCGACCGGCTCGACTTCATGAACAGCACCGGCGACTGGGCGAGCCTGGCGAGCGGCGTCACAACCACCGGGCTCGATGACGTCGACTTCTGGGTCGGCGGCCTGGCCGAGCAGAAGATGCCCTTCGGCGGCATGCTCGGCTCGACGTTCAACTTCGTCTTCGAGACCCAGCTCGAAGCCCTCCAGAACGGCGACCGGCTCTACTATCTCCACCGTCTGGCCGGCACCAACTTCCTCGCCGAGCTGGAGAATAACTCGTTCTCGAAGATCATCAGGGCCAACACCGACGCCGGGCACATGGCCGGAGTGGTGTTCACGACACCGGGTCTAATCCTGGAGGTTAACCAGTCGCAGCAGCAGTTTGCCGACCCGGCCGGCGACGTCATCCGCGACAACCCAGCCACGCCAGGCCCCGACACCAACTACCTGCGCTACACCCGCGGCGAGCACGTCGTGCTGGGCGGCACGGACGGTAACGACACCCTGATCGCCGGCGAGGGCG
>JBGSYY010000541.1:0-8485 GCA_041750675.1 Isosphaeraceae bacterium | reverse complement strand
CTCATGGCCGCCGCGGTCGCCGCTGTGGGAACCGTCCTCTCGGTCCCGTTCTTCGACCTCCTCGGTGGCCCCCATCCCCAGGACCCCGGCCAGCTCGCGTTGCTCTATGGCGTCGTTCTGCTGGGAAGCTGGGGTGTGCTCGGCGCGTCTAAAGCCTGGGAATCCCACCACGCCTGCAACGGAACTCGACGGCTGGTGATGCTCGCCGTCGGACTCGGCCTCGGTCAATTGCTCGCCGCCTCCAGCGGCTGGGCCCACGTCGGCATCCCCACCGAGGTCGGTTCCAATCAGGTCGCCTCGCAGATTACCAGGGTTGTCACCAGCCGCGCCGGCCGCGACGTCGCTCTGATGGTCAGTCTGGCCGCCTTCTATGGTTTGGCCTTTGGCGCAAACCAATTCTGGAACCTCGCCAGCCGCGACCGCGTTCGCCGCTTCCGGCTCGTGCCGTTGGTCATCACCGGCGCGATCGCCGCGCTCATCGGTCTCCCGTTCGACGCCCCCCAACCTTGGGGTTCGATCAGCCTGGCCCTGATCGCCATGGTCGTCCAGTTGACCAGCCCCTGGGACCGAAAGGCGGCCGCCTACGCCCTCTACCAACGCAAGCTCGGCCCGACCGACCGCAAACGAGTCGCCTGAGGCTCCCCGAGCAACCCCCAAAAATCAGCAGCAACAGCCACCATTCGCTCTGAATGTTCGCGGCTCGTCAGCGAATAGAGAGATGTGACGGCTCACTCAAATCCGCTCGGCCCTAATGGACCGTCAGGATCGCATCGCACGACAACGCCGGGGATCGCCTCGACCATGAAACGCATTCTCATAATCAGCCTGATCCTCTTGCCCACCTTCATCGTGTTCACGAAGACGGTGCGCACCTACCGTTCGCATCGCTACGAAGCTCCTTCCGCCCCGCTCGCGCCTCGCCCCGAGGCCGAACCGCGCGAACCCCGCAGAAGCATCCACTACCGCTTCGCTTGGGGCAAACCCACCGCACCGTTCCAGATCGCTGCAATCGCCGCCCCTGAGAACGACCAAAACAACCAGGAAGCGGACGAAGAAACCCCGGTCGCCGACATCGATCCGCCCAAAACCACTCGCCCTTCGACAGGCACCAACGCCAACCTCGCCAGCGACTGGATGTTCAGCGAGGAACGCGCCCGCGCCGACCTCCACGATAAGCTCATCAAGCAACTCAGCCGTTGGCTCGTCGATTCCGACGTCGACCCCGCCTGGACACCGCCCGCGATCCTCACCGACCGCCTCCTGCCCACCCAGTTCGAGATCGTCGAGCAGGATCGCGACTACGCCCGGATGTATCGCGCCTCCGCCCCATTCTCGCTCTCCACGCCCGACCGCCAACGCCTGGTTCAGGAATACGACCGCCAGATCGCCGAGAAGCGGCTCGGCCTGATGGGCGGTGTCCTCGCCTTCGTCCTCGCCTGCCTCGGCGTGACCACCGCCTATGTCCGCACCGAAGAGGCCACACGCGGCTTCTACACCAAACGCCTCCGCCTCATCGCCGCCGTCTCCGTCGGAGCCGCCGGCGTGCTGCTTTACGACTGGCTCCGTCGCGGTTGAATCACAGTTCCTCGCCCCAACCGATTCGTCAGATTTCTTCACATGAACACGTTTGATCCCTATCTCGACGCAGCACGAACCGGCTGGGACCGCGCCCGCCGACTGGGCATCGACCTCTACGAACGCCTCCGCGACGCCGGCCCCTGGCAGCTCGCGCTCGGGGCGGTCGTCGCCCTCTTCCTGCTCACCCTGGTCCTACCCCTGGTGGTCACAGCCGCCGTCATTGCGTTCCTGTTGGTCCTGGTCGCCGTCTGGATTCACGAGTTTCTCGCCCTCATGCGGCTCACCGACAACGACTTCCCCGGCCGCTTCGACAAGCTCGTCTGGTCCATCGTCATGATCGTCTTCGCGCCCGTCGGCCTGATCGCCTTCGCGATTTACCGACGACGACGCTGGCCCGACGACCCACCACTCTGGGAGTCGCCGCCCCCGCCCAAGTCCAACCAGCCTTGGGACCGCGACGCCTACTGATCCCCTCCCTTTTGCCACCGCTAGCCCGTCGCTCGCCCTTGCGCGTAGAATGTCCCGCTGGCCCCCGGTCCAGAGACGTCTCGGCCCGGAACTAGCCTCTCTCGATCCTCTCCAGACTGCCAAACCACGCGCATGGCAACCACCGAGGCCGAGAAAATCCTGATCCGCCAGGTCCGCGCCGGCGACACCGACGCCTGGAACCTGCTCATCGAACGGTACGAGGGCCGACTCCTCGCCTTCGTCGACAGCCGCCTCCACGACCGCGCGACCAGCGAAGACACCGTCCAGGAAACCTTCGTCGGCTTCCTCACCAGCCTCCCTCACTACGACGAAGCCCGCGACCTCGAAGCCTATCTCTTCTCCATCGCCGCTCACAAACTCACCGACCACCTCCGCCGCCAGGGCCGCCGGCCCATCGACCAGTTCGGCTCCGACGACCAGGGCCGACCCCTCGACGAGGTCCCCGGTCCCATCCGCGCCGCCTCCAGCATCGCCCGCAGCGACGAACGCCGCCAGGACGAAGAACGCGTCCTCACCCAATCCCTCGCCAGCATGCTCGGCGACTGGATCGCCCGCGGCGACTTCGATCGCGTCCGTTGCCTCGAATTGCTCCTCGTCAAAAACTGGCCCAACAAGGATGTCGCACGCTTCCTGAACATGACCGAACAAGCCGTCGCCAGCCACAAGTTCCAGGCCATCGCCCGCCTGAAGGAAATGGCCCGCCGCGCGGGCATGAACCTCGAAGAACCCCTGGGCTGAACGTCTCGCGCAACGCCCCCGCTATCAACGAGCGAACCATGCTGGACGACGACACCATCCGCGCTTACCTCGCCGAAACCCTCTCACCCATCGAAATGGCCCGCGTCGAAAAGGCCCTGCGCGACTCGGCAGAGCTCCGCCAGCGGCTCGAACACGTCCGCGCCGAACGCGCCGACCCCGCCCTCCACAGCCTCGGGGCGATTTGGCGACGCGCCCGACTCACCTGCGTCACTCGCGAACAGCTCGGCAGCTACTTGCTCGAAGTTCTCGAACCCGATCAGGCCGCCTACATCAAGTTTCACGTCGAAGTCGTCGATTGCCCGTTCTGCCGCGCCAACCTCCACGACCTCGCCGCCAAGTCGCAGCCCACCACCTCCGCCGATACCGCACGCCGCCGCCGCATCTTCGACTCCGGCCGCAACCTGCTCTCCGGCGATCAACGAAGCTAGCGCCGCCCCTCGCTCGCTCCTCAGAGCGACCTCCCTGGAGGTGCCGCCACCTGCTTCACGTCCGCGCCCGGAGCGGTTCCCACGTACTCCCTCAGCGAGTAGTCCAAGGGCGACCTGCCCGTGCCGGGCGGCTCAACCACAAACCGCGCCGGCTCCGCTCGCGTCTCTCGTTCCAATACCGCGCCCTGCGACCAGGTGTCGAGCTGCGCAGGCGCACCGGCGATCGCCTGCCCCGCCTCATCGTCCGCCACCACCCAGCCCGGCCCCCGCAGATCATAAAGATTCGACTGCCCGCTCCAAACCATCTCGCCGGGAAACACCGCCGTCGTATCGGCCCACTGGAGCAACGCCCGGCCACAGATGACCGTATCATGCACGGTGAACCGCAACGGATTGCCTTTGCCCGAATCAAGCATTCGAGCCAGGCCGACGCCCACCACCGTCACACGCTCAAGCGCCACCTCTCGCTCCTGCTTCGCCGATCGAGGGGCCGTTTCGGTTTGGAGCTCAAGCGCCCAGCCCGATCCCGCCGAGTCGACCGGCCCGCCGATCAACTGGCTGTGCGTGAGGAGAAGCCGCGAGCCGGGGAACAACTGCGCACGGATCGCCGGACGGAATCCCTCGAGCCAACACTCCGAGATATCCGCTCCTTGGCCTGAGAATGCCAGCGCCGAAACCGCCGGCCCACCCTCAGCAACCACCATCGAACAGTTCTTCATCTCCAGCGTACCCCCAACCGCCAGCACCCCCGGCGGCGCTGCCACGCCCTCCGCCACCTCGACACGAAAATGAAGCCCCTCCAGCTTCAATGGAGACCGCGAATCCACTGTCAGGAATGGTACCGGTGCCTCAAACCTCAGCCGAATCTCCGGTGCCGCTCCGTTCGCGGCGCGAATCGTCAGGTTTGAATTCACCGGGATCGTTGCGGAAACCGTCAGCTCGAGCGGCTCCGCATTGGAGAGCACCAGCGAGCCCCGCTTGCCAGTCGCCAGCCGGATCGCATCCTCCAGGCTCGCCGACGCCACGACCTCGTCCCCAAAGTCAACACTGATCGGCGTATCGGTAAAAATCCGCTTCGCCGGCGCCGGCGGTGCCGGCTTCCCCTGCACGACGGGCTTGGGTGTCGGCTCCCCACCTATTGGAAATGCGAGCAAACCGACGACCGCCACAACTCCGGCCGCCGCCGCGATCCACCACCACTTCGGCACGTTAGCAAGCCACTTCGCGGGCACGGGCGAGTTCTCCCCGCTCCGACTGCGGCTCGGCGTCGTCCCGTCCCCCGTCAGCGAAATCGCCGGCCCAAGGTCAATCTGAAAAAGATCGAATGGGTCGCTCGACGACTCCTTCGCCGGCCGCGATACTCCTCGTGCTCCGTCCCCCTTCACTTCCGACTTCGACGCCCCGCCACTCACCGGCGTGCTATCCCAGATCGACGTGCCCGTCGCCGTCGATTTCGTCGGCTGGACGGGCCGTCCCAGGAGCCTCGCCCCCCGCGAAAACGGCGTCAACGCCCGCGCCACGTCCGCCGGCCGCTGGTAACGATCCGCCGGGTCCTTCGACATCATTTTCTCGACAATCGCCGCCAGCCCCTCGGAAACACCCGGCACCAGATCCGTCAGCCGCTCCGCCGCCGCACCCTGGTGTGCGATCAACTTCTCGGGGAGGCTTGTCGCCGGATACGGAACATGCCCCGCAATCATGTGATAGAGCGTACATCCTAGCGAATAAATATCGCTCCGCGTGTCGATCTTCCGCGGGCTTCTCGCCTGCTCCGGGCTGATGTAGTCGAACGTCCCCACCGTCGCCCCATCCCGCGTGACCACGTCCTCCTCGTCATTCATGTCGATCGCCAGGCCCAGATCCGTCAGCTTCGCCGTGCCGTCGCGGTCCACCAAAATATTCGCCGGATTCACGTCTCGGTGCAGTAAACTCTTCTGGTGCAGATGTTCCAGCCCCAGCGCTACCTGCCGCGCTAGTTCCGCCGCATTCTCAGGCTCCAATCGCCCCTGCTCGGCGATCAGATGCGCCACGTTCTGCCCCTCAATGTACTCCATCACCAGATAAGGCATCCCGCCCAGCGCGCCCTCGTCGTACACTCGAATCAAATTCTCCTGTTGCAGCATCGCCCCGACCTTCGCCTCGCGATGAAAACGAGTCAAGGCGCGCGGGTTCTGCATCCGCTCACGCGACAGAATCTTGATCGCCACCTGCCGACCCAGCCGCGTGTCCTTCGCCAGATACACCCGCCCCATCCCACCTTGCCCGATCTGGTCGAGCAAGATATAGCGGTCGATGAACAGCCCCTCCTGACGACCCGCCAGAATGCGCTGCGCCTGCCACAATGTCATGTGCCCGGCCGCCACCACCTGACGCGCCAGCCGGCGGTCCACCGCGTCCCGCGTCCGCTTCTCCGGCGGTATCGAATCCCAGCACGCCTGAAGCTCTTTCGGATGCACCAGCTTCAGCTGGCTCGCCGCCTGCCAGAAACGTGTCTCTCGGGGTTCCATCATGTTACACCCCGCGGAAATGCGGCGAATCGCCAATGGAACCGATCACCCAGATACCCCGCTCGCAAGCATCTCTCTTGAGGGTCCGCCCTTGGATCATCTCAAGTCCGGGAAAGCCTGCGCCGACTCCCCCTTTCCCTAGCCACACACACGCCATGCAAGATAATACTAGAATCCGAAGCGATTGCCGACAAAATTCCCCGCCACCTACGAAGCCGGCGGAAGCGTGACACTCCGTACCAGCACGCCACCCTTCTCCGAGCTATACGAGATCGACGCCTCGCCACGGCCCCGCACGACCCAACGCACAAACACCGGCGTACTCCCCACCCCCGCGTCGAGCCGAACCTCGGCCGGCTCGGTCGCCGAAGCGTCCAGCTCGCCCGTATAACGGTCGACCAGCCGCCCACCGGTCAGCACCGTCAACCCGCCCCCTTCCAGGCTCAACACATCCGGCAGCCCCAATTTTCGGTGCGCCGCTTGCGCGGAGCGACTGGGAATCAACCGCGTATTGCGCACCGCCACCGTCACCGCCGTCGTCTCCGGACCCAGCCGCTCGGTCTGGATGTCGTGCCACTCCACCCGCGGCATCTGGTCCGCGTGATAAAGCACGAAGGCCGTATTTCGGTGGCATAGCTCCTCAAGCAAAAACATCGGCGGTACTCGCTGACTCTGCCGCACCGCACCACCAATCTCGATCTCCCCATAAACCGGATGCCGCGCCGGATGCCACGGGATAAAGTCCGACCCCAGCAACAACCGCTCGCGCGTCCGACGCGCCTCCAGATCGTCCCCGCCCTCGTCCATCGCGCCACGCTCCCCCGCACCCAGGAGTTGGCCGCCGTTGTAAAGCTCGTTCGTGAACGAAAAAATCCCCAGATGTTCGTATGTCCAACCGATAAATCCACCGTGAACCGGATACAGGTCGCGGTGCAGCACCATGCTCCGGTACATCGGCAGCATCCGCTCGCCCGCCGACCCGATCGCCGCCGCAACCCGATCATCCTCCGCGGGATACTCTCCCTGCCGCTCAGGGTGCCCCGGCCCACGCAAGATCATCCCGCCGAAATTGTGATACGCCTGCACCCCCGCGATGTTGGGATGCCCCCGCACAAACTCCGCCACCGCCAGCGTCTCGGGCCAGCACAGCGGAAACGGCCCCGCCCCGCTCTGCTGATACACCGGCCGCCAGTCGGCCGGGAAATTGCGGTTCATGTCGTAACCACCCGGCGGGTCTTCGTTCACGCGGCCGTCGCCGTCGTTGTCGATCCCCTCGTTGCCCAGCATCTCATACTGGCCGACTTCCTCGGGCCGCGCCGGCACCATCCGCCGCGCATCGTCTGGATCGGCCTTCCACCGCCCCTTGGGATCAGGCCGCCGCATTTGCGTGATCTGGCCGTCGCCGTCGATGTCGTCGTAGCCATCCTCATCCGCGCGGCCGTCGCGGTCGTCGTCAATCGGGCTTTTCCCACTCCGCGAGCTATGCGTCGTGTTCGGCGACCGAAACCAATGCGCCCGGCCATCCGGATTCACCGTCGGCACGATATAGAAAACCCGCTCATCCACAAGCTGCTTCACCTTCGGGTTGCGGGCATAGTTCTCAGCAAGATACCACGCCAAATACAGGCATGCCTCAGCCGCCTGAACCTCGTTGCCGTGTATGTTCCCATCCACATACATCGCCGCCTTCGACGACTCCGCTCCCGTGCTCGCGTTCTGAATCGTCATGCACCAGAGATCCCGCCCCTCAATGCTCTTGCCGATTGAACGCAAACCGACCCGCTCCGGATACGCCGCCGCCAGCGAACGCATCGCATCCACCAGCTCCGGGTAGTCATACAGCCGATTGAACGCCAACGGCACCTTCGCCCGTGCGATCAATGGCTCCTGCGCCCCGCTCAACGAGGGCAGCATCACCGCTAGTAAGCTCAACAAAACACGTCGCATCAGAGGATCATCCCGGTTGTGTGTAATAACCGCGCCACTCAAGGCAACGGAATCGTCCGACGCACCTGCCCCGCACGCGGACACGAAACATCGATCTCAACCGATCGCACATCACCCGGAGCGCCGATCGTCCAACGCAGCGTCACCGGCTCCGTAGCCGACAACGCATCGATCCGCTCCACCGGACGACCCGCGATCAATCGCACTCCCGACCCCTCCAGCCTCACCACCACGGGCGGCGCTTCTCGATTCCGAACACCCTGCGCCAGCGCCGTCGGAAACACCCCCGGATTCGCCACCACAGCCTCGATTTCGAACAGCCCATCGCCCAGCGGACGCGCCTCAACCCGACGCAGCTCCAGTCTCGGCAGTCGTTCCGCCAGCTCCTTCAAAAACCCAAGTTGCGCATCGGCGATCGCCGCCAGCCGCTCCGCCGGTGGATTGAGCCGCACCCCCGGCCGCCACCCGCCGATCTCCACCGCGCCCAGCGTCGGATGCTCAAACGCCCGAAATGGCACAAATGCCTGACCGCCCGCAATCTGGTCGTTCCACAACAGCCAGCGCGCCTCCGCCTCCTCGGGAATCTTGGGCTGACCCTCCGCCGGTTCAGGGATCTCAGGACGGCTCCACAACCGCGTCGCCAGTCCGATCAAGCCCCGATGCTGATATGCCCAATCGTGCAACGCCCCATCCGGCGTCGGCTCCCACGTCGGCAACGCCGTTGAGGCCGAACCTGGCCGCGTTCGCACCGGCCCCCCCGACGGTATCGCCGATGCG
>JBGSYY010000540.1:0-10368 GCA_041750675.1 Isosphaeraceae bacterium | reverse complement strand
CGGGGCCTGACCCCGCGACCTGACTCACATCGACGCCGGTCTCCGCCGCCAACCTACGCGCCGCCGGCCCCATCCGCACATCCGTTGCCGTCGACGCACCTTCGGCGGGTGCGGGCGCGGTCGACTCCGCCTTCACGGCCTTGGGCGCGGGCGATCCCGCGCTTGCTGGTGCAGGAGAGGCCGAGGGCGTTCCACTGGGGTCCAGCTCGCCCACCGTGGATCCAATCTCGACGGTCGTGCCCTCGACGGCCGTGATCTTCAGCGTGCCATCAGCGGGAGCCGGCACCACGTTGCTCGCCTTGTCCGTTTCCAGCTCGAAAAGCGGCTCGCCCGACTTCACATAGTCACCTTCCGACTTCATCCAGCGCGCGAGAATCCCCTCGCTGATCGATTCACCCACGCCCGGCACTTTGATCGGAACATTCGCCATGTCGAAACTACCTTGTCGATTCCAACGGTTATGCGGACACCCCAGGCGCAATCGCGCACCGGTGCGATCCCACAAGAATACCTTATGCAACGCAGTCCTGCGTAGTCGTGCGAGCGGGCCGCCCGAATCGGACGGCCTTCGGCCCGCGTAGCGACTCACACCAGATGCGGCACGGCCGCATCGATGGCGGCTTCCACCAGCTCGCGCTGCTCACGCTCGTGAACCGCGTGCGATCCCGTCGCCGTGCTCGCGCTCGCGCCCCGGCCGACATACTGCACGTCCTCGCCCACCAGCTCCCTGAGCCGTGGTGCTACGAACGTCCAGGCCCCCATGTTTTGCGATTCCTCTTGCGCCCAAACCCATTCCACGTCCTGGGCCTGATAACGCTCGATCACTTGCCGTAGCTCCGCCGCCGGCCACGGATAAAGCTGCTCGATCCGAACCAGGGCCACTTCCTGGCCCTTTCCTACCTGTTCCCGCGTCCGCGCCAGGTCGTAATAAACCTTACCCGTGCAGAAGACGACGCGCCGTATTCCGCGAGCATCCGCGACAGGATCGTCGATCACGTCCTGATAATGCCCGTGCATCAGGTCCGTCACCGGCGAAACCGCTTCCTTCAAGCGGAGCAGACTCTTGGGCGTCATCACGATCAACGGCTTGCGGAAGTTTCGCCGCATTTGCCGCCGTAACAGGTGGTAGTATTGCGCGGGGGTTGAGGGGTACACGACCTGCATGTTCTCCTCGGCGCAGAGCTGCAAATAGCGTTCGAGCCGAGCGCTGGAGTGTTCTGGCCCCTGTCCCTCGTAGCCGTGGGGAAGCAGCAGCACGATTCCGCTCGCGCGGCCCCATTTGCTCTCGGCCGAGGCGATGAACTGGTCGACGATGACCTGCGCGCCGTTGGCGAAGTCGCCGAACTGGGCTTCCCACATGATCAGCATGTTGGGCTCGTCCAGGGTATAACCGTAGTCGAAGCCGAGCACGGCCGCCTCGGAAAGCAGGCTATCGTAAACGCAGAAATTGGCCTGACCTTCAACGATGTGGTTCAACGGCGTGTACTTCTCGCCGGTGATCGTGTCGGTCAACACGGCGTGCCGCTGGCTGAAGGTACCGCGCCGGCTGTCCTGCCCGCTGAGGCGAAGCGGCGTGCCTTCCGCCAGCAACGACCCGAACGCCAGGGATTCGGCGAACGCCCAATCGACCGAGGCGTTCGTTTCCATGGCCTTGACTCGCGCGTTCAAGATCCGGTCCAGCTTCGGGTTGCGATGGAACCCCGGCGGCGTTTCGGCCATCGCCTTCGTGATCCGCATCAGCAACTCATGCGAAACCCCGGTTTCCACGGGCGTGAACGAGAACTGCGAGACCAACCCCTTCCAACTCGACTGAAACTGGGAGACCGTCGCCTCCAGGGTCGACGTGCTGTTGTGAACTTCCTCGTACACCGACTTGAGCTTCTCTTGATAGGTCTCGGCGATCGTCTCCGCCTCGTTCGTGGTCAGGTCGCCAGTCAAGATCAAGTGCTCGGTGTAAAGCTCCGTAATCGTCGGCCGCTCGCGAATTCGGTCGTACATCAGGGGTTGAGTGAAGGCCGGCTCGTCACCTTCGTTGTGGCCGTGGCGGCGGAAGCAGACCATGTCGATCACCACGTCACGCCCGAATGTCTGACGATAATCCAACGCCAGTTCGGCCACGTGAACACAGGCTTCGGGGTCTTCGCCGTTGACATGAAAAATCGGCGCATCGACCAGCTTGGCGATGTCGGTGCAATAGCTCGTTGATCGCGCATCGGCGGGATTCGTCGTGAAACCGATCTGATTGTTCACGACAATATGCACCGTCCCGCCCGTGCGGTAGCCGTGCAACTGCGAGAGATTCAACGTCTCCGCAACCAGACCCTGCCCGGCGAACGCCGCATCGCCGTGAATCAGGAGCGGCACGGCAAGCTTGCGCTCGGTGTCGCCACGTCGCCGCTGCTTGGCGCGAACTCGTCCTTCCACCACCGGATTGACGGCTTCGAGATGGCTCGGATTCGCCGTCAGTGAAAGGTGGATTACATGACCATTCTGGCAGGCATGGTCGGATGAGAACCCAAGGTGATACTTCACGTCGCCGTCACCCTGCACGGTCTTGGGCAAGTTCCCTTCGAATTCGCCGAAGATTTTGCCGTAGGGTTTGTTCAGAATGTTCACCAGCACGTTCAGGCGTCCGCGGTGAGGCATCCCGATGACGATGTCGGAGACCTTCCAAACCCCTGCTCGCTCCACCAACGCATCGACGAGCGGAATCAGCATCTCCCCGCCCTCAAGCGAGAACCGCTTCTGCCCGACGTAGTGATTGTGCAGGAAATTCTCGAAAAGCGTTGTCGCGTAGAGCTTCAACAACACCCGACGCTTGCCTTGCAGGTCCAGATTGGGCCGATTCTTGATCGGCTCCATCCGTTCTTGCAGCCAGCGTCTCACCTTTCGATCAGCGATGTGCATGTATTCCACGCCGATCGTGCCGCAATAGGTTTTCTTCAAGACCTCGATCAGCTTCGCCAGGGTCGCCGTGGGTCGATGCGTCAAACCCGTCTCAAACTCACGCTCGAGGTCGGCCTCGCTGAGCCCGAACTCCGCCAATTGAAGCGCCTCATGACGCTCCCGCTCCGGCGTCAACTTCAACGGATCGAGCCGGGCCAGATAATGGCCGATCTCGCGATAGGCGTCGATGAGGCGTGCGATTCCGGCCGTCGGCCCGACCACGCCGCCGGATACGGAACGAGTTGGGCCCGCCTCGATCACGCCCGAGTGCGTCGAGCCGTTTCGCTCCGAACCCACCTCGAACCCTTCGAAGAAATGAGCCCAGGAGCTATCGACGCTCCCCGGGTCTTTTCTCCATCGCTCGTAATACTCGTCGATCAGTTCCAGATTCCAACGACTGCCAACCGTCGAGCCTGTCATTTGAGGCAATCCTCATCAACGCAAGGCGCGACAAGATGCGCCGCGTCCGATGGAGTATGTGTATGGCGAGAGGACCGACACCCCTGGCCCCTCTCATTGTCTGCGAAGCTTCCCAGCAAAACCCGAACCCAGTACGACACAATGTGGCTTTTTGGGACAGGTCAGTTATTCCAGTATAGAAACCCCAACAAGACATGGGCATGGTTGTGCCGGATTTTGTCTCCGAACCGCCCAGCCGTTCCCGCCTTCCTAGCGAAACCGTTCGACCCAGCCGACACGATCCATCTTATCGGCAAGAATCCGCTCAATCCGTGCCATCGGATCGCCAATTTCACGGATGAGGCATCCCGTGGCCCACTCCCGAGCCAACCTCGCCTCCAAATCGGCCTTGTTAAGCGGCAAATTGGCCACAAAATCCGAATGCTTTCGCCCGGCTCGATACGCCGGAACCCGGCCTGGCTGTCCCAGATAGCCCTCAATCAGGAGTGGGTCCATGTCGTAGAGGAGGGTGAAATGAACCAGGACGTTGCGCCGCAGACGTCGCTGCGCGCTTCCCGATACCTTTTGTCCATCTAGGGTTAGGTCGCCGAGACCCTGGACTTCGATCGTCCTGCCGGGTAAGGAAAGGGCGGTCGCGGATCGCTCCAGGATGTAACGTTGGGCTGTGTCGACGGCCGCCAATTCCGACTTTGCCGTGATTGGCAGCACCAATGCTACGCAGAGGACGCCCGGTCCGACCAGCACGGTTCCGCCGCCGCTGGTACGTCGCGTGATGGCGACACCGTCGCGATGGCAGGCCTCAAGGCGAACTTCGCTGTCGAGACGCGAGGACGCACCCAGCACCACGGCCAGGCTGGACATCTCCCAAAATCGCAAGACCGGCCCGATGCCCTCCTCCTCAGCCTGGTCGAGGAGGGCCTCGTCGCACGCCACATTCTCCTCGATCCGACCGAAGCTTGAGTGGTTGCGATAGAAAAGCGGAAGGCCCGGCGTCCCATCGAGGGGAGCGCCGGGCCTTGCTTGATTCGCATTCATGAGCGTGTGTCAATCTCGCGGTCGACGAGGCTCATTCCTCGACGCGGAATACGTCGTGGCAATCGGTGCAGCTCTTCTGAACCGACTTGTAGGCGTTTTTCACGTCGACCTGGACCGCGTCGGTCTTGGCTGCCAGCTCCACGAACTTGTCCGACTCCTTGATCATCGCGTCGGTCAGTTCCTCCCACTTCGCCTGCGGCTGCTTCTGGTCGGTGGCCGGCTCGGTGAACTTGCGGGCCTCCTTTGCCAGCTTGGAAAGCTCCTTGGCCGACGTAACCACATCCGCCTGGCTCTTCTTGAAATTGGCGGCTGTGCGGACCCCCTTGAGCACCGTTGCGTTGTTCGACTGCACCTTCTCCATAAGCATGTGCAGCGGGGAATCGTCGTCAGCGCCGCCGCGCGTGGCAGATGCGACCAGTCCCGAGCCCATCATCAGGGCAGTCACCATGCTCATCGCCAAAAGGGCGCCCAGTTTTCTGGATTTCATCAAAATCTCCTCGTGGTGCGGGAAAATCGGGGATTCCCTGCGGTGGGATGAGTGGCCGGGTGAACAGGTCAGGAATGTGAGCGACCCGAGCCGGTTTGAAGAGCTAAATTACGCAACCACCGGCCTCGATGCAAGCGCTCCGACCGACGCCCGAGGTATCGGGTAAACTACGAATACTCCCAATCGATCTTCTCTCAGCCCAAACCGGCGGCGCTCTCGTCATGTCCCAACCCATCGATTACCGCTCGGCGGGCGTCGACCTCGACACCTATGAAGAGACCATGAAGCGGCTGCCCCCGCTCATGCGACGCACGTACACGACCCCCCGCGTCCTGGAATGGTCCAACGGCTTCGCCGGCCTGTTCCGCCTGAATGCCAATATCGGGCTGCTTTCCCGCACCTATCACGACCCGGTGCTGGTCTCCTCGACGGACGGCGTGGGCACCAAGCTCAAGCTGGCCGTCGCCACCGGTCGCCACACGACGGTTGGCATCGACCTCGTTGGCATGTCCGTCAACGATTGTCTGTGCGCTGGGGCCGAGCCGCTGTTTTTCCTCGACTACGTCGCCATGAGCCGCGACGATCCCGAGCTAACGACCCAGATCGTCCAGGGCATCTCCGATGGCTGCGTCGAGGCCGAAGTCGCGCTGCTCGGTGGAGAGACCGCCATCCTGCCCGACTTTTATCAGCCCGGCGAATACGACCTCGCTGGCTTCTGCGTGGGTGTCGTCGAGCGCAAGCACCTGCTCGACGGCGGCGAGATTCGCGCCGGCGACAAGGTGATCGGAATTGCCTCCAGCGGCCTCCACTCCAACGGCTACAGTCTGGCGCGAAAGCTCGCCTTCGACGCCGCGGGGCTTTCCCCGGAGAGCCACGTCGATGCCCTGGGACGCACGGTCGCCGACGAATTTTTGATCCCCACCCGCCTCTACACCCGCGCCCTCAAATCCGTGTACCGTCACTACCGCGTGAAACGAATCATCCACGGCATCGCGCACATCACCGGCGGCGGCCTGCTCGACAACCCTCCGCGCATACTCCCCGAAGGACTCGCCTACCGCTTCACGACCACCTGGGAAATTCCGTCGGTTTTCTCCTGGCTCCAATCGATCGGGCAATTGCCCGACATCGAGTGCTTCCGGGTCTTCAACATGGGCATCGGCATGGTTCTGGTCGTCGCCGAATACTACGCCGAAGCCGTCGTTCGCACTTTGCGCAAGGAGGCGGACCTCCCCGCCTGGGTGATCGGCGAAATTGTCCCAGGCCCACGCGGGGTCACGTTCACCGACCGTGATCTGAACGTCCCCTTCGACTGATCTCCGAGCCGTGTCCCGGGATTTGCTCGCGGGACAAAATGTGGGGGCGAAGCCTTGCGCCCTGGATCCCCGCCTTCGCGGGGATGACTCGTTGGGGGACGCCCCGTGAGCGATCCACCCGCGACCTTTACCTGGAATTTGGATCAGTCTGTGGAAGCGAGTGCGCACGCCGGAGGCCCGCGGAATGCACGTCCTCAATTGCAAAACAATCGATCACTTTTTCGCAACCTTGCTCGCGCTCGTCTCGTGCTTCGCCAGTCCATCCTTCAAGAAGCTGACAAACGTCGACACATTCGTGTCATACGCCTGCTGTGCCAGAACCGCGCCGCTGGGGTCGAGAACCACATAAAGCGGACTCGTGGTCTGGTTCACAAGCTCCTGCTCGAGCGCCAGGTTGTCCTCGGCCAGGTACTCCGTATCCAGTTTGGACAGCGACCCGATCGGCACAAAATCCGTATAGAGCCGCACGCGGACGAAATTCTTGAGCTGATCGATGACCTCCGGCTTGGGGATCACCTTCGCCTCCATCGTCCGGCAATTGGCACAGTTCACTCCGGTGAAGTCGATGAGCACGGGCCGATTTTTCGCCTTCGCTTCCTCGAGCGCGGCCTCGTAGCTGAAGCCCCATGCGACCTCACCCATGATCTCACGCTTTTGGCGGATAGCTTCCTTGGGATCGGTCGAGGTCGCCTCGACGGCCTCCTGCAATTCCGGCAACGCTCCGCCGCCTCCGGCCAACAATCCCGGCGCAGCGCCGGCGAACTCACGCAACGACTCGTTGAATCCGCGTTGGACCTTTTCTGCCACCAGCACCCGCGAATCCAGTTCCGCCAGCGAATCCTGGGGGAAAATCCCCGCGATCGACTCGTAAATCTCGCTTCGAGGCGGCGTCCCGAACAGGGCCGGCACCAGATACAACGCCAGCGCCAGGAACATGGTTCCGCCCACCAAACGTAGCGGACCCACCTTGATCTCAGCCTGGTCATGATCGGTCCGGAACATTCCCAGCATGTAAATTCCCGCGACCACGGCCGTGATAACCCAAACGGAAAGAACCACCTGCGTATCGAGAATCGCTTCCGAGGCCTTCCCACCCCGAAAACTCACCTCCGCGGTATTCAGGAACTTGAACGCCGCCGCGATCTCCAGCAATCCGCCCACCACCTTCACGCTGTTCATCCAGTCGCCACTCCTGGGAACCGACTGCAACAGCGACGGCACAAGCGCCAGCACGAAGAACGGCAGCGCCAGCACGCTTGCGAACGTAAGTAGGCCCAAGGTTGGATAGAGATACGACCCCTTCGCCGCGAGGAATAGCAACTGGCCGACCAGGGGAGCGGTGCAAGTGAACGAGGTTATCGTCAAGGTCACGGCCATGAACATCACGCCGATGATCCCGCCCTTCGACTCCAACGACGACGACTTATTCAGCCAAGACGAGGGCAGCCGGATCTCGAACATCCCCAGCAAGCTCAACCCCATCGCGATGAACGCGAGACCAAACAGAAGGTTCAACCACGGATTATTCCCCAGCTCGTTCGTGGAAGCCGCCCCAAACGCAATCGAGAAAAACAACCCAATCGCCGTGAAAATTCCAATGATCGAAACGCAATAAACCAGGGCCAGCCCGATCGGCCGCTTACCCTTCGCCTGCCCCTGCTTCAAGAAGAAATTGACCGTGATCGGAACCATGGGCCAAACACACGGCATCAACAACGCCAGCAACCCATTCAACGCCGCAAAGACCAGGAAGGGCACGAGGCCCTCCCTCATCTTCGCTTCGACCTCAGTCTCTTTCCCGATTACTCCGGTCGCCGGTGCGATCGCCGCTGGAGCGGGCGTCGCGGGATCGCTGGTTGACTCCGCCTCCACCGGCGTTTCCTGCAAGCCGATCAGCGCCAACGTCTCGAAGGCCGTCAGTCCCGCGGGACGAAAAAAGCGGCCAGAGGCCGCGCCGCCTCCACCGGCACCGTCGTCTTTGACGACGGTCAAAACGGCCTCGGGCAGTGTCGTGTACGTGGGCGGCTGGCATGCCGAGTCATTGCAGATCTGGAAAAACATCTGCGCCTGAAGCGGATACTTCCCTGGCTTGGCATTCGCGGGGACGGTCAGGGTCGTGCTCCATTCGACCTCGCCCTCGTGAAACTCGACGGCCTCCAGGTCGGGAAACGCCGGCTCTTTCTTGCGGGTCGGCGGCTCGTTGGATTTCCAGGCGTGGTCGCCGGTGAGTCCCGACGTTGAAAAGAAGTCGAACTGGGTCGACCGCGGTCCTTCGCCGGCTTGCTCAGCCGCCCACGCGTAAATGTGCCAGGGCTTCGCCACCTTGACCATCACGGTGTACGTCACTGTCTCGCCGGGCCGCGCCGTGGCCGGTTCTACTTTCACTTCATACGTCACTTCGGGCGGTTTGAGCCGTGAATCACGCCGCTTCGGCTCGGCTTGCTGGGCAAGCGTCGATGCACTGCCGATCGCCAATGCGACGGACGCCAGCAACAACCCTCCCAGCCACGAATTCCAAGTTCGTCGATTCGTTCGTCTGAACATGGCTTGCACTCTCTCCTCGCCCTTGTGTCGCGACCCAGACTACTCGCGGGCCTGCGAAAACCCGCGATCGACGGCACTCACCAAACCGCCTCGGTTCACCATCATCCTAGCCCCACGCGCCGCCCCCGACAATCGCCGAATTGGATGGGGTGACACCTCGACGAACACCAAACTGGGTCGCGTGTGTGTTTCGGGACTCACTCGCTCTTCGACGCACATTCCGCGACATCTAAACACCCGTATACAAACGCGAAGCCGCCAATCAAGGCAGTGGCCTCAGCGAACACAAACCAAAGGAATCCCCTCAGCCACTCGGCATTGACCCCGGTTGCTCCCTGTCCTAAAGTCCCGGCCTAGATCATGGCGTCAAAAAGCTGCATCCGGAGCTATCCCGGCATGGTGATCGACGACCGACCGCGTCGCTTGCTCCAACGACTTGCCCCCCATCTCGCCGCCCTTGCGATCGTCTTGGGCCTTGCCGGCATCACCTGGGCGGGGGCTCGGAGTCGTTGGGACACCTGGGCCTGGGACCACTTCGACGTGGTGAAGCCCGGAGTTTTCTACCGCAGCGGCCAGCTCACCGAATCCCAGCTTGAGGCCGTCGTCGATCGGTTCGGCATCAAGACGATCGTCAACTTTCTGCGTCCCGGCCGCGACGTGGAACAGGAACGCGCGCTGGCGCGACGCCTCGGCGTCGACTTCCTCCACCTCCCCATGCCCGGTGACGGCTTCGGCCAGGAGGACCAGTTCCGCGCCGCCCTGGCCGCCGTCGACGATCCAGCCCGCCGTCCGGTGATCGTCCATTGCGCCCGAGGAACGTGCCGCACCGGAGCGACTGTTGCCCTCCACCGCTTCGAGCGCGACGGTTGGACCATCGAAGATGTCACCGCCGAGATGAAAAGGCAGACTTACCGTCCTGGTTGGATTCCTGGCTACATCTACCAAATGGTCAAGCAACGTCCGTTCGCCGAGCTGTATCAACCTCCGCTCGACCTCGACGAAAACCTCGCTCCCACTCCCACGACGGAGGCCGCCGATGTCCCTTGATCTGGCGGCCTCCACCGCCTCGCGGCCAACCCGTCGCGTCGACAGTCCGCCCAGCCCCTCCACAATCACGCACACCCGTTGGCTTCTTCCCGCCGCCTCGCTTCTCGCCGCCGCCTTCTTCGCCTGGGGCTGGTGCGACCGCGATCTGACCATCCCCGAAGCGCGACTGGCCGTTGCCGCCAACCACGGCTTCACTCCCCTGGGCGCGGTGTTCGGCGGCTGGATACCCGATGTCCATTTCGGCTCGATCGCCGCCGCTCGCCTCACGCTCCTGTTCTTCGGCCCTGATGCCGCCGCCTGGCCTGGCCTCGTTCATCTCCCTCAGCTCCTGGCGTTGTTCGCGCTCGCTGCGCTCGTCGGCGTTCGCATCGCGCGCCATTTCGGCGGCAAACTCGGTTTCGCGGCCGCTGTTGCCTTGCTTGCATCCGTGGGCTGGCTCGATCGCTTCAGCTCGCTCCGGCTCGACATCACCAGCGCGTTGGCACTCAGTGTCCTACTCGACCAGATTCTCCATCGCGGTTCGACCTGGATCGCCGGTCTCGCCCTCGCCTTCGGCTTCGCGATGGGGGGGCT
>JBGSYY010000539.1:0-14045 GCA_041750675.1 Isosphaeraceae bacterium | reverse complement strand
CGCCGCCGCCGATGCAGAGCCGTTGCCGGCCCCTGGCGGCAAGAGCCTGACCGCACTTGGCGACGAGGATCTCGACGACGGCCGCCTGGAAACTGGCGGCGAGGTCGGCCACGAGAGCCAGCGAGGGGGTTGGGTCGCCCTTGAGCTGATCGCGAAGCGCGTACAGGACGGCCGTTTTCAGCCCCGAAAAGCTGAAGGCAAGGCGTTCGTCACGAAGGAACGAGCGGGGGAAAGCGAACGCGCGGGGGTTGCCGGTCTGAGCCGCCGCCTCGATTGGTGGTCCGCCCGGATAGGCTAGCCCGAGCAGGCTGGCGACCTTGTCGAACGCCTCGCCCGCCGCGTCGTCAATTGTTCCGCCCAGGAGGCTCGATTCCAGTGGGCCGACGCAGTCGTAGAGATGGGTATGACCGCCCGAAACCACGAGGCCGATGCAGGGATAGATGGACTGTTGCGGATTCGCCATCTGGCCGGCGTAGAGGTGGCCTTCCAGATGGTCGTAGGCGATCAAGGGGACATCAAGCGCCAGGGCCAACGCCTTGGCGGTGGCGAGGCCCACGATGAGCGAACCGACGAGGCCGGGGCGGGTGGCGACGGCAATGGCTTCGAGATCGTTCAGGGCCGTGTTCGAGGCCTTCAGGGCCTGGTCGATTACTGGCAGAACGGCCCGAAGGTGGGCGCGAGCGGCGATCTCGGGCACCACGCCGGAGAAACGTTCGTGAAGCGCGGTTTGCGAGGCGACCACGCTCGACAGGACGATCGGGACGGCGAACGACGAGGGATCGCCGGGCTGAAGTTCGATCACGGCTGCGCCGGTTTCGTCGCAGGTGGTTTCCAGGCTCAGCAGTCGGCTCACTGGGTGGCGTTGCCGGCTTTGTCGATCTTGGATTGGATCACTTCGACGGCCTTGGCCAGCTGGGGATCGACGGCGAACAGGTCGGTCTCCTCGTCGGCCTTGAGCTTATTGGCCCGCGAGATCCGGTCGCGTCGCTGGCGGTCAAGAACTCGCTTGACGTATTGCTCGTCGTTCATTTTGACCTCCATCGACTCATCCGGCGAGACACCCCATTCATCGCTGGGCTTGGCGTTTTTGAAGCGATGGATGGGCCGTCCGTTGGGCCGGTGATAGGTCGCAACGGTGAGTCGCAGCTTGCTCTCGCCTTCTTCCAGAGGCAGGATTCCCTGCACGGTGCCCTTGCCCCAACTGCGCTGGCCGACGATGGTCGCCCGGCCATGATCCTGGAGGGCCGAGGCGACGATTTCCGAGGCTGACGCGGACTGATTGTTGATGATCACGACCATGGGCACGTCTTCAAACGGATCGTCGGCCTTGGCGTTATACGTGCGTTCGGGATAATTTCGGCCCTTGGTGGAGACGATCGTGCCCTCGGCCAGGAACTCCTCGCAAACCTGGACCGCCGCCGAAAGCAATCCGCCGGGATCGTCGCGGAGGTCGAGGATCAGACCCTTGACGCCCTGCTCCTTGAGCTCGACGAGGGCCTTGTTGAGATCGGCGGCGGTGCGTTCGCCGAAGGTGGTGATGCGGATGTAGCCGATCTTTTTCTCATTGTCGAGCAGGAAATCCCACGAGTCGTCGGGCTTGCGGTGGTCGCCCATCACGGTCTCGACTTCGATGATGGCGCGCTCGATCTTGATCTCGGCCGGCTCATCAGCGTCCGGGTGTTTGACCTTGAGGGTGACCTCCGTGCCAGGGCGGCCCGTGAGAGCCTCGACTGCGCGGCTTCGGCTCCAGTCCTCGGTCGAGACGCCATCGATTTCAAGGACGAGGTCGCCCGCGAGCACTCCGGCGTTGTAGGCGGGCGAGCCGACCAGAGGTGCCAGAATCATCAGGCGGCCAGTTTTGCGGTCGAAATCGACCTGGACGCCGATGCCCGTGAACGAGCCTTCGATCTGCTTCTGAAACTGTTTCCACTGGGGGTCGTCGAAATAAGAACTGTACGGGTCAAGCTCGGCCAACATGCCGCGCAGGGCGCTATCGAGGAGTGCCTCGCGATCGACGGGAAGGACATAGTTGGCGGCGATTTGCTCGACGGCATCAACGAAACGCTCGTACTGCTTGAGCGAATCGTCTTGCGGCGCGACAGCCTGTCCTCGCGTCCCCTGCCAGAGCAGGCCACCAGCCAGACCCAACACCAAGATTCCGATCGATCGAAGCCTCGACATGGCGGACTCTCCCGACGGACGCCCGTCTCGTTCTTTGTTTCTACATCGTATCTTAGAGCAAATGGGGGCGATCGGCATAGTCTGACGAAGATCAGAGCCGGGCGAGTGCCGTCTCCACGCCTTCCAAACCCTTGACGGGGGCTTCGCAGGTTCGGCCCCGGCAAACATAAGTCGTCGCCCGGCCCCCGATGGACCCGCGATGCTCGAGCCAGGGGACCAGGGCGACCGCCTCCTCGCTGGGAGGAGTCTGGGCCGAGGGGGCGACGACCGCCGAGGGAGTAAACTCCTGGGCGATTCGATTCAGGACGGCGTTCCATTCGGCTGGATCGCCGCCGATGACGGCGATTTCACGCGTCTCGGTCAACAGGAAGTCGAGGGCGATGAGGCTCTGGCCGGCGGCGGTGGGGTAACGGTCGATCACGGCTCGGGCCGATTGCAATGCACCCTGGGCGGCCTCGGTGAACGAGGTGTCGAAGGTAAGCGCACCCAAACGGGCAAGTGCGGTCGCGGCCATGGCGTTGCCGCTGGGGGTGGCGTTGTCGATGGCGTCCTTGGTGCGGACGATCAGGCGCTCGTGGTCGCTGGCGACGTAGAAGAAGCCGTTGTCGGCCGGGTCGCGGAAATCGACGATCATCCGCACGGCCAGACGCCGGGCTTCGCGGAGCCAGTGCGGGTCGCCGCTCGCCTCGTAAAGGCGAGTCAGGCCGTCGATCACGCAGGCGTAGTCGTCGAGAAAGCCGGGAACGGGCGCGCGGCCGTCCTTGTAGACATGAAGGAGCCGACCGTCGCCGGCTGACAGCTTGGAGAGCAGGAAGTGGGCGGCGGCGGTTGCGGCGTCGCCGTAGCGCGAGTCGTCGAGCACCCGCCAGCCGACGGACCAGGCGGCGATCATCATGCCGTTCCATGCGGCGATGGCCTTGGTGTCCTTGCCGGGGGGAATGCGGCTCGCACGCGCTTGCAACAATTTCGCACGGCTTTGGGCCAGTTCGGCTTCCAGATCGTCGGCCTTCCGACCAAGCGCCGTGGCGGCTTCCTTGATGGGTTGGGGCAGGTTGAGAATGTTGGCGTGTTCCCAGTTTCCGGTAGCGCTGACGTCGTAAACCGCCGCGAAGGTCTTTGCTTGCTCGGCGCCGAGCAGCGACTCGATCTCGGCGAGCGACCAGACGTAATACTTCCCCTCGACGCCTTCGCTGTCGGCGTCTTCGGTGGAGTAGACCTGGCCTTCGTCTCCGGTCATGCGGCCCAGGACATAATCCATCGTCTCGCGTGCGACGCGGGCATAGGTTGGGTCGCCGGTGATCTGGTAGGCTTCGAGATAGGTGGAACTGAGCAGCGCGTTGTCGTAGAGCATCTTTTCGAAATGAGGGACGAGCCAGCGAGCATCGGTGGAGTAGCGAGCGAAGCCGCCGCCGAGATGATCGTAGATGCCGCCTCGCGCCATTTTGTCGAGGGTAAGCCTGACCATCGCCAGGGCCTCGCCGCTTCCGGTTCGCGTGTGTTGCCGCAACAGGAAGCGGAGATCCATGGGATGGGGAAATTTGGGTGCGTCGCCGAAGCCGCCGTGACGAGGTTCGAAGCTGCGTCCCAGCCGAACGGCGGCCTGGTCGAGCAGACCGACGTCGAGGGGGTTGGGGTCGTTTTGAATCCTGCCCAGGGTTTCGATCTGTGCGACCATTTCGGCCGCGCCCTGGGCGATTTCGTCGCGGCGGTTTTTCCAGGCATCGGCGACGGCACGGACGATGCGGGGAAAGCCGGGCATCCCCTGACGATCGGCGGGCGGGAAGTAGGTTCCGCCGTAAAACGGCTTGCCCTCGGGCGTGAGAAAGACCGACATGGGCCAGCCGCCGTGGCCGGTCATCGCCTGCACGGCGTTCATGTAAATCTGGTCGACGTCGGGGCGTTCCTCGCGGTCGACCTTGATGTTCACGAAATTCGCGTTGAGATAATCGGCGATCTCTGAATCCTCGAACGATTCACGCTCCATGACGTGGCACCAGTGACACGCGGAGTAGCCGACCGAGAGGAAGATCGGCCGGTCCTCGACCTTCGCGCGTTCGAGAGCTTCGGTACCCCAGGGATACCAGTCGACGGGATTATGGGCGTGCTGGAGCAGGTAGGGGCTGGTTTCCTGTGCGAGCCGGTTCGTGGGGAGGTCGGCATGTGGTTTTGGTGTGGTCATCGAAGGGGACATCCGGTGATCGGGCTTCTGGTTGGGTTGGGATTCAAAGGAATCCTAGCCCGATTGTAGACGCCTCGTCACCCTCCTTCGGCGGGCTGGCGCTCCTCACGCCAGCGCTGGATTGCCTGGGAGTCCTCGATTGCATCGGCGGCGTATTGAGTTCCCAGGATTCGTCTTTGCTCGGCGTCGGCGGCAGCGAGCATCTGGCTGAGGGTCAACGCCTTTCGCGTGGGATGGCGGAATGCGGAGACGACCTCGCCGAGAAACAGGCTGCGGTCGCCGGTATCGAAATCGGCCTCGACCCGACATTCGAGCCAGCCGGCCGAATCGAGCAGGATCGGGCCGCCGTGCAGGCCCTCGCCCAGGTGCAAGCCCTCGAGCTTGTCGCACTCGTGACCGTGCCGCATGCCGAACCTCGAGCACCAATCGAGACGATCGGAGTCGACCAGATGGGCGACGAACGACCGTGAATCGCGGATCAGTTCCCAGGTGTGATGGCGACGGCCGATGCCGATCAATGCACGCGGAGCGCTGGGGACGATCGACGCCTGCATGACGAAAGTCGCGAGCAGGCCGCCGCGCCGGCCTTCGTGCGCGGCGGTGATGATCCAGAGCAAGGGATTGTGACTTTCCCAGACGGCCTGAACTTCCGAGATCCGTTGACTTTCGTTGATGTGCCCCAGTTCGCCCATGCTCTTGCTCCCTGCTTTGGCGGTTTCGGTTACGATCTTTGGTTTGGTTTCCGCCCATCCCTTTCGTGTTGATCGGTGTTGCGAAGATGTCGGACGAGCGTCTAGCCGACCCCATGATGCGGCTCCGTGGGGTTCGCGTCCACAATCTGAAGAACATCGACCTGGACCTGCCGCGCGATCGCTGGATCGTCGTCTCGGGTGTGTCGGGATCGGGCAAGTCGAGCCTTGCCTTCGACACACTGTATGCGGAGGGTCAGCGGCGCTATATCGAGACATTCTCACCCTATGTCCGCCAGTTTCTGGAGAAGCTGGACAAGCCCGACGCGGACACGATTGATGGCTTGCCACCGGCGATTTCCGTGGCGCAGCGGCAGGTACGTCGCTCGGCCCGGGCGACGGTTGGCTCAGTCACCGAGATTCATGATTCGCTGGCCTTGCTGTTCGCGCGGCTGGGGGTTGTTCACTGCCCACAATGTGATGCGCACGTGCATCCCAGTGATCCCGACGATGTGGTTCGGGCGATCGAGGGGCTTGCCCATGGAGCGCGGTATCGGATCGCGTTTCCGGTTGATTTGCTTTCGGACACCGACCGGGGCACAATCCTCGCTTCGCTGCGTGAGCATGGTTTCATTCGTGCCGAGGCGGGTGGTCTGGCGGTTGATCTCACGGACGCAAACGCGGAGCTGCCCGAGGCGGGCACGCTTGATGTCATCGTGGATCGGATGGTGCGGGGCAGCGAGCCAAGCTCGCGGAGGCGGGACTCGATCGAAACGGCGTTCGCACGCGGGCTGGGGCGGTGTCGGTTACTCAGCGAGAGTGGCGATCGGACCTTTTACCGAGGTTGGAAATGCGGCAATTGCGGGACGGACGTGACGCCTCCCGACCCGCGCCAGTTTCGCCCGAACAGCCCTGTGGGCGCGTGTCCGGCGTGTGAGGGATTCGGGCGGATCGTCGATCTGGATCTGGCTCGGATCGTGCCCGACCCCAAGAAGTCGCTGGCGCAGGGTGCGGTGGCTCCTTGGCAGACGCCCGCACACAAGGAATGGCAGCAGAATCTGTTGCGTTGGGCCCCGACTGTGGGGCTGCACGTCGATCGGCCGTTCAAGCAATTGGATCAAGCGGAGGTAGCGCTTGTGGTCGAGGGTGGTCCGCGCTTTGGAGGGCTTCGGGCCTTCTTTCAGGCGCTGGAGCGCAAGGCGTACAAGATGCACGTGCGGGTGTTTTTGAGCCGTTGGCGCGGGCAGTCGCCCTGTGCGGTTTGTCATGGCGCGCGATTGAAGCCTGAATCGTTGAGTGTGCGACTCGCGGGGCGCGATATTGCCCAACTTTCCGCCGAGCCGATTGGATTACTTCGGCGGCTTTTCGAGGATTTCGCCGCCGACCGCGATCGACCCGGCGCCTTGGTGAGGGAGCGCGTGCTCGACGGCGTGTTGGCGCGATTGCGTTACCTCGACGAGATCGGTCTGGGCTATTTGACGCTTGACCGACCCGCGCGGACGCTCTCGGCGGGAGAGGCGCGGCGGGTTTCGCTGACCGTGGCGCTCGGCTCCGGCCTGGTCAACACGCTTTATGTGCTCGATGAGCCGTCGTTGGGGCTGCACCCGAGGGATGTGGGGCGGCTTGTCGAGACGATCGGCCGATTGCGCGACGCCCCGAACTCGCTCGTGGTGGTTGACCATGATGAGACACTGATGCGCGCGGCCGATCTGCTCGTCGACATCGGACCCGGTGCGGGTGAGAACGGGGGGCGGGTGCTTTATGTGGGACCGCCTGAGCAGGCTGGCGAGGCGGAGGGGTCGGTGACCGGCGACTTTCTCGCTCGCCGCCGTCGACTGCCGATCGCGCGCACGCATCGGAAGGCGACGGGCCGACTGAGGCTTGAAGGCGCGACGGGTCATAACCTGAAGAATCTGGACGTCGAGTTTCCGCTGGGCGTTTTGTGTGTCGTCTCGGGTGTTTCGGGGTCGGGGAAGAGCACCCTGGTGGAGGAGACGCTCTATCCCGCGCTGTTGCGTCGGGTCAAGAATCAACATTTGCCGGTGGAGCCGTTTCGCGAGCTGCGCGGGGCACGGAGCTTGAGCGACATCGTGTTGATCGACGCCTCGCCGATTGGGCGCTCGCCGCGATCGAATCCGGTGACATACATCAAGGCGTTTGACGAGATTCGCCGCAATTTCGCCTGGACCCACGACGCGAAGCTGCGCAATTACGGGCCGAGCCAGTTCAGCTTCAATGTCGAGGGCGGTCGTTGTTCGGCCTGTCAGGGCAATGGATATCAGACAGTTAACATGCAATTTTTGCCTGATGTGATGATGAAGTGTCCGGAGTGTAAGGGCCGCCGGTTTCGGCCCGAGATCCTGGAGATCACGTTTCGCGGCAAGACGATCGCGGAAGTGCTCGACATGACGGCGCGCGAGGCGTTTGGCTTCTTTCGCAACCGACCCAAGATTCAGATGGCGCTGCGGCCGTTGCTGGACGTGGGGTTGGACTACTTGCGACTCGGCCAGCCGGCCAGCACGCTATCAGGCGGCGAAGCGCAGCGTCTCAAGCTGGCCGCGAACCTGACCGCGCCCTCGGTGATCCTCGATTCGGGCCAGACCCTGCACACGCTGTTTCTGCTCGACGAGCCGACCTCGGGGCTACACCCGGCGGATGTCGCCCGCTTGATCGACTGCCTGAACCTGCTGGCCGATCAGGGGCATTCGCTAATCCTGGTCGAACATGATCTGGACTTGATGGCGGCCGCCGACTGGATTATCGACCTAGGCCCCGAAGCCGGCGCTGAGGGTGGGCAGATTGTTGCCCAGGGAACACCTGAACAGGTGGCCGCGACGGACACCCACACCGGCCGAGCACTGGCGGCCCGGCTTGCCCTCTGACAAGCAGAGTCGTCGACTTGAGAACTTTTTTCGAGATGGCTCAAGTTGTTGGCGCTGGGTGCCGATCATGACGGTTGGACTATCGGAAGGTCCACTCGTTCGCACCCATTCCGGGGCGTTGGTTTTCTCACTGAGAGGTCGTTCACAAATGGCTCGCTCGCGCCGCTTGAAGTCCAGCGCCCGATTCCAGATCGAGGGGCTTGAGACCCGAGCCTTGCTCTCGAGCGCCAGCCCCACGGCCGAAATCGCTCCGATCTCGGTTCCCGAATCGGTTGATGTACCGATATCCACTCCGGCGTCTCCCGACGACGTGATGTTTTACACCACGGGAAGCCCGACCCCTGTGTCGGTCCCGACGCGCATGACGCCCGCTCTGCGTCGCGCGCAGCGTATGGCCCAGCGGTGGGAGGCGCAGGACGCGGCGGGGCCTCACGTGACCGACACGACGTTGCTCACGCGGGGCGATCAGATCGTGGGGTTCGCTCTCACGTTTGACTCGCCGATGCGTGCCGATATCACGACCGACCCCCGAGCCTATCGCGCCATCAGAATCACTCAACAGAATGAATGGATTTCACGGCTGACTTACCAGAGCAGTGGTCCTCAGATTGAAGAATTGCCGATCCGCGCAGTCGAGTATCATGCTGACGATCAGACGGCCGTGCTCTGGCTCAAAGACCCGCGACGCGCGACCGGGAAATTCCGAGTGGGGGTCGTCACCGGGGAATCGGCTCGACCGCGAGGGGTCCGCACACTTGCCCTGGGGCCATTGACGGACACGAGCGGACGCCGCGTGCAGCGCCATCCCTCGGATGTTCAATTTCCGGGGCGGAACGTGTTGTTCGTGCAGCCGGACCGAAGTGCGCCGTTCGACAGCGCGCGATTTACCAAGGAATAAGCGCTGAACGGGGAATGCGGTCGGGCTTGGGCTTGATCGACCTGGCGAGTCGGGTCACAATTCCGCGCGTGAAATAAATCGTCGTTGGTACAAGGCGCGAGGTGGTTGCCCGGCAATGGCGTTCTGGCTGTTCAAGTCTGAGCCTGAGGCTTTCAGTTTTGCGGATCTGCAAGCCTGCCGACGTCGTGGCACGGGGTGGGACGGCGTTCGAAACTATCAAGCGCGTAACTTTCTGCGTGACTCGATTCAGATAGGCGACGGCGTGCTGTATTACCATTCCAATGGTGATCCGCCGTCGATCGCCGGAGTGGCCGAGGTGATTCGCTCGGGCCATGTGGACCCCACGGCGTTCGACCCCGAGAGCGATCACTACGATCCCAAGAGCCGGAAGAGCAGTCCGACCTGGTATCAGGTGACGATTCGCGCGGTTCGCGCGATCGAGCCGCCGCTGGGATTGCCGCAATTGCGGGATATGCCTGCGCTGCGCTCGATGGAATTGCTGCGCAAGGGGAGCCGGCTTTCGGTTCAGCCGGTGCGGCCCGAGGAATGGGCCGCGATTCTAGCGGTTGCGGAAAAGGCTGATGGCAAGACTTCATCGCGCAAAGGCAGGAACGCCTCATCATGACACGCATCGAACACTTTGCCCTGTTCACGGATGATCTTCTCGCGCTGCGCGACTTTTATGTGGATGTGCTGGGACTGCGGGTGGCCGTGGACAACAGCCAGGCGCCGGTCGCCGGTTACTTTCTGGCCGACGATCGTGGCGTTGCTCTTGAGATCATCCAAAGGCCGCCGGGAAGCGCAGCCGTGGAGACGCGGTACGCCTGCCATGCGGCGTTTCTTGTCGAGGATGTGGAGGCGGCGCGGCAACGGCTTGAGGCGCGTGGGCATGCTTTTGAGACGGATACGGTTGTCGACACCGACGGCTTCAAGACGGCGTTTTTCCGCGATCCGGCGGGGAATCGGTGTCAGATTGTCTGGCGTCGCGAGCCGCTCGTTCCGGGCTTCTGAGAGGAGCGGGCATGGACGTCCTGTGCGTCGGGATGTATCGGGCGTGCTCGACCTGGCAATACGAGGTCGCCGCCGACCTGGTGGAGATTCATCGCGCGGGCAGCCGCCTGGGTTATGTGACGGGGGACCAGTACGCGGCGCTGGGGGCTTCGAATGGCTGGCGCGTTTTGAAGTCGCATGAGGGCCACCCGGCGTTCCGAGAGGCTCTCGGAAGTGGCCGCGCGGTGGCGCTCTACAGCATTCGCGACCCGCGTGACGTGGTGTTCTCGATGCTCCACAAGCGTCAGCTCAGCTTTTCGGCTTTTCTGCGTCAGGGGATGATTCATCAGATTGTCGCCAATGATCGGGAGTGGAGCAGGCAACCGGCCTCGCGGCGGATCACGCAGCGCTATGAGGCGTTGATTGCCGATCCGGCTTCGGGGGTGGAGCAGATCGCGACGTTTCTCGACATTACGATCTTGCCGGACGAAGTTCGACGTCTGGCCTCGGAGTATTCACTCGAAGCCAATCGACGCCGCGCGTTAGCCACCGCCGAGCGTCTCCGCGCCGATGGGGTGGACCTTGACGACCCCGCCAACGCGACCCACTGCGATGATCGTTCGCTGCTGCACTGGAACCACGTTCGTCGCGGGCAAAATGGCGGCTGGCGTGACCAGGCCAATCCCGGAGAGCGGAGACGACTTGCGCTCTTGCTCAACAGATGGGCAAGCGAGAATGGATATGCGTCGGACGAGGAGATGACATCCACCTCGTGGATTGAGCGGATCGGTGTGGAGCGCGACTTGCTGCAAGGCGCGATCCGCTGCGCCTTGCGTTGCGCGGCGCTGGATCATCCTCGGGCGGGTCGAATCGCGAAGCGGACGCTGCGGATCGACTCCGGCAGCACCCGCTCGACCTGAGAGGGATCAGCCCTTGATGACACCCACCGGCCGAAGGCGTGCGACCTTGCGCGAGATGCCGGCCTTGTGGACGACGTCGACGACGTGATCGACGTCCTTGTAGGCTGCCGGCTGTTCCTCGGCGAGTCCCTTGAAGCCGCGTGCCCGGGCGATGACGCCGATGGCGTCGAGCTCCTTGTCGATCCGACGTCCGGCGGAGCGGCGAACGGCCTCGGTCCGGCTCATCACCCGCCCTGCCCCGTGGCAGGTTGTGCCGAAGGAGTGCGCCATACTGCCCGGTTGACCGACCAAGACCCAGGAGGCCGTGCCCATGCTGCCCGGGATGATGACAGGCTGACCGAGCGCGCGGTAGGCATTTGGCAGCTCGGCATGGCCGGCCGGAAACGCGCGGGTGGCGCCTTTGCGGTGAACGCACACTTCCTTCACCAATCCGGCTTCGATCTCATGCTCTTCAAACTTGGCGATGTTGTGCGCCACGTCGTAGAGCAGGGTCATGCCCAGGTCGGTCCACGGCTTGCGGAAGACGCGCTCGAAGACCTGACGCGCCTGATGGGTGAGCAATTGTCGATTGCAGAACGCGAAATTGGCAGCGGCGCGCATGGCGGCGAGATACGCTTGCCCTTCCGGGCTGCGCACCGGGGCGCACGCGAGCTGCGGATCGGGTAGCTCGAAGCCGTAACGCTTGGGCGCATTCTTGAAATTCGCGAGATGGTCGTCGCAGACCTGATAACCCAGCCCGCGCGAGCCGGAATGGATGAGGACGGTGAGCTGGCCTTCCTCCAGACCGAACGCCGAGGCCACGGCCTGATCCTCGATTCGGTCGATCACCTGGACTTCCAGGAAGTGGTTGCCCGAACCCAGGGTTCCGCACTGGTCGACGCCGCGCGTATAGGCACGATCACTGACGCGATCGGGATCGGCTCCGGCCAGTCGGCCACCGGCTTCGATGTGCGCGAGGTCCTCCTCCGTGCCATAACCGAGGTCGACGACGTAGCGCGCTCCTTGCTCCATGAGACGGGCGAGCCTGGGCTTTTCGAACTTGAACGGGCCGGTCTGACCCACGCCGGTGGGGATATCGCGAAAGAGCTGATCGACAAGCGCCCGGATCTTCGATTTGGCGTCATCCCAGGCGATGGTTGTGCGGAGCAAGCGGACGCCGCAATTGATGTCGTAGCCCACGCCGCCTGGCGAGATCACGCCGCCCTGCTCGGGATCCGTTGCCGCCACGCCGCCGATGCAGAAGCCGTAGCCCCAGTGGATGTCGGGCATCGCCAGGCTGGCTTTCTGAATCCCCGGCAAGGTCGCCACGTTGGCGACTTGCTCCGGACCCTGGTCCTTCTTGATCTGCTCGATCAGGGCGTCGTCGGCGAAGATCAGTCCGTCCACGCGCATTCCCGGGCGGTATTCCCTGGGAATCCGCCACATCGTGTCGTTCACCCGCTCCAGCGGTCCGCTGTATGCACCGGCCATGAGAATCACCCTTCTCCGACGAAATTCAACGGAGCGCGAGCCACCTGCGGCCTCGGCTCTTGCCAACCGAGAGACACACGGCCCGCGGGCCACGTTCGCGGATGCGCGATATTGCGGTTATCGAGGCGTGAGGACCAGGGCGCGAAGGTCGAGCAGTGCCGAGGCGATTGGACCGTCTGACCGGGCGACCAGGCGATGACGGCCCGGCGGCAGGGTGATCGTGCCCACGGTTTGAGTCTGATAATCGTCCCAGCCGGCTGTGGGGGTCACGGTCCAGCGGACGATCTGGCCATCGACTTGTAGCGCCAGCACTCCGCCCGCCGCATCGGCCGGGCAAGCGAACTCGGCGGAAACCTCAAAAGTGCCCCCGGCGGTCGTATCGAATGTCCAGGTCGCGTTGTCCTCCTCGCTCGACCAATAGCCCAGATTCTTGTATGTGGATTCCCATGTGATCAGGTCTCCGCGAATTTCTGCCGTGTCCGCGTTGAGCCTGACCGCGCCGCTCGCATCGGCGGTGACGACGGCCGGCAGGTTGCCCTCGATCGATTTCGCGGGAGGCAGCGTGGCGTCGAGGAAAATGAGCAGGTCGGCCATGTCGGTCGGCGTGAGATTCTGCTCCAATCCTTCGGGCATCAGCGATCGGCCGGTCGCTGTCAGCTCGGCGATCTCGGAGCGGCTCAAGACTTCCTGTTCGGCGTTTTGTCGGCGGAGGGTGACGGCGTTCGCGGTCTCGCCGGCGATCAGACCCGTCGCCACACGTCCATCGCGGGTCTCGATGGCGTATTCGCCATAGGCCGGCTCGACAGCCCGATTGGGATCGAAAAACGCAACGAGCATGGCTTCGGTCGAGCGATCGGTCAGGCCACGAAGGTCGGGGCCGACGGCATGGCCCACGCCGCCCAGCTCGTGGCAGGTTGCGCACACCCGTTCAAACGCAAGGCGGCCGCGAGTGGCGTCACCCGCACCCGCGCCTGGGAGATTCGAGCGATACTCGGCGACAATCCGCGCGCGTTCCGGCGAGGGCGTGCCAAGAACCACGGCGGCTTGCTCTCGCACGGTGGCGTCATCGCTTCGCAGCAATCTTTGACGCGCGCTCGCGCCCAGCTCGGTGGGCTTTGGCGACCCAGCCGAGATTCGCTCCAGTAGCGTGCGCGACCAGTCGATCCGGCTGAGCAAGGCATCGACGATCTCGCCCCGCAGTGCTGGGGTGTGCGAGTGCCAACCTTCGAGCAGTAGCTCGGGAGTCTTTTCCTGGCGCAAGGAGACGATCGAACGGAGTGCGGCGCGTTGCAGCGGCGGAGGTGTTTGGGATGTCAGGAGCGCCGCGAGCCGCGTGGGCGTCTCCGAATCGGCAAGCTCCGCACGACCGAGAAGGCGGAGCGCATCGAGGCGAACCGACTCCGGGGCAGCCTCGTCGGCGGCAAGATCACTCGCCTTGCGAACGAGGGTCTTGAGCCGCTCGCGAACAGCGGCACGGTGTGTCTCATCCATGCCGTTCAGCGCCGTTTCGAGCGATTGCTGATGCCGGCTCATGGCTTCGAGCAAGCCGGCCACCGCGCCGGCTCGTCCCTCGGCCGCTTGCCCATCGGCGATCAACCGCTCCAGGATGACGCCGATTTGTGCCGACGACCTGGTATCGGCCAGTAGGGTATTCCACATGGGGTTGAGCACACGTGCGGGCAGCTCTGTACCTGGGCCATGGCGCAGCCACTCGGCCAGGATCTCGCCGGAGTGGGGCCGAGCCGAGCTGAGCGCGGCGGTTCTGATCCAGGGATCGTCCTGATCGCCGGCAAGCAAGGCCGCGAGAGCCCGGGCGGCTTCCGGAGCGGGCCAGTC
>JBGSYY010000538.1:0-6140 GCA_041750675.1 Isosphaeraceae bacterium | reverse complement strand
ACGGGATTTGTGGCGCGGGGCGGGCAGACAGTCGCTCTGCGGCTGCGCGGGCCAGGGGACGCTGCGACTCCTTACACTTTGCAAGTAAGGGCCGTTGCCCTCACCGGCGGTGGGAGTGTGGGCGTGCTGCGGGGTGGGATTATTCGGGAGGTCGAGCCGAATGACCCGGCGGTTTTGGCGAATCGAATCGTAGTGCCGGAGTTCACGCCGGTTTTGATTCGCGGGGTGGGCGGGGCGTTTGATCTCGATACATTTGAGTTTGTGCCTCAGCGTGGCGGCGTGTTGCAGATCACGAATCTGGCAGTGTCCGGTCCCGCGCAGTATTTGCTGGAGACCTCGGAATTCTTCGGCGTCGTCAACGAGTTCGCGACGATACCGAGTGGCGGGAGCGTACAGGTTCCGGTCTTCCGAGGTGTGCGCTATCGGCTTCGTTGGCTGCTGGATACGCCGACGCAGACGCCTTACCTGTTGCGGCTCCAGATTTTTCCTCCGCTGGCGATCGGCACGCCGACGAATCCCGGGACGGTGCCGCCGTTTGGCGGAGGGGGCACGACGGGCGGGGTTTGAGCGTTCGGTGGTGGGACTTTTTTGAGGCTCTGGATGCGTTGATCCTGATTTGTGATCAAGCGAAGTCGCCGAGTTCGGTCAGGGCCGTCTAATCGATGCCGGGCCTTCGAGAAATGTGGATGTAATCAGGCCAGGAGCATTGGTCCACGCCGATGTTGGGCGTGCGATCGGTGATGTGAACGCATGTGACCGTCTGGAGGGTGAACGGGGCGGCTTTTCGCATTTGAGGAAAGTGTATAGAATCTGGGCGTTGCGGGATTGATGGTGACGCGAGTCCCGCCGTTTTGTCGCATGTGATCGCGCGGCCACGAGGGCGAGAGAGTCGATGAAGATCATATTGGCCAATCCCCGTGGCTTTTGCGCAGGGGTGAACATGGCCATCGAGAGTCTTGAGCGCGCACTTGAGCTGTTCGGCGCACCCGTCTACGTATATCACGAAATCGTGCATAACAAGCACGTTGTGGATCGGTTTCGGCAGCGTGGGGCGGTCTTTATCGATGATCTGGACGAGGTGCCGGAAGGGGCCCCCCTGCTCTACAGCGCGCATGGGGTTTCGCCGGTGGTCCGCGAGCACGCGCGGAAGCGGCGGTTGAGAGCCGTGGACGCGACCTGCCCGCTGGTGACGAAGGTCCATTTGGAGGCGGTCAAATATGCTCAGGAAGGGTATACGATCATCTTGATCGGCCACGAGGGGCATGATGAGGTGATCGGGACGATGGGCGAGGCACCCGAGCGGATGGTTCTGGTGGAGACTGCCGAGGAGGTTGAAAACCTGGAGATTCTTCCCGAGAAGATTGCGTATCTCACCCAGACGACGTTGAGTGTGGATGACGCGAATCTGGTGATTGACGCCTTACGGAAGAAGTTTCCGCACATTTCGAATCCGCCCAAGGATGATATTTGCTACGCGACCCAGAACCGACAGGACGCCGTGCGTCAGCTTGCGGCGGGATCGGACCTGGTGCTGGTGCTGGGGAGTCAGAACAGCTCGAACAGCAAGCGGTTGCAGGAGATAGCGGGAACGATGGGCCCGCATGCGCACCTGATCGACGGGGTGGGTGAGCTTGAGCCGGCCTGGTTCGATGGCGTGGACACTGTGTTGATCACGGCTGGGGCGAGCGCGCCGGAGGATCTGGTGCAGGAAGTGATCGACCATATTCAGGCGAACTTTGGAGCGACCATCGAGGAGGCGTTCATCCGAGAGGAGAACGTGCATTTCCCACTGCCGCGCACGCTTCGCGAGCTGATGAGCACGGCGAAGGGCAAGGGCTGATCGAGCTGGCTTGGTAGGGCGGAAGATGAGAGAGACGCTCGACGGCCCGCTCTGGTGCTGTCAACCCGTCACGTTTCCACCTGGTAGCACGGGATGGGACATCGGGGTTGGTGCGTTGCGGCCGGGTACGGCCTGACGCACCCTACGGAAGTTGGGTTTCGTGGTGGGGGATGAGTTGGTGCGTTGCGGCAGGGGGACGGCCTGACGCACCCTATGGGAGTACGTTTTCGCTACGGTGATTCGTTGGTGCGTTGCGGCCGGGTACGGCCTGACGCACATTACGGGAGTTTGGGTGATGCTGGGGGAGATCGCTTATGGGAGTGGGCCGAAGGGGTCGTCCTTGCGGCGGCGGCGTTCTTCGTCGGCGTAAGGGTCGGGTTGAGGGAGGAGAAGGTCGTAATCGTCCTCAGCCTTGCGGAGGACGCGGAGTTCTCGGGCGAGATATCGGGCCGTGAGCGTACAGAGCACGGTGACCTGAAAGGCCGTGACGGCGAGCAGAGCGATGTTGAAGAGGTCAAGGAGCAGGATCTCGGCCCAGACGCGACGGTTGACGCGGCGCACCCAACCGAAATAGATGGATGAACGCAAAGCGAAATTCAAGGCCCAGACCATGAGGCCAAGAAGCGCGGTGGCACGGACGCGCCGGATTCCATTGCGAGGTTCCTCGCCTCCCATGCGGCGAATGGCGCTCGATGCCAGACCGGTGAACAGGACCAACTCGAACCATTGAAGGATGCTGGAGGCTTGCCGAAGCCAGGGGTCGCGCAAGAAGTCGAGGGGTAGCGAGACGTTTAGCTCGACGGCGTGCTCGGAGAGCCAGAGGAAGAGGTCGAAGGTGTTCATGGCGGCGAGGATCAGGGCTGGCACGCGGCGTGGTGAGCCGACCGAGTCGGCCAGGAGCATGTAGGAGGCGAGGGCCGCGCCCCAGGTGATAGGCGTACCGACGTACCAGCCGTATTCGGGGCGGCGCATGAAGCCGAAGAGTTGCTCATCGGCAGTGAACATGGTGTAGAGGTGAAGAGCGAGGTCGGCGGTTTGGAATCCGATCGCGATGGCGGCGAGAGAGAAGGCGAGGCGCGCGACCGTGGGCGAGGCGGGTTCCGGCGTCACGAGTTGCGGATCATCGAAGGGATTGGTCGACATCAGGGCCTTCCGAAGTGGGCCGGTTCGTCAGGATTCGTCGGCGGAGATGAAAATCCAGACCATTATAGACGAGGCTTGCGGAAGCACGACCGGGGAGTTGATTGATGAGTTCGCGAGAGTGCGGAGAACGCCTGGGTTCCCGCCTGCGCGGGAATGACAAACCCGGAACCGGCCTATCTGAGAAGCTTCTTTAGGTGATTGATGAGTCGGGGTATGCGGTGGTGACGAGGAGGGCGATGTGGCCCCAGTCGGAGCGTTCGCTGTCAGTGAGAGTGGAGGGATCGACTTCGAGGATCAGCGTGGAGCGGTCGGGGAGGTTGTTGGGTAACGGGGTGGGCGAGAGGAGCGAGGAGAGGGTTGCGCCGTTGAGTCGCACGGAGCGAAGGCCGGGGAGCTGGGCGAGCTCTAGACTGAGCGAGGCGTGGGCGGGGAGGCGAGGAGGGAGACTCCACTGGCGGATCAGCACGAAGGGCTGCGTAAGTTGGAGGGGCGCGGCGGGGAGATCGAGCCGACCGGCGGGGGTGCCGGGTGGGCATTCGAGGGTCCAGGCTTTGCGGAAGCGGATCGCGTGTGGGTTGGACATTGCACTGGTCATGATTGCCAGCGGGGGCTATCATGACAAGTCCTCATGTCTTGCCAGCCGGCCGACCACGCCGACGCCTTCCGAGGGATGGTGCGGTTTGCAGCCGGCTTGCCGAAGCTTCGGTGCCGGTGTGACGCGGCGTGCCATTACCTAAGGGTTTTGCGGGGCCGGGCTGGGTGAGAACCTCTTCTCGATTCTTGATGGACCGATCACGCGGTTGGTAATGAGCACAGGTCCCAGCCCGACAACGCCGAGGCCCAGCACGCTGCTTGGCGTTCGGATACTTGGCACCGGCAGTTATGTCCCTGAACGCGTGGTCACCAACGGTGATCTGTGCGAGCTGTACGGTTTCGATCCGGAGTGGATTGTCAGCCGTTCGGGGATTCATGAGCGGCGATTCGCCGCGCCGCATCAGGCGACGAGTGACCTGTGTGTGCAGGCGGCGCAGCGATGCCTGAAGGTGGCGGGAGTGCCGCCCTCGGAGATTGACCTCGTGATTGTGGGGACGATGACGCCGGACATGGCGTTTCCGTCGACGGCCTGCATTGTCCAGGATCAACTGAAGCTGACGTGCCCGGCGTTTGACTTGCAGGCGGCGTGTTCGGGATTTAGTTATGCGCTGATCACGGGTTCGCAGTTTGTAGCGGCGGGGACGTGTCGAAATGTGCTGGTGATTGGGGGCGACTGCAACAGCCGGGTGATCAATCCGCGCGATCCGAAGAGCTACCCCTTGTTTGGCGATGGGGCGGGAGCGGCTTTGCTTTCGCGAGGCGAGCCGGATCAGGGGATGGTGGCGTATCAGTTCGGGGCGGATGGGGCGGGTGGAGACCTCTTGAATCGGCCGGCGTGTGGGAGCCGGTTGCCTCCTTCGGTTGAGGCGATTGAGCAGGGACTTCACTATCTGACAATGGACGGCCGGGCGGTTTTCAAGTGGGCGGTGCGGATACTGGCGGATTCGACGCAGACTGTGTTGAGACGGGCGGAGCGGACGGTCAGCGACGTTCGGTGGTTTATCCCGCACCAGGCGAACGTACGAATCATTCACGCGGCGACGGATGTTTTGAACATCCCGCGTGAGAATGTGTTCAAGAATCTGGATCGATATGGAAATACGTCGGGCGGTTCGATCCCGATCGCCCTGGATGAGCTGGTACGGGACGGCCAGGTGGAGAGGGGCGACCTGCTGTTGACGTGCGGGTTTGGTGCGGGGCTTACGTGGGCGACGGCGCTGTGGCGTTGGTGAGGGCGGATGGTCGGCGGCCCTTGGCTGCGCTTAGCGCAGGGCGTAGAGGGTGATCAACCAGAGGCCGATCAGGCCGAGGACGAGGAAGGCGTCCGGCTCGATGAATTTGCGACGGCGTTCGGACTGGAAGAGCTGGCCCATGACGACGACGCTGGTGACGATGATGACGAACAGGCATGTCATCATGTGAGTGGATGAGACGTGGGCCAAGAGCGGGTGGGGGTAGGCGAGGTCGAGGGGGAGCAGGAGCACCATGTTGAAGGTGTTGGAGCCGAAGATGTTGCCTATGGCGAGGTCGAAGGCGCCCATGCGGACGGCGGTCATGGAGGCGACCAACTCGGGCAGCGAGGTGGAGAAGGCGACGAGCGTGTTTCCCAGGAACGAATCGCCGAGGCCGGTTTGCTTGGCCAGATCGCCGGCGGCCTCGGCCATTGTGGGGCCGATGAGGACAATGATGCCGGCGGCGATGACGAAGCCGATGATGGCTTCGGGAAGAGTGTGAATCGAGGATTTGGGAATGGAAACGCCGGTCTGGCGAACAGCGCGAGCGGCAAAGCGCTGATCGAAATAGACCAGACGCACGCCGAAGATGTAGGCGGCGGCGATGACGAGGGTGCCGATCCCGAGTCGGCCGAACGGGATGGGACCGAGGCGTTCGCCGAGGAGGAGGAACATGGCGACAAGTGCGGCCATGACAAGACTCATGGTGCCAGAGAGGGCGTGGGCGGCGGAGCTGCGAGAGAGCATCGTTCCGCGTGAGTTTTGACTCAGGTCGAGCAGTGCGAGGATGAGGAGGTTGAACATGCCGCTGCCGACCAGGTCGCCGACGGCGAGGTTGGGAAAACCAAGGCGAATGGCGTTGAGGTCGATGGTCAATTCAGGCAGGGAGGTCGCGCCGGCGAGGAGGATGCTGCCGACGAGGAGGCGGCCCAGGCCGGTCAGCTCGGCGATGGCATCGGCGTAGCGAGTGAGATAGATTCCAGCGCATATAATCATAAGAGCCGAGAAGCCGAAGGCGACGAGGGGAGCCATTGGTGGGTTATTGACCTTCAGGTTGTTCGGTTTCGATACGGGGTTGCCCGAAGTCACTCCCGCGCAGGCGGAGATCCCGTGCGAGGGCTGTGAAAACCATGGATCCCCGCCTGCGCGGGGATGACATCCGCGAAACTGGTCTGTCTGGAGCGCAATAGCTCGGCGGGTGATGGGAGTTTGGCTGCGCCGGGAAGTTTAGCGAAAGAGATCGGTGGGTCGCAATGAAGCGATCGGTATGGTTGATGTGTGAAAGAACAAAGCCGGCTGCGGGTCTGTCCGTGTGGTGACAGACCCGCAGC
>JBGSYY010000537.1:0-6180 GCA_041750675.1 Isosphaeraceae bacterium | reverse complement strand
TCACAATTCAGACCGTTCCTCGGCTGAAACGAGAGCATCATTCTCACCTCTCGAAGCGAGCAGCCTTCTCTCCGCAGTAACGCGAAAGCTGAATCTAACCATCGCGTCCCACAAACGCAACCAATTGTTTAACATCGTCCCCAACACGCGACAGCACCCCGAATCCGATTCCATTAAAGCAGCGCCGCTCGCCGCCGCTCCAGTTCCGCGCACCAGCCCTCGATTCCCTCGGTCCCCAGCGCGTTGATCACATGAACCGTCAACTCCGGCTGGATCGCCCGAGCGTCGGCGACGGCCGCATCTATTGAAAACGGTACATACGGAAGCAAGTCCGACTTCGTGATCAAGAGCATCTGACTCGTCCGGAACATCTTGGGATACTTCCCAGGCTTATCATCACCCTCGGTCACACTCAGCAACGTCACCCGCACATGCTCGCCCAGATCGTGTGAGGCCGGACACACCAGGTTCCCAACGTCCTCGATAAACAGAACGTCAAACGGCCCCCCCGTCAAACTCGGCAGCGCCTGCTCCACCAGCGGTAACTCCAGATGACACGCCCCGCCCGTCGTGATCTGAACCGCCGGAGCGAGCCCATCAAGCCGACGCGCATCGCGATCCGTCGCAATGTCTCCCACCAGCACCCCCATCTTCAACCGCCCGGCCCACGCCCGCGCCGTCGCCTGTAGCAACGTCGTCTTCCCCGCCCCCGGCGACGACACCAGGCGAACAACCAGTGTTCCCCGCTGCTCATTCTCCAAACGAAACCGCTCCGCCGCCGCCTTGCGCTCGGCCTGAATGTCACTCTGGATCTCAACCGTCGTGCGCGCCATCAATGCCTCTCTCGACACCCGCCCAACCAGCGGCCACCCGCCTCCCACAAGGCAACGCGGCGTCTCCTCAACCTCATCACTCTAGCGATCCAATCGCCGACCTTGGAAGCAGGGCAATCCCAACCACGTCACTCCCCCATCAATCCGGTATCTCAAGCTCCAGCCGCTCAAGAATCAAAACGTCCCCCTCAAGCACCTTCGTCCTCAACCCGCCGCACACCGCACACTCAAACCGAAATCGCTCGGGCCGAAAAACGTGACCGCACGACTCGCACTCCACCTTTAACGCCACCACCCGACTCCTCATCTCTCCGCCACGCGCTCCGCTCTCCTCGACCATCTCCTCAAACGCCAATCGAAACAGCTCCGGCTCGACGCCAGCCATCTCCCCAATCGCCACGTGAATCGCCGCGACACTCAACGCGCCATGCTCTCGCATCCGTGCCTCAACTTGTTCCAGTAGCGCAGCCACCAACGATCGCTCGTGCATGCGAGTATTCTTATCTTTTGATCCTTCAAGGGACCCGTCGCTTGCTACCCAACCACCCTCACGGCAGTTCGCGAATCTTCAAATTGCGAAACTCGACCGGCGACCCTTCCGACTCAAGACACAAATAGCCCGATCCCGGCGCACAGTTCGCGCCCCCCGACACTTCCTCGCCGTTCACCCAGAGCCTCACCTCGCCATTGATCCCACGAATGTAGTAGTGATTCCACTCCCCCACGCCCTTGCTCAGCGCCTTCGTCGGAAAACTCCGTGAACCATCCGGCGATGTCGGCGCAAACGGCGTCATCGTCGAGGTCCCCACCGGAAACACATCACCGTTCGTCGTGAACCAGTCCGCCGGCTTCCCCGTCTCTTTCTCAAACTGATCCGCATACCCGTGGTCAAGAATCTGGCACTCGATCCCACCACGCGGCAGTTGCCCCGGCTTCAGCCCGGTCAGCGCGTCCTCCGGCGCCCACAAAAACACGCCCGAATTCCCAGCCGACTTCAGATGACGCCACTCCACCACCAGCTCAAAGTTCGTATACGGCTTCACCGATCGCGTCACGCCCACCGGCATCCCCGTGCAACGAATCACCCCGTCCGCCCAGCTCCACGTATCTTCCTCGCCGTTGACCGCCACGAAATCCGCTTCATTCAAAGCCTTCCAACCCGGCCCGCTCCCATCAATATACGCTCGCGCCGGCTCCTCCAACCTCGTGCCGGGCGCAATCCCTCCCCCAAAAACAACTCCCAGGACCGCCGCGATGCATTGCACCCACATGACACACGCCTCCCGATTCACAACCTTCGACCCGTAATCTCTCTGCGGCCCAACGTCACAGCCGATCCTTATGCTAATTGACGCGACATCGTATCGCGACCCTCCGCTGCTCACCCATCGAGCACCGCGAGGCGACCCCTCTCAACTCCAAAAAAAAAGAGCCGCCCACCTTCACGGTCGGCGACTCTTAGCCAGTCGGGCCGAGGAGATTTGAACTCCTGACCTCTTGCACCCCAAGCAAGCGCGCTAGCCAGGCTGCGCTACGGCCCGTCCACCAATCGGCAAGGCCGACTGATTCGAGTATTCTAGGGTTTCTCCACGCCCTGTCAACGAAGGTCCACCGTCGAGGGTCCACATCGTGCCGTTCGCAAGCCGGCTGATCGCCGCGTGTCGCCAGGTCGGAAACCCCATCGTCGCGGGCATCGACCCCCGCTTCTCCATGCTCCCCGAGCCTCTGCGCAACGCCTTTCCCGATACCCGCGCCGGCCGCGCCGACGCCTTCCGCACCTTCGGCCTCCAACTCATCGACGTCCTCACCGGCCGCGTTCCCGCCGTCAAATTTCAGGCCGCTTTTTACGAAAACCAAGGGCCCGAGGGAATGTCCGCCCTCCGCGACACCCTCGTCTACGCCCGCACCCGACGCCTCCTCGTCATCCTCGACGGCAAGCGAAACGACATCGGCAGCACCGCCGAAGGCTACGCCGAAGCCTATCTCGCCGCCCACGAAGACGACCTCAACGCTGCCAACGCTCCCTGGCCCGCCGACGCCCTCACCATCAACGCCTACCTCGGCTCCGACGGCGTCAATCCCTTCGTCCAAGCCGCCAGCCGATCCGGCAACGGCCTCTTCGCCCTCGTCCGCACCAGCAACCCCTCCGCACGCGACTTCCAGGACCTCGTCGCCGACGGCAAACCCCTCTACCGACACGTCGCCGAACACCTCGCACACTGGGCGAAACCCCACTGCGACGGCTCCGGCTACAGTCTCCTCGGCGCCGTCGTCGGTGCCACCTATCCCGAGCAAATCGCCGAGCTCCGCCAGGCCATGCCCGGCGTTCTCTTCCTCATCCCCGGCTACGGTGCCCAGGGCGGTTCCGCCCGAGACGTCGCCACCGCCTTCGACGCCCACGGCCTCGGCGCGATCGTCAACAGCTCCCGCGGCCTCGCCTTCGCCCACCTCCGCAACGACCTGCGCTCACCCCACGACGCTAACTGGCAACGCGCCGTCGAAACCGCCGTCACCGAAATGGCCGCCGACCTCGCCGAAAACACCCCGGCCGGTCATCTACGATCCGCTTGAGCGAAGCCACTCAGTCGCGAAAGCTCTCAAAGCTCCGGAATCGCCCCGCTCTTCACCGCCCGCCTGACGCAATAAATCCCCACACTCGCCAGCGTCAACGGCGTCCCAATCATCAGCAAAATGCTGTAAAAATACCCCGATCGCAACCGCGCGGCTTCCGCCGGTCCCTGCGAAGCCATCGCCTCCTTGCACGAAGGACACGCACGAGCCACAGTCGCACCGCTCAATCCCAAAATCCCAGCGAGGACCGCGATCGAGAGCACACGTCGAATCATCTCAGACCGTCCTCCGCTTGCGCCAAACCCACACAAACACCGGCACCAAAAACAACGGAATCAGGTATACGGCGTGTTCCGGTTGCACCGCCTTCAGCCTCCGTTCAAACGCCGACGATTCCCAGGCTACCCACCGGCATTCGATACAACATCCAGTATACGACAACCCCAGTCGCCGACACATACACCCAGATCGGAAACGTCAGCCCCGCCATCCGCGCATGCGCCGCGAACTGACGCTTCCACGCCAGAAGAACCGTCATCACGATCATCGGCACCATCACCGCCGCCAACACCGTGTGCGACAGCAAGATCGTGAAATACGTCATCCGAATCCCGCGACCCTCAGCCTGAAACGGAACACTCCCATGCACCACGCCGAAGTGGTAATACAGGTAACTCACCAGGAAAATCGCCGATAGCACCAGCGCCGTCACCATGCACGCCGCGTGCGCCCGCACCCTCCCCGCCCGAATCCGAGTCCACCCCAGCAGCAACACCACCCCGCACGCCCCATTCAGCACCGCGTTCCAGGTCGGCAGAATGGACGCCAGGACCGAGTCCATCCGCCGCGCCCGCGCGATCAACGCCTCCACCTCGATCGGATCATCGGCGTTGAAATACCCCACCACCTGATTTCCTCGATCCACCAGCGCTAGCTTCGAACTATGCGCCACCTCCTCCGCCCCTTCGCTAATCTCCGACTCCGTCGAATCCCGTGCCGGAACCTTGAACCGATCCAAAATCCAGCGATGCAAGTCCGCTTTGGGCCCCGTCAAAAACAACCATCGCTCACGATCGGCCCCAAATCCCCGGGCATACTCCGCCAAAACCTCCGGCGTATCGTACTCGGGATCAACGCTCACACTCACCAGCCGAACTCCCGTCCCTTCCAACTTCCCCTGAATCCCCTTGTTCACCGCCGTGATCCGCGGGCACGACGCCCGACAACGTGTGAAAATGAACGACCCAATCCACACGTCATTCGCCAAATCGTCCTGCGACACCGTGTTCCCGGATCGCTCCGTCCAGGAAAATTCGCCGAGGGTTAGGGGGGTTGAACTCAGATCACTCGCCGCGCGTCGCGGCAGCGCCGGACTCCGGCCCACCGTCGCCAGACAAATAAAGAACGCCGCCGCCACCGTGCCCGCGACCGCGAGCAAACCCGGCCGATAAGTCGTCGTTGACTGCATGATCGATCATTACGGCGCGAATGTTCGAACCGTTCCTGCAAGAGCACCGGGCGGGATGCACAGCGAGACGGGGAAAATCACACTTCTCATTCTAGACACGTACCAAGCTCGCGTCCCATCCATCACTCGGGTTCAAGGGAGCCGACCACGCCGTCTCCTCCGCCTCCGTCATCGGATTCTCATGCGGCGTCGCAATGTCCGGTATCAGTCCCAGAACCACAATCGTCGCCAGAATCCCCACCGGAACCATGATCGCGTAAACCCACTTCCCCTCATATTTCACATGCATGAAGTAAAGACCCACCAGCCCCGCCTTGATCCCCGCCAGCAGCAGCAGTCCCGCGATCAGGCTCGTCATGTTCCCGGCCATGATCTTCGCATAGAAATACTCAAGCACCGTCAAGACGAGCAACACGACCCAGATCCGAATATACGGCGTGGTCGCCTCAGCCTCTTCCTGCGCTTCATGGGTCGCGTACGGCTCGGTCATCGCGAACGTCTCCGATGGGAAAAGCAGACCACCCTCAGCAGTCGGATCAAATGAGATACACCACCGTGAACAGGATGATCCAGACCAGATCCACGAAGTGCCAGTACAAACCGATCAACTCCACCGAACTGTGGCTCTCCTTCGTATACCGATTCCGCTTCAGCGACGCCAAATACAGGCAGACCAGCATCACGATCCCGCCCGCCACGTGCGCCCCGTGAAATCCCGTCATCGTGAAAAAGCACGACGAAAACAGGCTTGAACCAGGCTGAAAATGCCCATCGGCACTGATCCCGATCGGATAAACGTGTCCCTTCATCAACGAGTAATACTCGTAAACCTGAATCCCCAAAAACACGCTGCCGATCAAAATCGTCGCCAGCAAAAACAACCGCATCCGCCCCTGATCCCCCTTCTGAATCGCCGCCAGGGCAAGCACCATCGTCACCGACGAGCAAATCAGAATAAACGTGTTGAAGGCCGTCAAATCGATCGACAGCGGATTCGTATGCTCGTCATAGGGCAACGGCCAGCTATGTGGCCTCAGAAACTCCTCCTCGACCGTCGCTCCCAGCGCTCGCAAATGCCCCGCCAATGCCTCCGCCTTCGCGGGCGGCAATCCCGGCACAATCGCATGACCTTCCGATATCAAATGCACGAGATCATGCTCGTCGTAATTCCCATGCGCGTCGAAAACCGGCCGAACCAGTCGAGCCACCGCCTCCGAATCGCTCCCCGCCTTGCTGATGTGCAGACCCACAAACCGCCGCTCGGCCGCCTCGAGCGCCATCGACGGAACCACCCCGACCGGCCCGCCC